>CACYZW010000053.1 GCA_902778995.1 uncultured Eubacteriales bacterium
CTATGTGAGGATCAGAACCTACACCACGGTTAAGAAGGTCAACTACTACTCCGCCTGGTCCAAGGCCGAGACGGTCAAGACTGCGTCCGGGAAGGCGAAAAACGAATCCGATGTCCGGCGCATCGGGGTTGACATGAACGCGGGCGAAGCGCTGGATTTGAAGCCGCTGCTGCCGGAGGAAATCTCTGACTATGGGCAGGTCTGGGCGACAAGTGACGCGGCCATCGCCACCGTATCGGAGGATGGTATCGTGAAGACCCTTCAGGCGGGCGAGGTCGTTATTGCGATGACCAACGCAGATGGGGAGAAGGTCGTGTTTACCGTCGCGGTCAGCGAAAGCGCGCTCAGCCTGGGCGAAGCAGGAATCACGCTCCTCGACGCCGCGGATGAACCGCTTCTCCCGGCGGATGATGCAATACCGGGAAAACTTGAGATAGAGCTGCCGTCGGCGGAGTGACAACGGCGCAATCAAGGGGGACGGGCCAACCACGGCCCGTCCCCCATTGTCGTTCATCGCAGAAAACAGTCACCCGTCGCAGGCACGGAACCGGGGGCGAAGCTGCCCGTTCATACCATTCTCAAATTGAAATTGGAAGATCCTTCGCTGCGCTCAGGATGACAAGCTTTTGACGCAACGGTGTCATTCTGAGCGGAGGCGAAGCCGAAACGTCTCCTTTGCTGCGCAGAGCTTGTCCGCCAGGCAGACGATCCAACCCTCCGCCGTTCGCGGCGGAATCGGCACGAGGGGGAACATGTGGCGGCGTATGATGTCCTTTTCGACGGCGTTCAGGGCGTAATCGCGCCCGGCATTCTCACAGGCCACCGAGGCGTGAAAAAAGGCGTGCTGACGCCGCTTGGGGTCCGGCTGGTGCCAATCGTACAGGAAGTAATCGTGCAGCAGCGCCCCGCGAATCAGGGCTTCGCGATCCACCGGGACATGCAGCCTTTCCGCAATGCGCAGGGCCATGGCCGCGACGTTTCGGCTGTGGGCGTACACCGTCCACTTTCCGTGCTGCATGAATTGCTTCGACTGGCCCAGCTTGCCCTCGCGCTCAAGTTGGGCTTCGATTTCATCGATCTTCGGCTGCATGGACAGCGCCCTCCTTCTGATCATCCGGCATGCCGTCACGCCAGCCAGAGAACGACGCAGACGACCAGCGTCCCCGCCAGCATCATGGCGAGGGCCACCGGCCAGCGTCCGCCCCGGTTAAAGCCGTAGAAATCATCCCAGCGCCGTTCCTCGAGCGCCATTATGACCCGGTTCAGATAGACCGCGCTGTAAACCAGCACCGGTATCAGGCCCGTCAGCGCCATCCCGAAGGACATCGCCCGCTTTTCCCAGAGGCAATAGGAAACGATGGCCAGCAGCGGGCCCAGCAGATGCAGGTACAGGTTTTTGCCCCGCAGCATCTCCCCGTAGCCCTGCGTGGGGCCGAGGAACAGCATGACGGTGAGCAGCGTGACGCTTACCGACACCGTTCCCATATACTTCAGGAGCACCGCCGGCATGGCGACGCGGTTTGCAAGCTGCGCGATTGCCATCACCAGCGCCGTCACGGCGCAGAAGGCGTTGGAGAGCACCGTAAAATAGCGAAAGGCCTTCAGGCCCCGCCTGGGCTGCCACTGGCCCTCCTTCCTGAAATTCAGGGTCAGCAGGACGAACGTAGCCAGAAATATCGCACCGTTGACGATGATCGAAGCCGTCCGCGCATCCATATCGGCCACCTTCGATTTATGCGCCCTTTTCTTCCAGCAGCTTTTCCGCGCTGACCAGCCTGACGCACAGCGCGAAAAGCTCGGCGGCGACGGAAAGATCCTGAACGGACGGGTAGGTGGGCGCAATGCGGATGCTGTTGTCCTGGGGATCCTTGCCATAGGGCCAGGTCGCCCCGGCGGGGGTCATCACCACGCCCGCCTTCTTGGCACGGGCCACGATGGCCTTCGCGCAGCCGGGCAGGCTTTCAAAGTGAATGAAATAGCCGCCCAGGGGCTTGGTCCAGCTTCCGATTCCAAGGCCGCCCAGCTTTTCCTCCAGGATGTTTTCCACCATTTCGAACTTGGGGCGAAGGATGTCGGCATGTTTGCGCATATGCTCCACCATGCCGTGGATGCCGCCGAAAAAGCGCACATGGCGCAGCTGGTTCACCTTGTCGTGGCCGATGGTCTGCCGCTTGAGCTGGTTGGTGATGTCGTCCATGTTGTTGGGCGATGTGGCCAGCGCCGCGATGCCCGAGCCCGGGAAGGTGATCTTGCTGGTGGAGGCGAACTTGTACACCAGATCGGGGTTCCCGGCCCGCTTGCACTCGGCCAGTATCTCGATCAGGTAGTCCTGCTTCTCGTCGTACAGGTGATGCATGCCGTAGGCGTTGTCCCAGAAGATGCGGAAATCAGCGGCGGCGGGCTCCAGCCGGGCGAAGCGCCGCACCGTCTCGTCGCTGTAGGAATAGCCCTGGGGATTGGAATACTTCGGCACACACCATATACCCTTGACGGCCTCGTCCTCGGCGACCAGCTTTTCCACGATATCCATCCGGGGGCCGGTGGGCGTCATGGGCACGGGGATCATCTCGATGCCGAAATACTGGGTGATGGCGAAGTGCCGGTCGTAGCCGGGCACGGGGCAGAGGAATTTGACGCTGTCCAGCTTGCACCAGGGCGTGGAACCCATGATGCCATGGGTATAGGCGCGGGACACCGTGTCGTACATCACGTTCAGGCTGGAATTGCCATAGATGATGATGTCCTTGGGGTTGTTTTCCATCATGTCGCCCAACAGCTCCCGGGCCTCGTCGATGCCGGTCAGCGCGCCGTAGTTGCGGCAATCCGTACCGTCGTCGCAGGTCAGGTCGCTGTCGGAATCCAGAACGTCCATCATCTGCATGGACAGGTCCAGCTGCTCCTTGCAGGGCACGCCCCGGCTCATGTTCAGATGAATGCCCATGCCCTGAAACCGCTGGTATTCCTTTTTCAGCTGGGTAATCTCGTTCTCCAGCTCCTCCCGGGACATTTCTGCATAGGTTTTCATAGCGCAATCCAACCTTTCACCAGTTTGTGTACTTTTTTGCTATTTTACCATATGTCTATGCCCATTTCTATGCCTGTTCGATGATTTATAAGGTTAAATTTGCATTTTTCTATCACGAATATTGCAAATACCGGGCGCATATGACAGAAATGAACCGGGAACGCCTTCCTTTTACCCCATCCGTCTGCCCGGGCGGCCATGGCCGCGCCGCGCTGTAAAGCGCGCGTTGAATCGCCGTGAATAAATCCCTAAAACGCCCTGATATGCGCGTTTTCGACCAAAAAATAAACACGCAATCCATTGCACATGACACCGCGATGTGCTATAGTGACGTTTAGACTAACTGTCATGCCTTATTTTTTCGGAGGTGTTTTTGTGAATTTTGAACGGATGACCGTTGAACAGATCAAGGAAAGCATACTCAACAAGCTGCACACCCAGTTTGCCTGCGATGTGAGCGACGCCACCCCGGATCAGCTCTACCAGGCGCTGGCTCTTGTGGTGCGCGACGAGATCATGCAGCGCCGCAGCGCTTCCCGCGACGCCCGCAGGACGCAGCAGGCCAAGAAGGTCTATTACCTCAGCGCCGAGTTCCTGGTGGGCCGCGCGCTGCACAACAATATGGTAAACCTGGTCAACGAGACCAACTACATGAAGGCGCTGGACGAGCTGGGCATCGACCGCTCCGTCGTGTTCGAGGAGGAGCCGGAGCCCGGCCTGGGCAACGGCGGCCTGGGCAGGCTGGCCGCCTGCTTCCTGGATTCCCTGACCACGCTGAAGCTGCCCGCCATGGGCTGCACCATCCGCTATGAGTTCGGCCTGTTCCGCCAGAAGCTGGTGGACGGCTTCCAGGTGGAGGTGCCTGACAACTGGCTGGCCAGCGGCAACATCTGGGAGATACCCCATCCCCAGGACGCGGTGGAGATTCACTTCGGCGGCCGCATCGAAAGCTATGAGGACAACGGCCGCACCTATTACCGCCACCTGGACTACAAGACCGTTCGCGCCATGCCCTACGACATTCCCGTGGTGGGCTACGACAGCACCAAGGTCAACTTCCTGCGCACCTGGAGCGCCCAGGCCGTGCAGCAGATCGACATGATGCACTTCAACCGCGGCCAGTATGTGCAGGCCATGGAGGAGCGCGAGCTGGCGGAGGTCATCTCCAAGATCCTCTACCCCAACGACGACAGCTACCAGGGCAAGGAGCTGCGCCTCAAGCAGCAGTATTTCTTCTCCTCCGCGTCCATACAGTTCGCGGTGAAGGAATTCATCGACACCTACGGCTACAACTGGCCGATCTTCGCCGACAAGGTGGCCATTCACATCAACGACACCCATCCCGCCGTGGCCATCCCCGAGCTGATGCGCATACTGATGGACGACTACGGCATAGGCTGGGACGAGGCCGAGGCCATCGCCCGCAACACCTTTGCCTACACCAACCACACCGTGCTGGTGGAGGCCCTGGAAAAGTGGCCCGAGAGCCTGTTCCGGGAGCAGCTGCCCCGCATCTACATGATCCTCCAGGAGATGAACCGCCGCCTGTGCGCCAAGCTGTGGGACGCCTTCCCCGGCCAGTGGGAGCGCATCGGTCACATGGCGATCCTCGCCTACAACCAGGTGCACATGGCCAACCTGTGTGTGGCCTACACCCATTCCGTCAACGGCGTTTCCGCCATCCACACCGACATCCTCAAGCGCCAGACCTTCCACGACTTCTACATGCTGGAGCCCCGGAAGTTCATCAACATCACCAACGGCATCACCCATCGCCGCTGGCTGATGCAGTGCAATCCCGAGCTGTCCAGCCTGATCGACGAGGCCATCGGCACCGACTGGCGCAAGGACATGAAGAAGATCGAAGCGCTGAAGCCCTTCGCCGACGATGCGGCCTTCCGGCAGAGGTTCGACGAGATCAAGTACCACAACAAGCTGCGCCTGGCCGACCACGTGTACCGCCATCAGGGCATTGAGATGAACCCCGAGAGCATCTTCGACGCCCAGGCCAAGCGCCTGCACGAATACAAGCGCCAGCTGATGAACGCCCTGGGCATCATGATGCTCTACAACGACATCGACGAGAACCCCGACAAGGCGTTCCATTCCCGCACCTTCATCTTCGGCGCGAAGGCGGCCCCCGGCTATCATCGGGCCAAGCTGACCATCAAGCTGATCAACGCCGTGGGCGATCTGGTGCGCAAGCATCCGAGGGCCTCGAAGCTCATCAACGTGGTGTTCCTTGAGAACTACTGCGTTTCCCAGGCCGAGCTGCTGATGCCCGCCACCGAGATCAGCCAGCAGATTTCCACCGCCGGCAAGGAGGCCAGCGGCACCGGCAACATGAAATTCATGATGAACGGCGCGGTGACTTTGGGCACCATGGACGGCGCAAACTGCGAAATCTACGACCAGGTGGGCCCGGACAACATCTACATCTTCGGTTTGACGGCCAAGGAGGTGGAGAGCGGCTACGCCACCTATCGCGCCCACGACATCTACGAGACCAACCCGAAGATCCGCAAGGTGATGGAGCAGCTGATCGACGGCACGCTTTGCCCCGAGAATCCCCGCATGTTCCAGGAGATCTATCACTCCCTGCTGTTCGGCGACTACGGCGGAATGGCCGATCCCTACTTCGTGCTCAAGGATCTGACCAGCTACATCACCACGCAGAAGAAGATGATGGCCGACTACGACAACCGCGACCTGTGGCTGAAGAAGGCCGTGCTGAACACCGCGTCCTCCAGCCTGTTCACCTCCGACCGCACCATCGAGGAATACAACCGGCTGATCTGGCATCTGAAGCCCCTGAATCTGTAATCCAGGCGTATGCACTTTGAAATATGGTTACTGCTCAGCCTCCGGCTTCGCAGTAACTGTCGAAGGGAGGCAGGTCCCCCTTCGAACAGGCGCGGCGCTTCGATCCACAGGATTGAAGCGCCCGCATCCCGGCCTTTGGCCGGGATGGATTGGAAACGCGTACCATGAGCTGTATGGAAATATGGAATCGGGAACGCCTTCAACCCCATCGAAGGGTTGACGGCGCTCCCGTTTCCGATTTGCTGTGAAATTTTGAATTTAGGAGTGGTCCCGTGTACATCTACCACGATTCCCGCGACCCCATATTCCGCACGCCCCAGGGGGCAGTGCCCTGCGGTCATTCCCTCCGGCTGCGCGTACACGCCGAAGGGCTGCACCGGGTCATCCTTCGCGTCTGGTGGCAGAACGCCGAAACCCTGCTGCCCATGAAGCCCGCCCACACCAACCTCTATGAGTGCGAGCTGAAGCTGCCCGCCCAGCCCGGTTTGATGTGGTATTACTTCATCGCGGAGGGCGACGACAACAGGACCTGGTTCCTGGGCAACGCTGCGGACGGCCTGGGCGGCGTCGGCACTGTCAGCGACGGCCAGCCCGGCGGTTATCAGATAACGGTGTACGACGCCGCTTACGACACGCCCCATTGGATGCGCAACGGCATGATGCTTCAAATCATGGTGGACCGTTATAGCGCCTGCGGCGAAAAGGACGTGCGGAACCTGCCCCCGGCCAGCTACTATCATATCCGCTGGGACGACGATCCGGCGCTGATCATCAACGACGACAAGTACGGCGACAACTGCAACAACGACTACTTCGGCGGCAACCTGCGGGGCGTTATCGAAAAGCTGGACTACATCCAGTCCCTGGGCGTGACGGTGCTGTACTTGAACCCGATTTTCAAGGCCCGCAGCAACCACAAGTACAACACCGGCGATTACAAGACCATCGACCCCAGCTTCGGCACCGAGGCGGATTTCGTTGCGCTGTGCGACGAGGCGAAAAAGCGGGGCATGCGGGTGATCCTGGACGGCGTGTTTTCACACACCGGTTCGGACAGCCTCTATTTCAACCGCGACGGCAACTACGGCGAAGGCGGCGCCTACAACGACCCCGACTCCCCCTATCGGGAATGGTATCGCTTCCGGCACTGGCCGGACGACTACGAATCCTGGTGGGGCTTTACGACCCTCCCCAACGTCCTGGAGGACACGCCGAGCTTTCAGGATTACATCATCCGCGACGAGGACAGCGTCATCGCCCACTGGCTGAGGGCTGGGGCGGCGGGCTGGCGGCTGGATGTGGCCGACGAATTGCCCATGGAATTCATACGGCGCGTTCGCACGCGCATCCTCAGCGAGCGCGAGGACGGCGCCCTGATCGGCGAGGTTTGGGAGGATCCCACCAACAAGGTGGCCTACGGCGAATTGCGCTGCTACGCCCTTGGGGATACCCTGGACAGCTGCATGAACTATCCCCTGCGCAGCGCGCTCATCGATTTCATGTGCTGCCGCAACGACGCCTGCACGTTCGTGCGCCGGCTGGAAAGCATGCGGGAGAACATGCCCGCGCCCTTCTTCTATTCGGAGATGAACCTGCTCGGCAGCCACGATACCGCCCGGGCCATCAGCGTCTTTGCGGACATCGGCGACATGGCCCCGGATCGCGTCTACCGCCATCCCTTTATGATGCACCCCGACGATTACGCCCGGGGCAAGCGGCGCATGACCGCCGCGTGGCAGCTGATCTGCGCGCTGCCGGGTATGCCCTGCCTGTACTACGGCGACGAAGCGGGATTGACCGGCATGGCCGACCCCTACAACCGCGCCACCTATCCCTGGGGGCGCGAAGACGCGGAACTGGTGGCAACCTACCGGAAGATCATGACCAGTCGCATGGCTGACCCGGTTCTGCGCACAGGGGAGATGCGGCTGAACGCCGTCGGCGCGGACGTGGTGATCGTGGAGCGCAGAATCGAGGGCGGAAGGGACGTCTTTGGCGAACCCGCCGGGAACGGCCTTCGCGTTCTGGCCGTCAACCGGTGCGGCGAGCCCCGCCGGGTCGAATACGGCGGCAAGGTATGGGAGGTGCCCGGCGAATCCGCGCTGTGGATCACTCCCGCAGGCGAAGTCCCGATCGACACAGCGAAATCGGATTGGAACGGCAGGGATTGAACGGACGCAAAGGGGACTGCCTCAAACGAGGCAGGCCAAGCCGTAAGTGACCGCGTTTTGCATATCCCGGCAACATGGCAAGCAAAAATCCTTCCGTTCTTCTTCTTTCGGAAGCGTTTTCTGCGTTTGCGGGCATTTTCAGCGGTCTGCGAACGCACAGGGGACTGCCTCAAACGAGGCAGTCCCCTGTGCATACCGTCACTTCCCCATCAAATCCGTCAGCGTGATCTGGTTTTCAAGCGTCGTATCCCTGGCTGGCCGCTTGAGCCGCCGGGCGTTGGCTTCGCGCAGGCGGGCGATCTCCTTTTCCTGGCTGTCGATCAGTTCCTGCATGCGCCGTATGGTCTCGGCAGATTCTTCCTGCTGCTGCCTGAGCTTTTTTCGCCCGTCGCTGACCTGCTTTTCAAGCTGCTCCAGCTTGAGTCGGTTCGCGCCCTCCTCCTTTTCCGCGAGTATGCGCAGCCCGCTCTCCCGAAACAGCGACATGTTCAAATCGCTGGCGCGGGTCTCCATCTCCTGGAAATCGTTTTCATAGGCGTCCATGCGCTGGCGCAGGCGGCGGATCTCCGCCTCCCGCCGCTCCAGCACATGCTGAAGATTCTGGCGAATGGCGCGCTCCTTTTGCATCTGTTGCAGGTGCGCCTGTGTCTTTGTCAGGCTCGAACGCAACGTCCAGCACCGCCAGATCAGCCAGGCCGCCAGTATCACCAGCGCTGCCAGGGCGATAATCGCATACAGCAAGGCATATACCTCCCTCAATATATCCCATTATAGCACACAAATCGCCCTGCGCGTCGTTTTGACCGGAAATGCGCGAATATATTCCTGTTTTGTCGAATGCGCGCCACAATTACTCTATTAGCCGCCGAAGCGCCACATCAGGAAGCCCACGCTGATCAGGCATATGCCCAGCGCGGAGGTCCATACCCATCGGGGCACGAATATCAGGAACATCAGCGCGCCAATAATCATCAGCACGATTCCGGCCACCCGCGTGCCGCCGTTCCCCGGTCTGTTACCACAAGAGCCTCCCATCCCCATCGCCTCCACGGTTCATGGTATGCGCGTGGCGCACGGTTGGTGCCAGGGCGTTTTTCGCAGTTCGCGTCCGGACAAAATTCATCTCATAACTGCACGATTCGATTGCAAGGTGATTCCATAAAAAATATCGCCGTACCCCATTGCAATCATCTGTAAAATACGCTATAATATGCGTGAAAGGAAGGATAGCGGCACAGGGCGTTGGCGGGAACAGATGCTACATCCCGTCAAATCATGCGAAAGCCACATTCAGTGTTTAACCGATTGTATGAGTAGGAATGGCGCGTCAAGTACCGGCGGATGGGAGGTTGCCGCCGGGCGAAGGAGCCGCACGGCTCCGCGATGCCATTATCGCATCCGCTAACACAATCGAGCGCGGGCCGTTCAGCTGCGCGCAGAAGGTACCGTGCGTCAACCTCCTCCATATCGAAGGGAGGATTTTTTATGTTCAAGGGAAGAAATACCACCCGCATGCTGGTGACGATGGCGCTGCTTTCCGCCATCGAGGTCGTACTGGCCCGCTTTATCGTACCGATGCCCAACCCCACCATGCGCTTTTCCATTGAAGCCGTGCCCATCATCGTGGCGGGCTACCTGTTCGGGCCCGTTTCCGGGGCCATCGTCGGCCTGGTGGGCGACGCGGTGGGCTGCCTGTTCTCCGGCTACGGCTACAACCCGCTGTTCGCCGTGCCCCCGATGCTCATCGGCCTATGCGCCGGTCTGATGCGCCAGCTGCTGTACAGGAAGGTCAGCTACCTGCGCATACTGGCGTCCTTCCTGCCGGCGGTGGTCGTGGGAAGCATACTGTGGCAGAGCTATTGGCTGTCCTTCTTCTACGGCACCCACAGCTTCGTCTGGTTCCTGGGCTCCCGCGCCGTGCAGTTTGCCATCACATCGCTGGTGAACGCGGCGGTGATCTTCGGCCTGTTCAAGAGCCGCGTCTTCGACACGCTGCACCTGTGGCCGCCGGTCAGAGCGGAGGCGGCAGAGGCGAACAACGACAAAAAAGCGAGCGTGATACTATGAATCTCGACGAGGCCCTCAAATACATCCACAACGTCAGCTGGATGGGCACCATTCCCGGCCTGGAGCGCGAGCTGGAGCTTTTGGAGCGCATCGGCAACCCCCACCGGGGCATGAAGTACATCCACGTGGCAGGCACCAACGGCAAGGGCTCCACCGCCGCGATGCTGGCCAATATACTGCGCCGGGCGGGCTACCGCACCGGGCTTTACACCTCTCCCTACATCATCCGCTTCAACGAGCGCATACAGGTGGACGGCGTGCAGATTCCCGACGAGGCCGTGTGCGAACTGACCGAATTCATACGCTCCCACGCCGAGGCGATGGCCGACCATCCTTCGGAATTTGAGATCGTGACCGCCATCGGCTTTGAATACTTCCGCCGGCAGAAGTGCGACATCGTGGTGCTGGAGGTGGGCATGGGCGGCGAATGGGACGCCACCAACGTCATCGAGGACAACGAGGCCGCCGTGATCGTCAACATCGGCCTGGACCACACCGAGGTGCTGGGCGACACCGTGGAGAAGATCGCGCAGACCAAGTCCGGCGTCGTCAAGCGCGGCTGCCCCTGCGTGATGTACCGGCAGCAGCCCTCGGTAGAGGCCGTGTTTGAATCGGTCTGCCGCCAGATGGACGCGCCCTTCATACTTGCGGACTTCGATTCCCTGAAGCCGCTCTATGACGGGTTGGACGGCCAGCGCTTCGATTGGGGCGACATGAAGGATCTGTACATTCCGCTGCTGGGCGCGCACCAGCTCAAAAACGCCTGCAACGTGCTGACGACGGTACGGGTATTGCGCGGGCGGGGCTGGGATATTCCCGACGCCGCCGTGCGCGAGGGCCTGGCCACCGTCACCTGGCCGGGGCGCTTCCAGGTATTGCGCAAAAACCCGCTGTTCATCGTGGACGGCGGCCACAATCCCCAGTGCCTGGAGGCGCTGGAAAACGCCATCAGGACCTACCTGCCCGGACGGAAGCTGGTGTTCCTGAACGGCTGCATGGCCGACAAGGACTACGGCGACATGTTCCGCTGGCTGCTGCCCTACGCCCGCGAGTTCGTGACCGTCACGCCCCGCAACCCCCGGGCCCTGCCCGCAGAGGCGCTGAGCCGATACATCACCGAAAACCTGGGGGCGAAGGCAACCGCCTGTGCTACCGTGGCGGAGGGCGTGCGCACCGCCATAGAAAAAGCGGGCCCCGACGGCGTGGTGTGCGCCTGCGGCTCGCTGTACATGATCGGTGATATCGTGGAAGCGCTGTCGAGCTGTTGAGTCACTGAGTGGGACGGTTTGGTCAGCTTCCGCTGACCAGTAAGTCACCTGAAAAACTGAATTGGCAAACCGCAAAACGGTTTGCCAATTCAGTTTTTCAACGTCACCGGCACGGGCCTGTCGATGCGCACTTCTCCCGGCCTGACGTCGCAATCCATCGCCAGGATCTCCACGCCTGCGCTCCGCGCTTCGATCAGCGCATATCCAAATTCGGGCTGCGTCTCCCAGTTGGGCGTGAACAGTCGCACACCCTTCATCTGGATTACGACGAGCAGGACGCTACGCCAGCCCTCCCCCGCCAGCCGCGTCAGACCGCGCACATGCTTGAGGCCACGCAGCGTGGGCGCGTCGGGGAAGCGGGCGATGCCGTTCTCCTCCAGGGTGCAGCCCTTGACCTCCACGGCCACGGGTCGACCGGCCTGTTCGGCGATGAAATCAAAGCGGGAATCCCCCACCGTCGCCTCGGCGCGCAGCTTTTCCAGCGGGCCAAGGCCGCCTGCCGCCAGCCATTCCCCCGCCGCCCGGTTTGGCGCCATGGAATCCATGTTCACATAGCGCGCGCCGCCCGGGACAGGCTTGTCGACGCCGATCAGGTCGCAGGCGGTCTTGCGTGCCCGGGAAGCGGACTTCTCTAAATAGACGCAATAGCCGGGAACCAGCAGCTCGGCGCAGCGCCCGGTGTTCTTCACATGCACCCGCTCGACCCTTCCGTCGATCTCCACCTCCGCCACGAATCGGTTCAGACGTCGAAGGAATTTCCCCTTGCACACATCGTTATATTTCATTTTGTCTCAACCATTCCTTCAGTGTCGGCGTGTGTGACCAGTATTTTATGCCCCAGACTTCAAAGCTCCATTCATACATGTAGTCGTTGCACTCATAGTCGATGTACCATAGCCCGTTCCCCGCCGCCACGAAGTTGGTCGGAAAGTAGTCGATGTTCTTCCCATGCGCTTCGGCCTTCTCGGCCATTTGACGGACGGCGGGCAGATAGCGCGCGACGTCCTGTCCGTCCTTTAACAGCTGCATGATCGTGGGACCGTCGATGTACGCCTTCAATATGCGCTCCCCCTCCCGATCCACGTCGATTATCTTCGGTATGGGAATCCCCATGTCCAGGAGCCTCTGGTAATCGTTCAGCTCGCTTTGCAGCTTGTCCCCGAAGTTGTAGTATTCGCAGGGCTCGTGGTGGATTTGCTTGAGCACATACCGCTGCCCGTCGCGCTCCACCAAATAGGCATAGCCGCCCTTGCCCTTCCCCAGCAGGCGAAGGACGGGAAGGGAAGCGCCATTAAACAGCATTTCATTCATCGTATAAACCTTATCTGAAATAACCCATTAGTATTTGCATGTCGAAAGCTCTCATATACGATCCAAAACAGACGAATCAGGAATGGGTACAGTGCATAATAGCACCATTCATTCCCCATTCCCAATTCCCAATTCCCTATTTGAGCAAAAATGCCAGCCGTTTGTCAGGCCCTCAATTCCGCCCCAAACTGGGTGTTCAGCGCCTTGAGCACCTTCTCCATGACGGCGTTGATCTCCTCGTCGGTCAGCGTGCGGTCGGCAGCGCGGAGGGTGATGGCGAAGGCCACGGACTTGCGCTCGCTGCCCAGCTTTTCACCGCGATAGATGTCGAACAGCTTCGCGTCCTCCAGCAGCTTGCCAGCGGCGGCGCGGATGGCGTCCACCATCGTGCCCACGCCGATGCGCTCGTCCACCACCACCGCGATGTCGCGGCTGACGGCAGGGAACTTCGGCAGGGGCTTGACGCCGTAGAAGTCCTTCTCCAGCGGCATGAGCATGTCCAGATCGACCTCGGCCACATACACGCGGCGGTTGATGTCAAAGGCCTCGGCCACGTCGGGGTGAATCTCGCCCAGGGTGGCCAGCTTTTCGCCGTCCACGGTCATGACGGCCTTGCGTCCCGGATGATAATACCCGTCGCCGTCCGCAGAGATGGCGGCGGTGACGCCGAACTTCGCCAGCAGCCACACCACGATGTTCTTCATCGTATAGAAATCCACGTATTCGCCGCAGGCGGAAATGCACAGCGCGGATTTTTCCGTGGGCAGCTCGCCGGGCTTTTCGGCGGGCACGAACACCTTGGACAGCTCGAACAGCCTGCCCTCCGGGATGCCCCGGTTCAGGTTGGCCGCCACCGTGTTCAGCATGCTGGGCACCAGCGTCGTGCGCATCACCGAGGTATCCTCGCCAAGGGGATTGCGCAGCTTCACCACGTTGCGGCGCGGGTCGTCCCCGGCCAGGCCCAGCTTGTCCAGCCAGCGGGGGCTGACGAAGGAATAGTTCAGTATCTCGTACAGGCCCATGCTCACCAGCGCGTCCTTCACCCGATAGTTGAACACGGACTTCGCGTCGTGCTGGCCGGCCATGGTCGTGGCGTTCATCAGCGTGGAGGGGATGTGGTCGTAGCCGTACATCCGCAGCACTTCCTCGGAGACGTCCGCTTCGCTCTCCATATCCTGGCGGAAGGCGGGAATCTCGCAGTGCAGCGCGTCTCCGGCGACGGTGGTGTCGATGTAGAGCCGGTTCAGGATGTCCTCCATCGCCTCGCCGGGCACGTCCACGCCGATGCGCCGGCAGATGCGGCGCACGGAGGCTTCGATCTCCACCGGCGGCTTCGGGTTCGGATAGTTGTCGCAGCAGCCGGGCACCACCTTGCCGCACTCCAGTATGTTCACCAGCATGCAGGCCCGCTCCAGCGCCTCCATGGCCGTGGCCGGACAGACGCCCTTTTCAAAGCGGCCCGAGGATTCGGTGCGGATGCCCAGCTTGCGGGCGGTGACGCGGTTGTTGGCCCGTTCGAAGGCCGCGCACTCGAACAGCACACTGGCTGTGTCGTCCACGATCTCGGATTCCTCGCCGCCCATAATGCCCGCGAGGCCCGTGGCGTTCTCCCTGTCGGCGATGACCAGCATCGTCTCGTCCAGTACGTGCTCCTTGCCGTCCAGCGTGGTCAGATGCTCGCCGGGTTTCGCGCGGCGCACCACGATGGTCTGATCCTTCACCTTGGACAGGTCGAAGGCGTGCATCGGATGACCGGTCTCCAGCATCACGAAGTTGGTGATGTCCACGATGTTGTTGATCGGCCGGATGCCCGCGCCGTACAGGTATTTCCGCATCCACATGGGCGAGGGGCCGATCTTCACGTCGGTGATGACCCGGGCGCAGTAGCGGGGGCACAGGGTCTCGTCATGTACTTCCACCTTTGCGTAGTCGTCAAAGGTTCCCTTGCCCGTCTCCTCCACGGCGATCTCCGGCATCACGAAATGCTCCTCCAGCACGGCGCTGGATTCCCGGGCCAGCCCCCACACGCTCAGGCAGTCGGGGCGGTTGGCCAGTATCTCGAAGTCGATGATGTCGTCGCCCAGGCCAAAGACCTCCTTCACGTCGGTGCCGGGCTTTACGTCCTCGAAGATCTCGATGATGCCCGCGTCGCCGATGTGGGGATACAGCCCCGCAGGCACGTCCAACTCGGGACCGGAGCAAAGCATGCCCATGGATACCTCGCCCCGCATCTTGCCCTTCTTGATTTTGCCTCCGGGCAGATGCGCGCCGTCCAGCGCCGCCGCCACCCGCATGCCCGCATGGACGTTGGGCGCGCCGCAGACGATCTGGATGGGCTCGCCCTCGCCCACATCCACCATGCAGATGTGCAGGTGATCGGAATTGGGATGATCCACACAGGACACCACGTAGCCCACGACCACTTTGTCGAACTGCGTACCGGTCTTTTCCACGCCCTCCACGGCGGTGCCGGTCATCACCATCTTGCCCGCGTATTCCTCCGCGGACATGTTGATATCGACGTATTCCTTAAGCCACTTCATTGGGACCTTCATAATACTATATCCTCCGTTTCTGTTTGAGGCCGTCAATATTAATGGGGAATTGGGAATTGGGAATGAACAGCAGCTTCCGCGCACATTATCCGTTCCCCATTCCACATCTCCCATTCCGCATTTCTTTATCGGTACTGCGTCAGGAACCTGAGATCGTTCTCATACAGGTAGCGCAGGTTCGGGATGTTGTACTTGAGCAGCGTCATGCGCTCCACGCCCATGCCGAAGGCGAAGCCGGAGTATTTCGTGGAATCGATGCCGCACATCTCCAGCACCTTGGGGTTCACCATGCCAGCGCCCAGCACCTCGATCCAGCCGGTGCCCTTGCACATTCTGCATCCCTCTCCGCGGCAGTTTGCGCAGGTCAGGTCGACCTCGGCGGAGGGTTCGGTGAAGGGGAAGAAGGAGGGGCGGAAGCGGGTGCGGATGCCCTCTCCGAACATCTGGCGGGCGAACTCGTCCAGCGTGCCCTTCAGATCGCCCATGGTGATGTTCTCGTCGATCACCAGGCCCTCCATCTGGTGGAAAACCGGGCTGTGGGTGGCGTCGGCCTCGTCGGCGCGGTACACCCGACCGGGGCAGATCACGCGAATGGGCGGCTTGCGGGTGGTCATGATGCGGGCCTGCACCGGCGAAGTGTGGGTGCGCAGCACGATGTTGTCGTCCACATAGAAGGTATCCTGGGCGTCACGGGCGGGATGGTTCTTCGGGATGTTCAACAGCTCGAAGTTATAGTGGTCGAATTCAACCTCCGGGCCCTCCACCACCTGGTAGCCCATGCCCACGAACACCTCCACCATCTTGCGCAGGGCGATGTTCATCGGGTGCAGCGAACCGGCGCTGCGGTCGGGGCCGGGCAGGGTCACGTCGATGGTCTCGGCGGCCAGCCGGGCGGCCTTTTCCCGCTCGGCCAGCGCCTTCGCCCGTTCCTCCAGCCGGCTCTCCAGCGCGGCGCGCACCTCGTTGACCATCTGGCCCATCTTCGGGCGCTCCTCCGGGGGCAGCTTGCCCATGCCGCGCAGCAGCGCGGTCAGCTCGCCCTTTTTGCCCAGGGCGGCCACGCGAATCTGTTCCAGGCTTCCGCTGGCCTCGGCCTCCTCGATGTTCCTCATCACGCGCTCTCGTATTTCACGAAGCATCTTTTCCATAAAACGTCTTATCTCCCTTCGTCGTTGTCTCAAGCATAAAAAAAGCGCCCCTGCAAAGGGGCGAAGCGCCGTCGCGCCCCGCGGTACCACCCACGTTTGCCGGCGATTGCCCGTATCCCGGCCTCTCATCGTGATAACGGGGATGAACCCGTTCGCGCCTACAGGCCCCAAAGCGTTCAGCGCAAAGGCTCCGAAGTGAACTTCGCCCCGTTCCCACTGTCCGCCGCGCTTTCAGCCCCGGCGCGGCTCTCTTTGGGACGGGAAGGGGGTTACTCTCTCCATCACTGCCAAATTACGCATATTTTAGCACAGGCGAGGTTAAAATACAACGGCTTATTCAGATTTTTACGCAACCCAGCGCCAACGCGGCGGGTTTGCCCCCGGCTACGGAACGACCCCTTCCACGTCGATCACGCAATCCAAGGCAATCGCTTTGCCATCCGTCAGTATCATCCTGCCCTCGTCAGGAAGAATCCGCCGAACCGTTACGGTCTCCTCCACATAGCGCCCGCCCGCCTTGCGGGGGTCGGGCACGAACCACGTGACCCTCGCCTCAGCGGGCAGGCGCTTTGCCAGCGCCGACAGCTTTTCGTTCAGCGCCTCCTGCTCTGCCTCGCTCAGCTCCACGCGCCGCTGGGTCAGCCGCGCCGCCTCGTCAATGGCCGCGCCGTAGCCCGTCAGCGCCGCGAAGGGCGCGAACTGCGCCGCCCGGTTCAGCATCGACATGCGCGGGTGCGTCTGTGATACATGATGGGGCAGGTCGATGATGTCGTCGTACCGCCGGGAATCATCCCTGTCTTCTGTCATCGCCACGCGCTTTTCATTCCCCATTGCTCGTTCCCCATTCCCGATTCCTTATTAGAGTGTGTTTCTAAAATGCCTGAAGTGCATTTTCGGCGCCTTTGACTGCATTTCTGTGTTGCTTTTTCTTGCCTTAGGGTCCACTAAAGCTGCGAAGAAACACACTCTACGCCCTGTGTCCCCCGACCTGCTCGTTCCGCTCCCTCTGGGTCGCGCCATCCTCCAGGTTCATGCCCTTGAGTATCGCGTTCTTGCCGTATTTCTCCTTGATCGCCAGCACCACCTGCTGCTGCCTGTGCTCCTTCTCGCGCTGGGCTTCGCGGGCAGCGTCCTCCCGCGCCCGGGCCTCGTAATCGGTAAACATATCGAGCTGGACGCTCTCGGCGGCCTCCTCCGCGCGAACCTCGGCCTCGTCGCGGACGCGATTGACGATCACATACATCCGCCGCACCAGCAGCGCCGGGTTGACGATGCGATCGTACAGCCCCAGCATGGCCTCGGTGATGCGCCGCGTGGAGGAGGTATAGCCCTCCAGGTTCTGGCTGCCGTGGGCGGGCTTGGGGACCTCCCGCCCGTACCAGTCCGGCGTCACGGGCCCGCGATAGCGCCTGCGGCGCTCTGGATCAGCCAGGTTTTCGATGTCGTAACCCACGGTCAGCACCACCTGGTCGCAGGCCAGCCCCTTTTTCACCATGTCCAGCACCAGCGCGTCTGTCATCTCCCGCACCACCAGCCGGGCCTTGTCGAAGGGATAGGGACTGGCCAGCACCTGGCCCACGCTCAGGCTGTTGGATTCGGGCTTATAGGCCTTGATGTCGCTGATGCGGCATGGCTCCCAGCCCCAGGCGTGATCGATCAACAACTCCGCGTTGACGCCAAACAGCCGGTAGAGCAGGTCCTCATTGTAGTAATCCGCTCTGTCGCCCAGGGAGCAGCGCGCGATGTCCCCCATCGTGTAAAGCCCCTCGGCCTCCAGCTTCCGGGCGTAGCCCTTCCCCACGCGCCAGAAGTCGGTCAGGGGCCGGTGGCTCCACATCAGTTCCCGGTAGCTGCGCTCGTTCAGCGCGGCGATGCGCACGCCGTCGCCGTCCGGTGCAACGCGCTTGGCGACGATGTCCATGGCGACCTTCGCCAGGTACAGATTTGTTCCTATCCCTGCGGTGGCAGTGATGCCCGTCTTGTCCAGCACGTCCCTTATCATCATCAGCGCCATGTAATGCGCCGCGTCCAGCCCGGCCTTTTCAGCCTCCCCACGATAGAGGTGCGTGTAGTGGGTCACGTCCATGAATACCTCGTCCACCGAATACACGTGGATGTCCTCCGGGGCAACGTATTGGGTGTAGATGTCGTAGATCTGCGTGCTGACGCGCATGTAATGGGCCATCTGGGGCCTGGCGACGATGTAGCCCACCGCCAGTGCGGGGTCGGCCGCCAGCGCTGAAGCGTCGCTGGATTCACCCGTCAACCGTCCGCCCGGGGCGTTGCGCTTGCGCTCCCGGTTCACCTGCCTGACCCGCTGCACCACCTCGAACAGCCGCGCCCGTCCGGGGATGCCCCAGGATTTCAGCGATGGCGACACCGCCAGGCAGATGGTCTTTTCGGTGCGGCTCTCGTCCGCCACCACCAGATTCGTGGTCAGCGGGTCCAATCCCCGCTCCCGACACTCCACGGAGGCATAGAAGGACTTCAAATCTATGGCGATGATTTCCATGTTTGCGCCCTCCCCTCCGATAATTCGCCGGTGCTCAACGCCATTATACCAGCTTCCATCGGCCTGTGTCTATCGAAAAGTGCCAGAGCCTTCGTTTTTTGCAGACAGCAAAGGTTACCATTCACCATATAAACAAACTATGCAGGGAGGTATTGGAGGGGAGCAGCCCCTCCAATGTTCAATCGTTCCCGGCGGCATGTACGGCGGGAACGGGGGCATTTTTACGCCGGGA
>CACYZW010000054.1 GCA_902778995.1 uncultured Eubacteriales bacterium
AAAATCTGCAAGGAAGGCATTTTTCTTCTGGAAAATGGGATTTTCCGCCAGAAAAATGCCTGCGGGGTCGGCGTACACGCCGCCGCCCCCGATTGGAAACGGGAACACTAATCGTATTGGTTACGCATTTTCCTCCGCCTCGATGGGCTCCGTGCGAATAACAAACGCGGTGACGCCCGTCATGCTCTCCGATTTGCCCGCGTAGGACGGATAGTCGTTCATCAGATCGAGCATGGCGCTCACGCGGTCGGAAACGGTCTGATAATCCCCGTCGATAAAGTCGATCAGCTTGCCGACAGCCGCCTCGTCAAAGGTCTTCAGGCCGTCCTTCAGCGCCGACATGCCCTCGTCCAGCGCCTGCGCGCCGCCGAACAGCGCCTTCGCGCCGTCGTCCAGTTGCACGATGCCGTCCACGAGATCGACCAGGCCACTCTCAAGCTGCTCTGCGCCGTCCGCAAGCGCGCCCGCGCCGTCGTCCAGCTGCTTCGCGCCGTCCGCAAGCGCGCCCGCGCCGTCGTCCAGCTGCTTTGCGCCGTCCGCAAGCGAACCCATGCCGTCGTCCAGCTGCTTCGCGCCGTCCGCAAGCGCGCCCGCGCCGTCGTCCAGCTGCATGACGCCGTCCAAAAGCGCGTCCTTGCCGTCGTCCAGCTGCATGACGCCGTCCAGCATGTCCTGCGTGCCCGCCGACAGCTGTATGGTCCCTTCGTGGAGCGCTTCCGCGCCGCCGTCCAGCTGATCCGCGCCGTCCAACAGCTCGGAGGCGCCGTCATTCAGCTGGCCCGCGCCCTCGGACAGCTCTCGCGCACCGTCGTTCAGCGCCACGGCGCCCTCCAGCAGGTCGGCTGCGCCCTCGTCAACCGCCTTTGACCCCTTGGCTGCCTGGCGCACCGCATCGGTATAATCGACGATGCCGTTGTAGAAGTCCTCCATGTCCTCCAGGTCGTCCAGCAGATCGGCCAGCGCGCGATAGGCGTCGCCGTTCTTGCCGTTTTCCTCCAATGCGTCCGCAACGGCGTTCAGGTAGGCAGATTTATGCTTCTGCTCCCGGATGTTCTTGGAGATGATCTTCTTCACCTTGGACGAGGACATCTGCTCCTCGATAGTATCCTCGATCTGCGCCTTGACCTTCGCCGACGCCCACTGTTCTTCAATATTTTTGGCGATCAGCTTCCGCACCTTCTTCGTGGCCATCTGCTTCTCGATTTCAGCGTCTATGGTTCCGACGACCTCATCGGACGCCATCTGTTTTTCGATTTCCGCGTCCATCATCGCCTGAACCTCCTCAGAGGCCATCTGCTCCTGCGTATTCTGGTCGATGATCGCCTGAACCGCCTCGGAGGCCATCTGTTCCTCCATCTGCGAGGCGATGGCGGCGGCGACTTCGTCGGACGCCATCTGTTTTTCGATTTCAGCGTCCATCATCGCCACGACCTCCTTTGAGGCCATCTGCGTTTCGACGTTTTCATCGATCGTTTGGGCGATTTCATCGGAGGCCATCTGCGCCGCAATCGCTTCCTCGATTTGCGCCTGTACCTCAGGCGACGAGAGCTTTTCCTCGATCAGCGCCTGTATCTCCTCCTCGGTCATATTGATGATCGCGTCCCGTATCGACTGCTTTGCCGCCTCGACCACCTTTTCCCGGACGACAGCCTCCGCTTCGGCCTCGGCCTGGGCCCGATTGTCCGGATTCTGCATCTGGCTGTGTACCTCGGCGTCAATCGCAGCCTTGATTTCATCGGATTCCAGCTTCTCCCGGGTCTTGGAATCGATGAGCGCCTGGGTCTTCTGGGACGCCATCTGTTCGGAGACGAGCGCGTCGATCCTGGCCTTGATTTCGGCGGATGCCATCTTCTCCCTGACCAAACGCTCGATCTGCGCCTCGATATCCGCCTCCTCGGCACAAGCCGTCAAGCCCAGCAGCTCAGGCAGGGAAGCAACGGTCTTGACGGATTCCACGGATTCCCTGGCCCTGTCGTTCTCGTCCGCGGCCTTCGCTTCCTCCGCAGGCTGCTCCCCGGCGTCCTTGCCATTGGATGCCTCGTCCACTGCCTCCGCTTTCTCCTCGGGCTTGTCTTTCTCAGGCTTGTCCTCTGCGGGCTTATCTTCCACAGGCTTTTCTTCCGCAGTTTTATCTTCTGCGGGCTTCTCTTCTGTGGGCTGTTCCTCCGCAGGCTTATCTTCTGCGGGTTTTTCTTCCTCGGGCTTGTCCTCCGCAGGCTTGTCCTCCGCGGGCTTGTCCTCCGCGGGCTTGTCCTCTGTAGGCTGTTCCTCCGCAGGCTTGTCTTCCTCGGGCTTATCCTCTGCGGGCTTGTCCTCCGCAGGCTTGTCCTCCGCAGGCTTGTCCTCTGCAGGCTGTTCCTCCGCAGGCTTGTCCTCTGCGGGCTTGTCCTCTGCGGGCTTGTCCTCTGCGGGCTTGTCCTCCGCAGGCTTGTCTTCCTCGGGCTTATCCTCTGCGGGCTTGTCTTCCTCGGGCTTGTCCTCCGCAGGCTTGTCTTCCTCGAGCTTGTCCTCTGCGGGCTTGTCTTCCTCGGGCTTGTCCTCCGCAGGCTTGTCCTCCGCAGGCTTATCCTCTTCGGGCTTGTCCTCCGCTGGCTTATCTTCCTCGGGCTTATCTTCTTCGAGCTTATCTTCCGCAGGCTTATCCTCTTCGGGCTTATCCTCCGCAGGTTTATCCTCTGTGGGCTGTTCTACTGCGGGCTTGTCTTCCTCGGGCTTGTCCTCTGTGGGCTGTTCTTCTGCGGGCTTGTCTTCCTCGGGCTTGTCTTCCTCGGGCTTGTCCTCCGCAGGCTTATCCTCTGTGGGCTGTTCTTCTGCGGGCTTGTCCTCCTTGGGTTCGTCCTCCGCAGGCTTGTCCTCCGCTGGCGCATCTTCCGCAGGTTTATCCTGTGCGGGCTTGTCCTGTGCAGGCTCGTCCTCCACAGGCTTATCCTCGGCGAGCTGTTCCCCGGCGTCCTGCGACCCTGGGTCCTCGTCTGCGGGCTTCGGCACGTCGGTTTGCGGTTCGGAAGCCTGCCCTTCGTCGGTTTGCCCGGGGACATCCTGCGGCTCGTCGGCCTGTTCCTTCGGCCCGTCGGATTCCGGCGCCTCCGAAGGGTCGGACGTCTGCGCTTCCTCATCCGGCTGTGCGTCGCCGTCCTTGTCCTCGCCTGTCGTATCCCCGGTAGACTCGGGCTCAGCCCCGGGGCCTGCTTCGGGCTCCGCGTCACCGTCCGCATCCGGGCCCGTCTCTCCCTCGGTTTCCGTTCCCTCTTCGACCTCCGGCGCCTCTGGAGGCGCCGTCTGCGCTTCCTCCAGGGCCTTGGTAACCTGGGCGCGAACCTCATCCTCCACCGCCTGGGTCACCGCTGCGCGAACCTCTGCTTCCACGGCGGCGGCAACCTGCCGGCGGATATTCTCCTCGTAGGCCGACGTCACCTGCGGACGGATCGCGGCCTCCATCTGGGCGTCGATCATCCCCCGCACCTCGTCGGAAGCCATCTGCGCCTGCACCGCCGCCTCGATCTGCGCCTGTACGGCGTCCGATGCCAGCTGCTTTTCGATCTCTGCCGCAATCGTCGCCTCATCGGGATGGCGAACGGCGTCCTCGATCTTCGCGCGCGCCGCCTCGGTGACGGCAGCCGTCACCTGTTCCAGCACGGCGGCTTCGACCTTCTCGCGCACCTGCGCCTCCGCGCCCTCGCGCACCTTTTGCGCCACGACCTCCCGGACGCCCTGCTCGACCTTCTGTTGAACCTGCTCCCGAACGGCGGCTTCGACCTTCTCGCGCACCTGCGCCTCCGCGCCCTCGCGCACCTTTTGCGCCACGACCTCCCGGACGCCCGCTTCCACCTGCTCACGCACCTGCTGGCGCGCCGCGTCGTTCACGCCGTCCACCACGAGCTGGTACGCGGCCTCCTTGACCTGGCGCACGACCTCCTTTTTCACGGCAGAGCGCACCTTGGAGGCCAGCTGCCTGTTCGCCTGCGCATAGACGATGTCCTCGACCTTGTCCAGCAGCTCCCGCTCCAGCCGGTTGACCTCGTCGACATAGTTGTCGATGGTCAGCGTCTTCAGCTCGATATTCAGCTTTTTGAAATCCTGCGCCTTGTCCTCCAGGCCGTCGTTGGCGGTTTCAATGAAGGCCTCGAACACCTCCATCGCCGCGTCCACGAGCGCGTCGCTGTTGCTGTCGATCTCCTCCAGCCCTTCCGACAGGGAAGTCGCGCCGGAGGACAGCCGCGTCACGCCGTCGACCAGGTCGTTTGTGCCGTCATAGAGCGCGTCCACGCCCCTGCGCATATCGCTCGCGCCGCTGTCCAGCGCTTCCGCGCCTTCATGTAAATCGGAGGTACCTTCGCTCAGCGTGCCTGCGCCATCCTCCAGATCTTCCGCGCCGTCGTTCAGCTGCTCAGCGCCGTCCAGCAGCGCCTGCGCGCCGTCGGCCAGTCCCCTTGTGCCGTCCAGCAACGCGCCCGTACCGTCGTGCAGCTGTTCGGCGCCGTCCAGGAGGTCGCCCGTGCCGTCGCGCAGCTGTTCGGCGCCGTCCAGAAGGTCGCCCGTGCCGTCGTGCAGCGCCTCGGCCCCCGCTTGCAGATCCATCGCGCCGTCGTACAGGCTCGCCACGCCGTCCGAAAGGTCGTTCGCGCCGCGCGAAGCCTGCGCCCCGCCTTCAAGCAGGGCGTTCGTGCCGTCAGCCAGCTGCTCCGCGCCGTCCAGCATTTCGCCGGTCCCGTCGTCGAGCGCCTGAGCGCCGTCCGTCAGCTCGTCCATGGCGTCCCGCAGGTCCGCGCCCAGCGAGCCCGCGTCCAGGTCGATCTTGTCTTCGTCCTTGACGAGGTCGGCGACGTAGCTGGTGGCAAAGGTATAGGAGCCGTCCGTGGTATAGTTCACCACATCCGCCTCGATCGTACAGGAGGTGGGGATTTCGACGTCGATTTCATCGTAATCGGAAAGGTGCAGCGCCTCCGCGACGCCCGGAAAGCCATAGCAAACCGCGCCGCGCAGGCTTCCCGCGGCGACGTATTTGCCGTTGGTCACGGTGATGTTGGAGAAGTTCTCTTCGTCCATGCGGATGACCGAAACCATGATAAAGGGCACCGGCATCGTCTCGCGCTTGCCGTTGACGTTGACCTCTTCCTCCAGAAGCGTCTTATAATCCACGGTGATCGTCACATGGCCGCTCTTGCCCGCCAGATCCTTCGGGGCAATCGGCTGTCCGTCCAACAGGTAGGAGAAATGCACCGACACCGGCAGCGGCGCGTCGGAGGTTCCCTCGTAGGTGATCTCCGCGCCGTCGGCATCCCATACGATCACATCGTCCGTCACGCGGGAATAGCTTTGATCTCCGCCGATGTTTTCAATATTTTGAAGGCGACTGACATCGGTGATCTCGTCCCGCCCTTCATAATTGAACAGCCTTTCGCTGACCGTAACGCTGTCGGGATTTCCCTCGGCGTCCGCGAACACATAGACGGTCTCCTTCTTATCCTCCGCCACGGCGGGCACAGCCAGCCCGCAGAGCATGGACAGAACGATGAGCGCGGCGATACGGCGCATTCCATTGCGTTTCATAAGAACAAAGCCTCCGTTTTTTGACGTTTTTCAATCATGCGACGGCGTCCAGACGACGGCGCGGCGTTATCTTTATCGCGGACAGCGCCACGCAAAAGCTCAGGACGCCCTGTGACAGCAGCGCCGCGCCCGCAGCCTGTATCATCGCCCGCGTTTCCTGAAAGGGACAGGCGATGAGCAGGGCTCCGACGGCGGCCGTTGACACCGCCAACGCGAGCATCAGCCACCAGGTGTTCAGGCCAAACCGCCGGGCTTCCAGGGCGGTCTGTATTTTCAGCAGGTTGTCCGTGACCATCTCGACGCCCAGCACGAGGCAAAGCGTGTTGGCGGCGACACCCCGCCGGAAGATCAGCACCATGCCCAGCGCGATTGCAAGCGCGCCCAGCGCTGGATCGTTCTGAAACGCCAGACAATAGCTGTCCCTGGAAAAAAAGCCGATGATCCTGACGATGCCGAAGGCCGCCAGCGCCACGCCCGACCCCCAGCCGAGCATTTGGGCGGACGAATCCGGGCTTGCCAGCATGGCGATTCCCATTGCGCAAAACAGCGCCGCGAGTATCAGATAACCCGCCTTGGCGGTGCGGATCAGCTTGATCGAACCCATAGCGCACACTCCTTTGGTTTTCTGCAATATCGTATAAAGGCCGTATTCCGACCCGTGGATTTCAAAATCAATATGCGCCCATGCGCATGCCTATTGAACGGCGCTCCGCCTGAGCATCGTCTCGATGCTTCCGTTGCGAAGCTCGCAAAGCCTGAGAAAGCGTCTCTCGATGCCCTCCGGCATACCGCTGTTCAGCCAGTCGATCACCCATCCGAACAGCTCGCATTGATAGGATTGTACGATGATGTCGCGGTCCTCGGGGCGAATCAGCTGATCGCCCGCCGTCTTTTCCACAAACTGCGTCGCGGCATACTTGCAAATCTCCATCAACCGCCGCTCCAGAAAATCCCGGTTGGACGAATGATAGATATGGTATATGGCGTGCTTGTGGTCCGATACCAGACGCATCGCCATCTCTATGCATTCCTCCATGGATGCGATATCCCGGTACTGGGTCATGACGTGATCCACTTCGCGAATGATGATCGCCTCGATCAGGGAGGAGATGTCTTCAAAGTGATAGTAAAAGGTATTCCTGTTGATTCCACATTCATCGACGATGTCCTTGACGGTGATTTTATTGAGCTCCCGCTCCTCGAGCAGCCTCAATACAGATTCCATGATGGCGTTTCTCTTTGTGGAAACCATGCTGTCGTCTCCTGAAAGCGTTGTGGAAATCGGGGAATTGTCGCCGCTACGGGTCGTTCGCGGGCGTCGCCGTTTCTTCTCGTACAGGGCGTGTTTCCAGAATGCCCGAAGTGCATTTGGAAACACACCCTGATATCGAACCTCCGCAGCGTCGAAGGGCAGGCGATGCTCCTAAAGGAAATACCGCATAATCGAGTCGTGCAGTAACGAGAAGAATTTTAGTCGATTGCAAACTGCAGATTTCGAAGGCTTGCCGGCGGCAAGTCAAGCAATCAGCAGACAGCAGGCGGCTGAAATTCAGCCGTTAATGCGCCATGAGCATTGTACGGTGTTTCCTTAATCGTCGGTGTCAACGACCCGGTAGGCAACCGCCTCGACAGACGCGACGGCCGCGCCGGCGTCTTCGATCTCGTCCATGATGTCGGAGCGGATGGCCGAGCGCATCAGCAGCGCGCCGCCGGGGGCCAGGCCGATGTCACCGGTGCCGTTGCCCACGACGCAGAGGAGCTTGCCATCCCCGTCTCGGGCGGCCATCGCAACCGTGGCCTTGAAGGCCCTCTCCTCGCCGTCGTTGGTCACCGTCGCGCGCAGCACGTCCTCGTTGTCGTCCTCATCCTTGGCCACGTATTCCGCGCTGGCCGTCAGCGGGCGAAGTTCCTCGTCGTCGTCGGCCGCCTTGGTGGTGACCGTCAGGGCGAAGTGGTCGATGATTCCCTTGTCGTCGGTGTCCTTGACATCCCGGGTGATGACCAGCCATCCGGACTGACCGGGATCGAGAATCTCGGGATACAGCGCGTATTTCGACGTGGACTCGACGGCCACGTCCTCCTTGTCGCGAATCTCAAACAGCAAATCGTTGACGCGGGCCCTTGTATCGCCGTTGTTGGTGACCGTGGCATAGTAATACACCCGGTAGCCGTCGGAATGGGACAGCACATAATGGGCGGTGTCATCCGTCAGTTGGATATTGCCCGCAGCCAGGGCCGGCACGGCGGCGCAGCACAGAACGAGGGCGATAATGAGTGCGATGGTACGTTTCATGTCTTTTTCCTCCTTGAAAATTGTTTGAATGGAGTCAGCATGGCTCTATTCTATCGCCGGGCCAATAATTGTCAATAGACAAACATCCCTCCCGTGCCCAAAACCGGCAATTATTTAATGCACAAAACATAATTTTATCCCATTGCATTTTAAGAGATTATGCGCAGGGGTTTTGGAAGATTTGAAGAACGTCCCCGGCGCGGGCATGATATGCTCACAGTATATCGGAAGGTGGGGCCAGCTCCCCGCCGGGAAGAATTCAAAATCAGTGGGTCCTGCCCCACAGGTATGCAAAGGCAGGTCTGAACATCTGAATTGTATAAATCGATAATATCAGGAGGCAGTCATGCGCGTTTACAATGTGGGCATCATCGGATGCGGCGTCATCAGCCGGACCTACGCCGGGGACATCCGGGCATTTTACCCGGAGCTTCGGGTTGCGGCCTGCGCGGACGTCAATCCGAGCCTCGCCAAAAAGCTGGCGGACGAATTCGACATCCCCAGGGCCTGTAAGACGGAGGAACTGCTTGGGGACAGTGCCATCGACATCGTGCTGAACCTGACGCCGCCCCAGTTCCACGTGGCGCTGGACAGGCAGATCATCGCCGCCGGGAAGCATCTGTTCAGCGAAAAGCCCTTCGCCCCCAACGTGGCCCAGGCCCGCGAGGTGCTTGCCCTGGCGGCGCAGAAGGGCGTCATGGTGGGCTGCGCGCCGGACACCTTCCTGGCGTCGGGCCTGCAAAGTGTGCGCTGGTACCTGGACGCCGGGCTGATCGGCAAGCCCTTTTTCGTCACGGCCAACATGACCACCTTCGGCGTGGAGACCTGGCATCCCAGCCCCGAATCCTTCTACAGCAGGGGTAGCGGCCCCCAGTACGACATGGCGCCCTACTATCTGTCGGCCATCGTGGGCCTGCTGGGGCCCATCGAATCCATCGCCGCCTACAATACCTGCGGGCTGGAAAAACGGCGCATCTACGTGGGGCCCCGGGCGGGCAGCGACCTTCGCGCCGAGGTACCCACCCACTACACCGCCATCATGCGGCTGGCAAGTGGCGTGCTGGTGAACCTGAACGTCAGCTACGACATCTACCGCTCGAATCTGCCGATGTTTGAAATTTACGGCGACGGCGGCACGCTGGCCTACCCCGACCCCAACTTCGGCGGCGGCGCGCCGAAGGTATACCGCAAGGAGCAGTTCACGGACCCCGTGTACCGGGATACCCAGGAGGCGAAGGACAGAAGCCGGACGTTCTATGAGCTGCCCGAGCTCTTCCCCCGTCCCAAGGACTATTCCCGGGGCATCGGCGTGCTGGATCTGGCAAAGGCCATCGAGACCGGCGGCAAAAACCGGGCCAACGGCGAATTGATCGTGCACATCACCGAAGCCATCGAGGGGCTGATGATCTCGTCCGAAAGCGGCGCATTCTATCGGATGACCACCACCTGCGAACGGCCGGAGCCCATCATGCCGGGCGGCGCGCCCGACGAAATATAGTTACAAATACCTATCGCTACCAATGCAAAGGAGGATTATCATGGCAGGAACAGTTGGAACGCATTTGTTTGCGCAGGTCGGGTTCATCGTAAAGGACGTGGAGGCGACCAAGCGGAAGTGGGCTGAATTTCTGGGCGTCGAGGTGCCCGAGACACAGCCCGTGGGCGATTATTCGGTGACACAGACCACCTTCATGGGACAGCCCGCGACAGAGGCCAGCTGCCTGATGGCCTTCTTCGACGTGGGCCCGGGCCTCCAGCTGGAGCTGATCCAGCCCAACGAGGCGCCCTCCACCTGGCGCAATTTCCTGAACGAGCACGGCGAGGGCATGCACCACATCGCCTTCCAGGTGCAGGATTCCGCCCGGCAGGTGGCGAACGCAGAAGCCGCGGGGCTGAAGCTGGTGCAGCATGGCGTCTACGGCGACGGCGGCGGCGAATACAACTATCTGGACGCGCCGGAGCTGAAATGCATCGTCGAACTGCTGGAAAGCTACAGGCGATAAAGGGACTGACGACGGAAGGAGACCGGAAACATGGCGCTTTCATCCACGAAGATCGTCAAGGTGATCGTCGTGACCGACGACCTTGACAGGACGGCTTCGGCCTACCGGACGCTGCTGGGCGTCGAACGGGAGCCTGAGCCCGGCGACATCCCCCGCAACAGCCTGCGCGCGCCCTATACGAAATACATGGGGAAGGACATCACCGATACGCCCATGCGGGTGGAAAGCGTTTGCAGCGAAAACGTCTGGTTTGAAATCATACAGCCCCTGGGCGACAACGACCCCTGGGCGGACTGGCTGAAGGCCCACGGCACCTCCGTCTTCTCCGTCTGCCTGTTGACCGACGGTCCCATCGAGGCCGATGAGGCGCGGATGGCCGAGGCGGGCTACGCCTCCATATTCAAGCAGGAAAAGGGCTACGAGGCCTACGAATACTTCGACACCGCGAAGGATCTGGGAACGCTGGTTGAAATCAAGGAGCGGTATTGACGCTTCCGGGACGTGTGATATGTATGAAAGGAAGTGGGACGCATGCTGTTGGGAGGAACCGTCGAGGGGCGCTGGGCGACCCCGAGGGAATGGGAGGCGCTGCTGGTCAAATCGCGGTTCAAGGCGGTGACCGCGCCCTTCAACTGCCTGACCCCCAGGGATGAAATCGACGCCTACCGGGAAATCTGCGACCGGCACGGCGTCCTGATCGCCGAGATCGGCGTGTGGAGAAACCTGTTCGACCCCGACCCCGGCAAGGCCGCCGAGGCGCTGGACTACGCCAAAGGCCAGCTGGCACTGGCGGACGAAATCGGCGTCGAGTGCTGCGTCAACATCGCGGGCACGGCCAGCGACGCGGGGTGGGACGCTGCGGACCGGAGCAATTTCACCCCCGAGACCTACGGGCGCATCGTTGACAGCGTCCGGGAGATCATCGACTGCGTCAGGCCGAAGCGGGCCTGCTATGCCCTGGAGCCGATGCCGTGGATGGTGCCCGACGGGCCCGACGAGTATCTTCAACTGATTCGGGACGTGGATCGGGCGCAGTTTGCCGCGCACATGGACTTTGTGAATATGATCAACTGTCCCCGGCGCTACCTGGCCCCCGAAGCGTTCATCGAGGATTGCTTCCGCAAGCTGGGGCCCTATATCAGGAGCACCCACATCAAGGACACGCGGATGCACCCGACGAACCTGACGGCGCTGCTGGAGGAATGCTCTCCCGGCGAAGGCACGCTGGACTACGAAGAAGTGCTGCGCATAATGGATCGCTGGCTGCCCGCCGGCGCGCCGGTGCTGTTGGAGCACATGACCACCTTCGAGGAATACGCCGCCGCCTACGATTACGTCGCCGCTGCGGCGGACAGGGCGGGCGTCGCGGTATAGACACGCCGGGAGAAACGGCAGGGGCTGTTGCAGTGATTGCAACAGCCCCTCAGGATGTTGACAAAGTCAACAGGCTGCCAGCCGCTGAAAAAGGCTGCAAGGCAAGGCGGCGAGCCTGCAAAAAAGGGCGTTTACCCCGTTGTAAATGACCGCATTTTGCAGGCGACGCCAACACGGCAAGCAGAAAATCCTTCCGCTCTTCTTTGATCGGAAGGATTTTCTGCGTTTGCGGCCTTTGTCCGCGGTTTGAGGGGCTGTTGCAGTGATTGCAACAGCCCCTGCCGATTGTTTCATCTTACTTTTTGACTTCCTTGGCCCAGCTGTCCTTCAGCGGCACGGTGCGGTTGAACACCGGCAGAGCCTCGGTGGAATCCGGGTCCTTGCAGAAGTAACCCATGCGCAGGAACTGGAAGGTCGCACCCACGTCGTGACCGGCGATCCAGCTCTCGCAGAAGCCCCTGACCACGGTCAGGCTGTTGGGATTGAGCTTGTCCATGAAGTCGCCGCTGGTCTCGACGGCGTTGCCGTCCTCGTCCAGGGTGACCACGGCGTCGTCGTCCTCCTTGAGGATGGGCTCGTACAGCCGGAACTCACAGGGCACGGCCTCGGCGGCGTTGACCCAGTGCAGCGTGCCCTTGACCTTGCGGTTCGCGCCTTCGCTGCCGGAGCGGCTGTCCATGTCCACGGTGCAGCGCAGCTCGACAACCTCGCCGGTCTCGTCCTTCACAAAATCCTCGCACCGGATGATGTACGCGCCCTTCAGTCGAACCTCCTTGCCGGGGGCGAGGCGGAAGAACTTCTTCACCGGCTCCTCCATGAAGTCCTCGCGCTCGATGTAGAGCTCGCGGCCAAAGGCGACCTGACGAGTGCCGAACTCGGGGTGATCCGGGTGGTTTTCGATGGTCAGGACGTCCGTCTTGTCCTCGGGCCAGTTGGTCAGCACCACCTTCAGGGGCCGCAGCACGGCCATCGCCCGGGGCGCGGTATCGGCCAGCGCCTCACGGACGCAGTGATCCAGCAGACTGCCCTCCACCATGGAATCGGCCTTCGCCACGCCCACGCGGGACATGAAGTCATGGATGGCGGCGGCGGTATAGCCCCTGCGGCGCATGGCCACCAGGGTGGGCATGCGGGGATCGTCCCAGCCGGACACCACATGCTCCTCCACCAGCCGGCGCAGGTGGCGCTTGGACATCACGGTGCGCTCGATGTTCAGGCGGGCAAATTCGATCTGGCGGGGCGGCTGGTCGGTGACGTTGGCGTTGGCCACAAACCAGTCGTACAGCGGGCGGTGAATCTCGTATTCCAGCGAGCACAGCGAATGGGTGATGCCCTCGATGGCGTCCTGGATGGGGTGCTGGAAGTCGTACATCGGGTAGATGCACCACTTGTCGCCGGTGCGGTGGTGGGAATGGCGGTTGATGCGGTACATGGTGGGATCGCGCAGCAGCACGTTGGGGTTCGCCATGTCGATCTTCGCCCGCAGCACCCGGCTGCCCTCCACGAATTCGCCGTTCTTCATCCGCTCGAACAGATCCAGGTTTTCCTCTGCGGGCCGGTCGCGGTAGGGGCTGTTGACGCCGGGCTTGGTCAGCGTGCCCCGATTGGCGCGCATCTGGTCGGGCGTCTGGTCGTCCACGTAGGCCACGCCCCGGCGAATCATGTCCTTGGCGATTTCATACAGGCGATCGAAGAAGTCGGAGGCGAAGTACAGCTTGTCCCACTTGTAGCCCAGCCACTCGATGTCCCGCTGGATGCCCTCCACGAAGGCCGTCTCCTCCTTGGTGGGGTTCGTGTCGTCAAAGCGCAGGTTGCACTTGCCGCCGTATTTCAGCGCGGTGCCGAAGTCCACGCAGAGCGCCTTGGCGTGGCCGATGTGCAGATAGCCGTTGGGCTCCGGCGGGAAGCGGGTCTGGACATGGTCAAAACGGCCGTTGGCCAGATCCTGTTCGATGAACTCCTCGATAAAGTTCGCGGGCTTTCTCGCTTCGTTTTCCATGGTGGTTCCTCCCCCTGTCGCCGCACACAAGACGGCACATTGTCATTGTAATGAAGACATTATAGCACCTTTTCGCCGCCCTGAACAGGGGGGCGAAGGTAAAGAGTTGTTCTTCTGTATCTGCAAAATGCAGGGGCGCTGTAAAGCCTGCAAGGCAAGGCGCCGGGATAAGCAAAAAAGGGAGCTTACCAAACCGTAAATGACCGCGTTTTGCCTGTCCCGGCAACACGGCAAGCAGAAAACCCTTCCGATCTTGGTTCGTCGGAAGAGTTTTCTGCGTTTGCGGGCTTTGTCAGCGGTCTGAGGGGCGCCATAGCGGCATCCCTGCGCGTGTACCATCGATCACAGCGTATTCATATCCTCGCCATTCTCTTCCCCGCCCTCGGGTTCGGTCTGCGCCGCCCCGTCCTCGATGTCGGCGGCGACGGGCTGCTGGGCCTGCTGATCGCCCTCGGTGTTCACCAATCCGACGGTCACAGGATAGTTGTCCCGCATCCACAGCGCGTCGGTCAGCGAGAATTTGGTGGACCGGCTTGCGATGGCCTTGAGCATCGCGCCGCCCTCCTTGGCATCCATGATGGTGGGCCGGAAGTCGTTCTTGTCCTTTACCGACGACACCATGCAGGGGATGATGTTGATGCCGGAATCGGTGATGTTCGCCTGTGCAATGCCCATGCCGGGGTTGAAGCTGAACTTCTGCTGGAAAATCATGCAGCGCTTGTCGTTGGGGTTGGCGTTGCCCGCGAAGCAGAAGTTGCCCAGGCTGTACACGATGTACTTGCCCTTGTACTTCTCGATGCCTTGATACACGTGGGGATGGGTGCCGATCACCAGGTCGGCCCCGGCGTCCACCATGGCGTGGCCGATGGCCACCTGCTTGTGATCCTGCATGGTGTTGCCCTCGATGCCCCAATGGATGTTGACGATCAGCAGGTCGCAGTTGGCCCTGGCGTTGGCGATGGCCTGGCCAATCGCCTTCTTGTCCTCGTCCCACCAGGTAAAGCCCAGGGCGCACACGCGCACGCCGCGAATCGTGGCGGTGTAGGTCTTGGAATAGCCGCAGAAGCCGATGCCGTTGGCGTCCAGCACGTTCACGGTATCCCTGAGCCCGGCCTTGCCGTAATCCATCGTATGGTTGTTGGCGAGGTTGCACAGCTCCACGCTGGAACCGGCGAGTATGCTCACGTATTCCGGTTCGCCCTTGAACACAAAGCCGTGCTTACTGGACTTTTCGGCCTTGGTCAGGGGGCCCTCCAGGTTGACGATGGTCAGGTCGTCGTCCTCGAACACCTGGCGCACGTCGTCGAAGAAATAGTCGAAGCCTTCCTTGTTCACCAGATCCACGAAGCGTCTGCGGCCCTTGGAGCCGACCTCGCCGCCGAATGTGCAGTCCCCCGCCGCCGTGATCTTGAGCGTCACCGTGCCGGAGCTGTCCTCCGGCTGGGCCACTTCGATGTCGCCGATCTGCGGGTCGAGGCCGGACAGCTCGTCGAAGACCTCCGCGGCGTCGGCGGCGTCGTTGTAGCTCGCGCCGTCGTCGGACCGGGGCGACGGAATCGCGTCCCCGTCGACATCCGCTCCGGGCACATCGCCGCTGTCGGGGGCTTCGGTGACCAATACGGGCTTCATCGTGGGCTTGATGGTGGGGCGCGGCGTGGGATCGCCCTTGATGTCCGCCAGCACCGGGCCGTTGGGGTTGCCCTGCCGGGTCGTCGCGGCGTAGCCCTCCCCCGTGGCCGGCGCGGCGACCTGGACCTCGCTGTCGCGCACATACCACTTCATATCCCGCTGAGGCCTGGCGCTGGCATTGAACAGGGCCATGCCCACCATCGTGCCCAGGCCCAGCACCACCAACAGGGACAGCACCCCGGCGCGCAGATAATAGCGCTGCTGGCGCGCCTTTTTCTTCTGTCTTTTCTTCGTCATATTTTTGCCCATATTTGTCCTCCATTCCTTGCCAGAGTGCGCAAAACAACCCTGACAACCCCATGGCAAGGCCATATTAAGGTCGTTCTCCTGCCTTAATATCTGATTTTGGTCTATTATAAAACAAATATGAAAAAATTTCAAGTATAAATATGATATTTATATGACATTTTTTACGGCTTGTTTTATTCTTCTTCGCGGCTTATCAGGCCGTTGGCCTCCAGATAGTTGCCCGCCATCCAAACGGTGTCGCCCATGGCGAAGTGCGCGGAGCATTCGGCCACCTCCTTCAGCAGGGCCTTGCCCTGCTCGGCCGGCAGCACGGTGGGCGCGAAGTCGTTCATGTTTTCAACGGAGGAAATGCTGGCGGGGATGATGTCGATGCCCGCGTCCATTATGTTGGCCTGGGCGATGCCCATGCCGGGGTTGAAGCTGAAGCTCTGCCGGAAGATCAGGCAGCGCTTGTCATCGGGATTGGCGTTGCCCGCAAAGCAGAAGTTGCCCAGGCTGTACACGATGTACTTGCCCTTGTACTTCTCGATGCCCTGGTAGACGTGGGGATGGGTGCCGATCACCAGGTCGGCCCCGGCGTCCACGGCGGCGCGGCCCATGTCCATCTGATCGTGGCACTGCTGGTGCTGGCGCTCCCAGCCCCAGTGCATGTTCACGATCAGCAGGTCGCAGCCCTGCCGGGCCTGTGAAACCGCCTCGTTCACCTGTTCGACGGTGTGATCCCACTTGGTAAAGCCCAGTGCCGTAACCCGCACGCCCTTGATTTCGGCGCTCCAGGCCTCGGTGAAGCCGCAATAGCCGATGCCCTTCTGCGCGAGCACCTCCGCCGTCTGGTTCAGCCCCGCCGCGCCGTAGTCCATGGAATGGTTGTTGGCGAGGTTGCACAGCTCCACGCTGGAACCGGCGAGTATGTTCACGCATTCCGGATCGGCCTTAAAGGTATAGCCGTGCTTCTTGGGCTTTTCCACCGTGGTCAGCGCGCCCTCCAGGTTCACGATGGTCAGATCGTCCGCCTCGAACAGATCGCGCACGTTTTTGAAGAAGTAGTCGTAGCCGTTCTCCTGGACGCATTGCAGGAAGCGCCTGTTGGACCTGGAGCCCGCCTCGCCGCAGAAGGTGCAGTCCCCCACGGCGGTGACGGTCAGCGTGACGGAGCTGCCGTCATCGGAGGCGTCGGCTGCAGCCTGCGGGGCGGCCTCTTCCGCCGACGCCCAGGCCAGCAGCAGGCCCAGCGCCAGCAGCAGCGCCAGCGCGCGCCGCGCAAATCTTTTCCCGTCGGAAATCTTCCCGTACATGCTCGCCCTCCGGATCGTGCTGAATCTGCATTCATATTACATGGATTCCTTTGAAATCATATAAAATCGGTTTGAAGTTATAACAAACAATTGACACGACTGCCGCGCTGCTGATATAATGTTTATGTTAAGGAAATACCGCACAATGCTCATGGCGCATTAACGGCTGAATTTCCGCCGCCTGCTGCCTGCTGATTTCTTGACTTGCCGCCAGCAAGCCTTCGAAATCTGCAGTTTGCAATCGACTAAAATTCATCTCGTTACTGCACGACTCGCCTTAATGGAACAGTTTGGGGGTCGGCGGCTCCCGCAGGGTATGACGCCGACAATCAATCATTTAAATGATTAGCGAACCGGGACGAAGTCCGGTTGCGCGGGTCGGCGGCTCCCGCAGGGTTTGACGCCGACAATCAATCGTTTAAATGATTAGCGAACCGGGACGAAGTCCGGTTGCGCGGGTCGGCGGCTCCCGCAGGGTTTGACGCCGACAATCAATCATTTAATGATTAGCGAACCGGGACGAAGTCCGGTTGCGCGGGTCGGCGGCTCCCGCAGGGTATGACGCCGACAATCATAACAAAAGACCTGCAGGACCACATAGGAGGAATCGGCATGATGCATCGTTTTTGGATCGCGCTGGCACTGGCGCTGGCGCTGTCGGCATGCGCGGAGGAAACAGTCCCGGCGGGCGGAGCGGAGGACGCGCTCACCATCGAGGACCCAGGCTTCGATGGCATTGAACCGGTCATCGATGATGCGGGAGGACTGCTGTCAGGCGACCTCACGCTGAATGCGGCGGACGGACTGCTGTCAGGCGACCTCGCGCTGGATGCGGAGACGGTCGGCGCGCTACCCGGCGCCGACAACGGCGCAGAGGCGAATAGTTTCACCAATATTCATACTTGGTTCGATTTTGTGAATCGCGATCTCCCAGCCGCCAGCAACGGTGATACGTTAGCCTTTACCACAGGTGTTTTTGTGGGCACGGAAAGTGCCCACATAGACAAATCTATCACAATGCTACTCCAAAACGATGTTTTGTTTTTGGGAGAATATACTGCAACTCCGCTCATTTGTATTTGCTCTGACGTCGATGTGTTACTGACGGGTTACGGCGGACACTTCTTGGCAGGCAGAAACCCAGCAATATGGGTTCTTCATGGAGGCCGCTTCACGATGGATGGTTACTGCACAACAATATCAGAGTTCAATTACGGTGTGCGAAACGACGGAGTCTTCACCATGAAGGGCGGTTCACTTTTCAAAAACAAATGTGGCGTAGAGAATACGGACGTCTTTATCATAGACGGCACGTCATATGAGTGTACGATCACCGACAACGAACAGGGCGTCGTCGCCCCTTTAACTTCACACAATAATAGCACGGCGGTCACCGTTTCCGGCGATGTGTTTATCAGAGACAACAAAGAATGCGACGTGCTGCTGCAGAAGGGCCAGGTCGTAGCCCTCGGCGGGCCGCTGCTAAAACGATCCAGCATCGGCATAACACTGTCCGAGGACAACCAGCCCGGCCCCGACTCGCCGGTGGTGGTCACCCGGGGGCTGAAGGGCAATGGCACGGCGGATAACTTTTTCGTATGGGGTGACTACGAGACGGGGATCAACGCCGACGGCGAGCTGGAGGTTCGCAAGAAGGGCCCGACGGCTCCCGCCTCGCCGGACGCCACGCTGCTGGCAAAGCTGACGGCTTGCGGCAACCATGCGCTGAAACTCAACTGGACGGAGGTCGAGGGCGCGCAGGGCTACGACGTGTACTTCGGCCCCTGCGGAAGCGACAGCCTGAAAAAGAAAGCCACGGTCACGGACGGCCGCAGCTGCAAGCTCACGGGGCTGAAGCGCGGCAAGACCTACAAGGCCTTTGTGCGGGCGTGGAAAAAGTCCGGCGGGGAGAAGAGGATCATCGGAAAGGCGTCCCCGACGATCTATGCCATCGCCGGCGGGTACAGCGATACCCGGTGCAACCCGAAATCCGTGACGCTGAACAGGCAAAGCCTGGCGCTGAAAGCGGGCAAATCCGTCAGAATCAGAGCACGGGTGAAGGGCGTGAAGTCCGGCAGGAAAGTGCTGCACCAGTGCAGCCCTGTGCGCTGGTACAGCAGCAACGGCAACGTCGCGAAGGTGAACGGCGACGGAAAGGTGACCGGCGTGGCAAAGGGAAGCTGCACGGTCTACGCCGTGGCCAACAACGGCGTGCGCAGCAGCGTGAAGGTGAAGGTGAAGTGAGGAAAACCGATGACAAAGCGGTACGCAGCAGCATGAAAAAGATATAATTTGAGGGAGAATACGACCTCTTCCGTCTTTCGGGGAAAACGCGCGCGTTTTCCCCGAAATCTTTCTTCCCCTGTTCCCAAGGCCCTGCCGGCCCCAGCTTGCTGAAAACAGTCCACCGGACTGTTTTCCGGGCATTCGCTGTCCCTGTTCCCTGTTACCAAGGGCCTGCCGGCCCCAGCTCTCTGAAAAATGTCCACTGGACATTTTTCCGGGCGTTCGCTGTCCCTGTTACCTGTTCCCTGTTCCTGTCCCTGTTCCCTCCATTACACCACAAAACCCCGGAAACACCGCCCATAAATTGGCGGCGTTTCCGGGGCTTTTTCGCCGTATCGCTTACAGCGGCATGGCGTTGTTCTTCTTGTCCAGAACGCTGTTGTCCAGGCCGAGCTGGCTGGCCTGGCGGGCCTGGAAGAACTTCTCGGCCACCTGGGGGAACAGGGCGTAGCTGAGCACGTCCTCCTCCTGGGTGTAGTACTGGCCCATCTCCTTCTTGAACTCGTCAAGATGCTTGACGCCGTAGGAGGGGTCGTCCACGGGGCGGCTGGTGATGATCTTCTGGTCGCCGATGACCTTCTTGCGCACGCTCTCGTTGACGGGCGCGGGCAGGCGGCCGTACTCGCCGCGCATCAGGCCCTGGCTCTCCTTCGGGCACATCTTGTAGCGCTCGCCGGTGAGCACGTTCATCACGGCCTGGGTGCCCACGATCTGGCTGGTGGGCGCACGCGCGGCACCTCGGCCAGCACGTCGTACAGCCTGTCGGACTGGCCGGCCTGCTTGAGCTGGTTGATCAGGTTGGACAGCATGCCGCCGGGCACCTGGTATTTCAGCGTGTTCACGTCCACGCGCAGCACCTTGGGATCCAGCACGCCCTGGTCCTGCAGCTTCTGGGCCACGCCGCGGAAGTGCTCGGTGGCCTGGGTGATCAGGTGCAGGTCGAGGCCAGTGTCGTACTCAGTGCCGGCCAGGGTCGCCACCAGCGGCTCGGTGGCCGGCTGGGAGGTGCCGTTGCCCAGGGGGGACAGCGCGCAGTCCACGATGTCGACGCCCGCCTCGATGGCCTTCAGGTTGCACATGTCGCCGATGCCGGCGGTGTTGTGGGTGTGCAGGTGTACCTTGGTCTCGGGCTTGAGGGCCTGCTTGAGGCTCTTCACCAGGCTGTAGGCCTTGTAGGGCAGCAGCAGGTTCGCCATGTCCTTGATGCAGATGTTGTC
>CACYZW010000055.1 GCA_902778995.1 uncultured Eubacteriales bacterium
TTGGCGGTATTTCTTGCCTTTCTCTGCCGGAAAATCTCCACCCTCCACCTTGACAGCTTCCTTCCCGAAAATCTGTTACCGATGCTTGACGCCAATAGAGCAATCGCCCCGCGCTGTCGTTGGGCAGGGTTGATGTTTTTCCTGGGATATGCTATACTGATCTGTACAGTTGGAGGATAACTAAGATGCGCGTGTATCTGGATAATTGCTGTTATAATCGCCCATATGATGACCAGACGCAGCTCAGGATTTCTTTGGAGTCGCAGGCAAAGCTATATGTACAAGAATTGATCAAAGATGGGAAATTGGAGTTGGCGGGCTCATATGTATTGATTTATGAAAATTCGAAGAACCGTTTTGAAGCAAAGCGGACAGCGATCACACGTTTTCTTGAGGACAATGTATCGATCTATATCGATAATTCCTATAGCACACAGGTGGAGGCCATTGCGAGCTCGATCCAACAAACAGGTGTCAAGGCTTTCGACGCATTGCATACCGCATGCGCGATTATCGCTCAATGCGATTACTTCCTGACTACCGATGACAGATTGCTAAAATATCACACAGACAGAATTCAGATTGTGGATCCGACCGAATTCATTCGTCGATGCGGAGGTGAGTATGATGAATAGCACTGTGGAAATCTTGGATAAGGGTATCAATTGTCTTCTGGAAAATCTTGGAACGATGGAGACGGAACGCTTCATCTCTGCCATCATTCGAGAACGCTTCGACTATACCCAATGGCGCAGAGCATCCTTTGGCGATCTGACCGTCGAAGAAATCAACCGGGCTGCAGCGGAGCATGATCAGCATCGTCCGTTTCAAGGTGGGAAAATATGAATTGACACGGACGACGTATAAATATAGAAGACAACCAATAAGTATGCAACCAATAAGTATGAAACGCTTTAAGCACCCCGTTGCCGCGCAACGGGGTGCTTAAAGCGTGCTTCTATATGCCTTTGGCCTGATCCCCGCTTCGCGCCGCCATCTCTGCGTCCATCTCCCGGAAGGTACTCAGCTGCAGCGGTATCGCGGCGGCGAAGGTGACGACATCGGCCACGGGCTGGCTGATTTGCAGGCCGAGGAGGCCCAGGAGCCGGGGCAGGATCAGCACGGCGGGCACGAAGAATATCCCCTGCCGCGCCATCGCCAGGAAGGAGGCGCGCACCGATTTGCCGATGGTCTGCATCATCATGTTGCTCAGCGTGATCCAGGCGGAGAGGGGGAAGGTCAGGCACTGGGCCCGCAGCGCCACCACGCCGATGGCCTTGACCTGTTCGTCGCCCCTGCGGAACATCTCCACCAGCGTGGGCGCGAAGGCAAAGGCGATCACCGCCGCGCAGCACAGGAAGATCGTGGCCGCCCGGACGCAGAACCAGAAGGCCGCCTTCACCCGGTCGTACTTCTTCGCGCCGTAGCAGAAGCCGCACACCGGTTGAAAGCCCTGGCCGAAGCCGATCACGCAGCTGTTGGCAAACACCACCAGCCGCCCGACGATGCTCATGGCGGCGATAGCCGCGTCGCCGTAGACGCCCGCGCCATGGTTCAGGAAGATGGTGCCCACGCTGTTGAGCCCCTGCCGGCACAGCGAGGGCATGCCGCCGTTGACGATGGCCAGCAGGTATTTCCCGCTGGGCGTGAAGTTTTTCAGCCGAATGATGAGGTTGCCGCCCCTGCGCGTGCCCGCCAGCAGCAGGCAGAAGCTGACGAGCTGGCTGATGATCGTGGCCAGCGCCGCCCCCGCGATGCCCATGTGACAGGCGAAGATCAGCAGCGGATCCAGGGCGATGTTGATCACCGCGCCTGTGGCGATGCCGATCATGCTGTAGAAGGCGCTGCCCTGGAAGCGGAGCTGGTTGTTCAGCACCAGCGACGCCATCATCCACGGCGCGCCGATCAGTATGATGCGCATGTAGTCCATGGCGTAGGGCAGTATCGTTTCGGTGGAGCCTAGCAGACGCGCCAGCGGGCGGATAAAGGCGTTGCCTAGCGCGGCCAGTACCGCCCCGGTGATCAGCGCGCAAAAGAAGCCCATGGCGGCCATCCGCGCGGCGGAGTCGTCCTGCCCGGCCCCCAGTGCCCGTGAGATGAAGTTGCCCGAGCCGTGGCCGAAGAAGAAGGCGCAGGCCTGTATGATGGCCATTATCGGAAACACCACGCCCACTGCCGCCGAGGCGCTGGTGCCGATGCGTCCCACGAAGAAGGTGTCCGCCATGTTGTAAAAGGCGGTCACCAGCATGCTGATCATCGTCGGCACCGCCAGCCGCGTCACCAGGCCGGGGATGGGGGCGGTGGTCATTCGGGTGAATTTGTCGGTGGGCTTTTTGTACATGGAAGGCTCCTTTGGCGGTGAGGAAAGACGGAACAGGGAACAGGCATAGGGCAACTTCTCAGTCGTCGGCTGCGTCGACGACAGATCCCCTTGAAAGGGGAGCCGAGGCTACCGTGCGAAAACAGTGGCTTGCCGGGGGGTACAGGGGGCGGAGCGCCCCTGCTTTCAATCGTTGCCAGCGACATGTGCGGTGGCAACGCGAGCTTTTTTGCGGCGGGAAGCCTGTCGACCAGAGCAAAAAAGGTTTCCTTACAGATTTGCCGCACGGAAATCGCTTGCGCTTTCAGGCAAATCTGAGGGGGTTGTATTGAAGGGGGACGCGTCCCCCTTCAAACAGTAAACTCGAACAGCGTCACCTGGCTGGTCTCAGGGATGCCGTTCAGGCAGCCGGCGAGGCGAAGCTGCTCTACCATGGACTTGTTCACCTTTCGGCGCACCATGTCGTCCTGGCTGATGAAGGGGCCGGCCTCGCGGGCGGCCACAAAGCCCTCCGCCGCCGCCTGGCCGATGCCGGGCAGGGAATTGATGGGGGGCACGATCTCGCCGTCGTCGTCGATGAAGAACTCCGAGGCCCGGGACTTGTATATGTCGATGGGCTTGATGTGGATGCCCCGCAGGTTCATCTCGATCAGGATTTCCAGTATGGTCATCTCGTCGTCCTTGGTGGCGGTGCGCTCCGACTTGTCCAGCGCCTTGATGTCGTCGATCATGCCCCGCAGGGCGTCCACGTCCCGGGTAGTCATGCGGGTGGCGTCGAAGCTCTCGGCGTTGCGGGCCAGGTAGCAGCAGTAGTAGGCCGCCGGATAGAACACCTTGAAATAGGCGATGCGCAGCGCCATGGTCACGTAGGCCACCGCGTGGCCCTTGGGGAACATGTACTTGATCTTCTTGCACGTGTCGATGTACCACTCGGGGCAGTTCGCCGCCCGCATGGCCTCCTCCATCTGGGGCGTCAGGCCCCGGCCCTTGCGCACGGCCTCCATGGTCTTGAAGGCCATGGACGCCTCCACGCCGCTGGCGATCAGCGCGTTCATGATGTCGTCGCGGGTGCAGAAGCATTCCCGCAGGGGAATGCCCTGGCGCACCAGATCCTGGGCGTTGCCCAGCCAGACGTCCGTGCCGTGGGAGAGGCCGGAGATGCGCACCAGCTCCTCCATGGTGCTGGGTTTGGTCTCCTTCAGCATCCCTCGCACGAAGCTCGTGCCGAACTCCGGAACGCCCAGCGTGCCGCTCTCGGACACGCCCAGCGCCTCCGCCGTCAGCCCCAGCGCCTCGGGGCCGGTGAACAGGGAGATGATCTTGCCGAACACCTCCGGGTCGTGAAGGGGCACGTCCTGGGGCGCGATGCCTGTGATGTCCTGGAGCTTGCGCAGCATGGTGGGGTCGTCGTGGCCGAGCACATCCAGCTTCACCAGCACGTCGTGCATGCTGTTGAAGTCGAAGTGGGTGGTGATGGTGGGCGTGTTCTGGTCGTCTGCGGGGTGCTGAATCGGGGTGAACTGGTAGATTTCGTATTCCTTGGGCAGCACCACCATGCCCGCAGGGTGCTGGCCCGTGGTGCGCTTGACGCCGGTGATGCCCCGCGCCAGGCGCTCCATCTCGGCCTTCGGCAGTGTGATGCCCTTTTCCTCGCAGTATTTCAGCACATAGCCGTAGGCCGTCTTCTCGGCGATGGTGCCGATGGTGCCGGCCCGGAAGCAGTACTGCTTGCCGAAGAGCTCCTGGATGTAGCTGTGCGCCCGGGGCTGGTATTCGCCGGAGAAGTTCAGGTCGATGTCGGGCACCTTGTCGCCCTTGAAGCCCAGGAATACCTCGAAGGGGATGTTGAACCCGTCCTTGTTCATCATCGCGCCGCACTCGGGGCAAACCTTGGGCGGCAGGTCCAGCCCGGTGGTGTAGCGGGGGTCGGGATCGAATTCGGTGTGGCGGCACTTGGGACAGGCGTAATGGGGCGGCAGGGCGTTGACCTCGGTGATGCCCGACAGGAACGCCACCAGCGACGAACCCACGGAACCCCGGCTGCCCACGATGTAGCCATCGGACAGGCTCTTGGCCACCAGCTTCACCGCGATCATGTACAGCGTGGAGAAGCCATAGCCGATGATGGCCCCCAGCTCCTTGTCGATGCGCTTCTGCACGATTTCGGGCAGCGGGTCGCCGTAGAGGGCATGGGCCTTGTCGTTCACCAGCTGGCGCAGCTCGCCCTCGGCCTCGGGCCAGAAGGGCTGGAAGGTCTCCTTGCCCTCGGGATGGGGGATGAATATCTTCACGTCGCCGATTTGATCGGCGATGGCGTTGGGATTCGCGATCACGACCTCCCGGGCCTTCTCCCGGCCCAGGTAGCCGAATTCCTCCAGCATCTCGTTGGTGGTATGGAAGTACAGCGGGGGCTGTTCGTCCGCGTCCCTGTAGCCCTCCTTGGTGAGCAGTATGGCCCGGTAGACGCTGTCGGTGGGGTTCAGAAAGTGCACGTCGCCTGTGGCGCACACGGGCTTGCCCAGCGCGTCGCCCAGGGCCACGATTTTTCGGTTCAGATCCCGAAGGCCCTCGTCGTCCGCAACGACGCCCTCCCGCTTCAGGAAGGCGTTGTTGCCGATGGGCTGTATCTCCAGGTAGTCGTAGAAGGACGCGATGCGCTTCAGGGTCGCCTCGTCCCGGTCGTCCAGCACCGCCTGGAACAGCTCGCCGGCCTCGCAGGCGCTGCCCACGATCAGCCCCTCCCGATACTTGGCGATCAGGCTGCGTGGAATGCGGGGGCGGCGGTGAAAGTAATTCAGGTGTCCCTCGCTCACCAGGCGGTAAAGGTTAGTCATGCCCGTCTGGGAGGCGGCCAGCAGTATGATGTGGTAGCTCTGCTTGGCCGCGTCGGTGGGATAGCAGGTGTTCAGCTGGCCCAGCTGGGTGATGCCCTTCTGGGCGCGCACCTCCGCCAGCACCTTCATCAGCATCAGCCCCGTGGCCCGGGCGTCGTGCACGGCCCGGTGGGCGTTGAGCAGCGATATGCCCAGCTGCTTGCACATGGCGCCCAGTTTGTGGGTCTTGAGCTGGGGGTACTGATTGCGCACCAGGGCCAGCGTGTCCAGCACGGCGAAGCGATAGGGCAGGTTCGCCTGTTTGAAGGCCCGGCGGAAAAAGGCCGTGTCGAATGCGGCGTTGTGGGCCACCAGCACGGCGCCCTCGCAGAATCTGGCGAATTCGGGCATGACGTCCATCAGCGTCCGCCTGTCCCGCAGCATTGCGGTGGTGATGCCGGTGATCTCCACCACCCTGTCGGGCACCGGGCGGCCGGGGTTGATCAGCTCGCTGAATTCGGCGACCTCCTCGCCGTTTTCGATGCGCACCGCGCCGATCTCGATGATCTCATCGGTGCGGGTGTTCAGCCCGGTGGTCTCCACGTCCAGCACCACGAAGGCCGTGCCGTCCAGGGGGATGTCCCCGGCGTTTTCCACGATGGCCGCGTCGTCGTCGATCAGATAGCCCTCGCAGCCGGGGATCAGCTTGACGTTGTTCTTCTTTGCCGCGCCGAAGGCTTCCGGGAAGGCCTGCACCACGCCGTGGTCGGTGATGGCGATGGCCTTGTGCCCCCATGCCGCCGCCTGCTTGATCAGGTCGGTGGCCGAGGCGCAGGCGTCCATCGTGCTGTAGTTGGTGTGCAGGTGCAGCTCCACCCGCTTTTCGGCGCTGGTGTCCTCCCGCACGGGCTTGGTCGCCTCCACGATGTTGTCCACCATCAGCACCATCTGGCTGGAAAAGCTGTCGAAGCTGTATTTGCCCTGCACCTTGGCCCACTTGCCCGGCTTCAATGCCGCCGAGATGGTTTCGGCCTGGGCCTGCACGCTGACGGCGTTTTCCCGGCTGCGGCGGGCGCTGAGGAACAGCTTGCAGTTTACGGAGCCGGTATAGTCGGTCATGGCGAAGGTGACGATCTTGGTCTCGCCGTTCTTGGCGTCCTTGATGTCCAGGCTGACGATCTCGCCCTTTACAGCGCAGCGGCCCACGTCCTCGGTGATTTCTCCCATGGGGACGACGGGATCGTGGATCATGCGGCCGTACAGGGCTTCGCTGGGGGCGGCCTTCTTCGCGGCCTGGGGCTGGGCGATGGCGGCGGTGGCCGCGATCAGCTCGGCCTCCCGGGCCCGGGCCTCGGCGATCTGGCGGATGCGCCGCTCCTCGTCTCCGGCGACCTCCACCCGCACGCGGGCCTGTATGCCGAACAGGTCGTTCAGCTTGTCGGCCAGTATGGCGTCCACCCTGCGGGCTTTCAGGAAGTCCGCGCCCTCCTTGCTGGACACCCGCACCGTCAGGATGCCGTCCTCCAGCGTCCAGCCCTTGCCGCTCCAGTCGATGAAGGGCATGCAGCCGGGACTCTCGTGGCGCACCAGCGACTGCATCAGCCCGCTGGCCACGGAGATGTCCTCCAGGACCCGCTCCCGCAGGGCGGGGTATTCCAGCTGCACCTTCACGCCCACGGCGGGGAAGGCCGCGGCGATGCGGCGGCTGGCGCACTCAAACTGGGCGTCGTTGAGGATGCGGTCGCAGCGCAGCCGCACCCTCATCGCGCCGGTCTTTTTCGATATGCTCACCCTTGAAAGCTCCAGCGCCTCCGCCAGCGCCGGATCCTCCTGGGCGATCAGGTTTTTCCAGAGTTCAGACATGGCTTGCCTTTCAGGAGTGTAGATTTGGATATTGGGCCACGCATCCATTTTAGCCCCGCTTTTGTCTCGCTGTCAAGGGTTTACAAGATAACTGCCGGTATAGTATAATATCCGTGGAAATACCGTGGAAAGGCGACGACGATATGAGCGAGGAGAAGGGCAGGGCGCGCAAGGGCTTCGCAAAGCTGTACGAACACGGCCACCACGACGACATACGCTACCGGGGGCCGCTGTCCTATCAGTCGTTCCAGATGTTGGGCTGGCTTTGCATCGTGGCGGCGACCGCCGCGATGATGATCAATCTGGGTATTCGGATCAATCCCGACCTGAAGAGCCGGCTGAGCCGGTCGGGCAATCTCATGGAGACGTTTGCCGACCTGGCGCTGCCCCTGCTGCTGATCGCCAACTTCGCCAGGATACTGGGCAATTCCGAGGGCTACGGGCAGCAGCTGCTGGGCAACGGTCTGGCCATGCTGGGCGTGTTCGCGGCGTTTAATGTGACCTTCTACCACTTTTTCGTCGGGTCGTTGAAGTTGGTCAGCGCCAAACCCGGCGAGGTCATGCCCCTCGTGATGGAGACGTTCCATAACGCGAACGGATTTGGCTTCACGGCCTTCAACCTGTTCGTCGACCTGTTCCTGTGCACGCTGTTCATGTTCTTCCTGAACCATCGCCCCAGGCGGGTCTTTATCGGGAAATGGTTGATCGCGTTCAGGCTGTTCGCGGTCCTGCCCGTGGGCTATGAAATCGCGAGCATACTGCTCAGGGCCGCGAGCGCTACCGGCAGTATCAGGCTGCCGGTCTGGTCGTTCCCGCTGCTGACGGTGAAACCGCCCATCGCCTTTATCGTGTTCATGCTGATGGCCCTGTTCATCAAGATACGCGAATGGCGCTATTGCAGGAACGGCAATACCCACGCGGATTACGAGGCGTTTCTGCAAACCAGCCGGAACTCCCTGCACTTTTCCATGTTCATGGCCTTCCTGCTGGCCATCGCCGGAATCGTCGATTTTTGCCTGCTGCTCTATGTGATGGACGCCTCCAGGGTCGCAAACACCATGACGTTTGCCGCCGCAGCGGGGATCGGCGAATCAACGCCCCTGTTATTCGTCGCGCCGCTGATGCTGCTGCTGTCCTATACGCGCAAGCCAAGGCTGAAGGACATCGACATGCTGATTCCCATCGCGGGCCTCGCGCTGGCGCTGATCGTCGTGCTTCAGGGCGGCTACCAGATACTGGCCGTCTCGAAGGTTCCTCCCATCGATTTCCAGGCGATCAAGGCGTTGTTCCAGGAATTGACCCTGCTCATGACGATGCGATGACCACCGGGGGAGGGGACGGATGGTGAAACGTTCACATAATATCAGCGTCAGTTTGCCGGTCGTCGGCGATGTGCTGTGTTCGCTGCTCACGCTGCCGACGGGTCTGCAATGGGTCTATGAGGGCTACGATATGGAGCGCGGCGTCCTCAGGACGGAATACCTCGTGGCTGCGCTGCTCCTCATGGGCCTCGCGCGGCTGTTCCGCGCCTTCCGACTGCGCGAAAGATCCCGGGCGGATTTCTACAGGTTCCTGATCTACGGGACGGTCATGCTGCTTGCGCTGGTCTTCTGGATCTTTCGCCCGAATTACCGCGTCGGCAATCTGGTTGTCTTCCTGTCGTACTGGGGCACCCTGGTGTCGGATCGCATGATTGCCATCGTCCGCAATCGAAGCCTACGCAGCGTCATATTGAATGGTATCGCCATCGCCCTCCTCGTCCTTTTGATTCCCTTCATATTTGTCAATTATGCCGATGTCGACCCGTATGACATCATGCTGGACATGACGGTGTTCATCGGGGCGTACCACGCGCTGGCGACCATTGCGAGCGTCGTTTTTGCCCGCGTGAACGGGGAGGTGTTGAGGACGATCATCCGCCGCACCTATGCGATGGAGTACTGATCGGTCTGTTGCTGCTGATGCTGTCCTTCGCCTACATTCTGAGGTTCACGGAGCCAAGCACGCCGACCTTCAAGGACGCCCTGTGGTACTGCTTCGCCATCGTCACCACCATCGGCTTCGGCGATGTGGCCGCGACGTCCACCGAGGGCCGGATCATATCGGTGATTCTCGGCGCATACGGCATCGTCGTCGTCGCCCTGATCACCTCCATCATCGTCAACTTTTACGGCGAGATGAAGAAGAAGGATGCGCCGGAGGAGAAATGAGGGCGGGCCTATATTTTTCAGCGCTTGCGTGAAGCCGCAGGCGCGCATCGGGGACGGGTTGTTTTCCCACAACCCGTCCCTGAGGCGCGTCCGCTGACGAAAAGGGATCAGATTTTTACGGAGTTCAGACTTTTGCAAGTCAAGAAATCAGCCGTCTGATGGCCTGCGCTACCGCGTTAAGGTCGCTGCATGTGAGCAGTGGGATGAGACGGTTGATTTCATCGATCTCCTTGTCCCACCACTTCCATTCCAGCAGCAGGGCGATCAGCGCGTCGTCAAAGCGCTTGCGGATGACCCGGGCCGGGTTTCCGGCGACGACGGTATAGGGGGCCACCTCGCCGGCGACCACGCTGCTGGCGCCAATGATCGCCCCGTCGCCGATGCGCGTCCCGGGCAGTATCACCGCGTTCTGGCCGATCCATACGTCGTTGCCCACGACGGTGTCGCCCTTCTGCGGCAGGTCCGACGGCGCGGGCGGGTCCATCGCCCAACCCTGGAGCGTGTAAAAGGGGAAGGTGGACACGGCGTTCATCTGGTGGTTCGCCCCGTTCATCACGAATTCCACACCCGAAGCAATCTGGCAGAATTTGCCGATGATGAGCCGGTCGTTGAGAAACGGGTAATGGTGGGTCACGTGGCGTTCAAATTCCGAATCGGCGATGTAAGTGAAATCGCCGACGGTGATGTTGGGATTTTTCAGCGTCGGCTTCACATAGATTTCGCCTTCATAGCCCGGAATGGGGTGGATGGCGTCGGGATCGGGGCGGCTCATGGGGCGTCATCTCCTCGGGAAACGCTATTTCTCGTTGACCAGCTTTCCGGTCATGTGCTCCGGTATCAGCCTGAACACCAGCACGCCGGGGCCGGAGCGCCGGATTTCATCGTCGATGTACGCCTCGTCGGCGGTGAATTTGCGGCTCAGCCTCCGGGTGATCTCCAGCGCCCTTTCGCGATCCGCCACGACCTCCAGCCGTCCGAACACGATCACGCTCCGGATGTTCAGCGCCCAGTCCCCCGGCTTGACGAAGCCCTGGTCCCAGACGCAGAAGCAGGCCTTGTCACAGCGGGCCATGGCGTCGTTGCGGTGGCCCTTTCTGCCGCTGTGGAAATACAGGCAGCCGTCGTCCTCGCTATAATAATGGTTGATGGGCGCGCCGTAGGGATAGCCTTCGTCGCCCAGGACGGAAAGCACGCCCCGCTTTTCGCCTTTCAAAATCTCCACGCACTCGGCCTGGCTGAGCTGCTGCTTCCTTCGGTTCATTTCACGAAACATGGGCTATGCCTCCTTCAATCGTCCGTACACCGCGCAATCCTTCCATTCTCCGTCGTGCCATGTATGCGCCCTCAGCAGGCCCTCCTGGACGAAGCCGCACTTTTCAAGCACCCGGCGGGAGCCGATGTTTTCCGCAAGGCAGCTGGCGGTGACGCGGTGGGCGTCGAGGGCAAGGATGTAATCCAGCGCGGCGCGGACGGCCTCGGTAGCGCAGCCCGCGTTCCACAGGTCCCGGCGCACGAAGTAGCCCAGGCCGTAGTGGACGCTTCCGGCTTCGCCTTCGATCACGTGCAGCCCCACCGAGCCCGCGACATGGCCGGTGGTCTTTTCCTCAATAATCAGGTTGTAGCGCAGGCGCGGACAGACATGGGCGTCCCGCATCACGGAGCGGAGGTAGGCGTCGGTCTCGGCAAGGTCGCCCTTGCGCATGTCGGGGATATACCACGTGGTCGCCGGGTCGCTGAGCATGGCGTGGAGCGCCTGCAGGTCCTCGGCGCGGTGCTCCCGCAGGATCAGCCTCGGGGTCGTGAGCCACAGGCCGTCAGCCACGGTTTTCGACCATCCGGCGTATCTCGGCGATCAGCGCGGCGGCCAGGTCGCCGCCCTTGATGGGCCGGGGCGGCTGATCCTTCACGAACAGAATCCCCGCGCCGTCCCTGCCTCCGGCCACGCCCAGATCGGCCTCCCGGGCCTCGCCGGGGCCGTTGACCACGCAGCCCATCACGGCCACCTTCAGCGGCACGCGGATGTCGGCGGTCTCGGCCCGCACCCGGCGGGCGATGCCCTCCACGTCGATGCCCGTGCGGCCGCAGGTGGGGCAGGAGATGATCTCCACGCCGTCCCGTCGAAGCCCGCAGGCCCGCAGGATCGAAAGCCCTGCGGGTACCTCCTGCACCGGGTCGCCGGACAGGGACACGCGGATCGTGTCGCCAATGCCCTCCAGCAGCAGCGCGCCGATGCCCACGGCGCTCTTGACGATGCCCACGTCCGCCGTGCCAGATTCGGTGACGCCGATGTGCTGGGGGTAGTCGCAGGCCTTCGCGGCCAGGCGGCAGGCGGCCACCATCTTTTGAACGTCCGTGGCCTTGAAGGACAGCACGATGTTGTCATACCCCGCCCGTTCCAGCATCCGGGCGTGGTTCAGGCCGCTCTCCACCATGCCCTCGGGGGTGACGCCGCCGTGCTTTTCCAGGATCTCCTTTTCGATGCTGCCGGAATTCACGCCGATGCGCACCGGGATGCGGTGGGCCTTCAGGCAGTCCGCCAGTTCCTTTACGTGGGCCTCGCCGCCGATGTTGCCGGGGTTGATGCGCACCTTGGCGATGCCGTTTTCGACGGACGCGATGGCCAGCCGGTGGTTGAAGTGGATGTCCGCCACCAGCGGCACCGGGCTGCCGTCCACCAGCGCGCGCACGGCCTTCGCGCAGGCCTCGTCGTAAACCGAGACGCGCACGATGTCCGCGCCCGCCGCTGCCATGGCGCGGATCTGTGCGAGGGTGGCCGCCACATCCCGGGTGTCGGTGTTGGTCATGGTCTGTACGGAAACCGGCGCGCCGCCGCCGATGGCGACGGGGCCGACGTGGACGGTTCGGGTCATGGCTTTTGCTCCTTTTTTATGTGTGAACAGGGGTAAATTCTGATTTGCCGCATTGCGCCAAATCAGAATTTGAACCCTCCTCCGATCAATTTTACAATATCGTGGAAGGTCAGCACCACGAACAGGCCCAGCAGCAGCACCATGCCGGCGGCGTGGACCATGCCCTCCTTCTCCGGGGGAATGGGCTTGCGGCGGATGGCTTCGACGATCAAAAACAGCAGCCGCCCGCCGTCCAGCGCGGGGATGGGCAGCAGGTTCATGATGCCCAGGTTCAGGCTGATGATGAAGATCAGCCACAGCACCATGTACATGCCCTCCCGGGCCTGCTGGGCCACCACGGCGATGATGCCCACGGTGCCGGCGGTGTCCTCCAGGCCCTCGCCCTTGAAGATCAGGTTTTTCAGGCTCTCCAGCATCATGCCGGTGGTTTCCACCATGTAGCTGCCTGCTTCCTTGATGGATTCGAAGAAATTGTAGGTGCGGCTGGAAAACACGATGCCGATCTGATAGCGGGTGACCTGTCCGCTCTCGTCGGTCACGGGTGCGGCGGTCATGGAATAGGAAAGCCGTTTGCCGTCGCGCTCGACCACCAGGTCGATGGGCTTGTTCAGGTCGCCGGACTGTATCGTCTTTATCATCTGATTGACCCCGGCGGTGTCGTTGGTGAGGGCCTCGCCGTTGACCTCGAGGATGCGGTCTCCCGGCATGAGCCCCGCCTCGGCGGCGGGCTGGCCGGGCATGACCTGATTCACGATGGGATAGGTCTCGGCGATGAAGTAGCCGTTCAGCATGATGGCGCAGGCGACAAAGGCCAGCACGAAGTTCATAAATGGCCCCGCCAGCACGGTCAGAAAGCGCTTCCAAACCGGCTGGTTGTTCATGGCGCGGGGGTCGTCGTTGCGCTCGTCCTCGCCCACGAAGGCGCAATAGCCGCCCAGCGGTATCGCCCGCAGGGAATACTGTATGCCCTTGCGCTTCCAGCCCAGAAGCCTCGGGCCGAAGCCCACGGAGAATTCCACGATGCCGATGCCGCACAGCCGGCCGACGCAGTAGTGTCCGAATTCATGCACCGTCACGATGATGCCCAGCATGACGATGGCGAGAAGGATGTAGAGTATGTTTGATGCCATAGGTGCCTCCGGTTCTTGATGAGGAATTGGGAATGAGGGATTATGGATGCATGATGGAATCCCTGCGGATTCCTTTGATTATAAATGAAATGCATTGAGCCAATATAAACAAATCCCGGAGGGATTTGCTCCGCCATTCCTCATTCCTCATTCCCAATTCCCAATTCCCGTCTCGCGGCCCGGCGCGCCGCAGCGTCCGCCGCATACACGTCAGCGATTGAGCGAATCGGCGCGACGGGCACGCCGTCCAGTGCGGCGCGGATGATTTCAGGAATGCGGCCAAAGGGGATGCGCTCCTTCAGGAACGCGCCCACGGCGACCTCGTTGGCCCCGTTCAATATCACCGGGGCGCTGCCGCCCGCCTTCAGCGCTTCGATCGCCATCAGCAGGGCGGGGAAGCGGTCGGTGTCGGGGGCGGCGAAGTCCAAGTGGCCCAGGGCGGCGAAATCCAGGGGCCTGGCCTCGTAGGGCATGCGCTCGGGATAGCCCATGGCATAGCCGATGGGGCCGCGCATGTCCGGGTTGCCCAGCTGGGCCAGCACCGCGCCGTCCTCGAACTCCACCATGCTGTGGACGATGCTCTGGGGATGGACGACCACATCGATCTTTTCACCAGGCATTTGGAACAGGTGGTGGGCTTCGATGATTTCAAGGCCCTTGTTCACCATGCTCGCGCAGTCCACGGTGATCTTGCCGCCCATGTTCCAGGTGGGATGGGCCAGCACGTCCTTCACCGTGGCGTTGTAGATGGCCTCCTTCTTCCAGCTGCGCAGCGCGCCGCCGGAGGCGGTGAGCAGCAGCCGCCGGACGGGGTTGCCCTGCCGGCCCTGCAGGCACTGGAAGATGGCGGAATGCTCACTGTCCACCGGGAGCATGGGGATGCCCTTCCGGGCGGCCTTTTCCATCACCAGGTCGCCGCCGGTCACCAGCGCCTCCTTGTTGGCCAGCAGCACCCGCTGGCACACGTCCAGCGCCGTCCACACGGCGTCCAGCCCCGCGATGCCCACGATGGCGCACAGCGCGTCCTGCGGCTTCGCGGCCAGCAGCGCCTTCACGGTGGAATCCGGCCCGAAGACCCAATGGCAGAAGCGCACGTCCTCCGGGATATGCTCGGGCGGGTTCACCAGCGCGGCCACGTCGGGGCGGAATGCCCGAACCAGTTCAAACAGCTTGTCCGACGCGCTGTGGGCGGTCAGGCAGTTGGCGCGGAAGCGCTCGGGATAGCGGCGCACGATGTCCAGCGCCTGGGTGCCGATGGAGCCGGTTGCGCCCAATATGGCTATTGTTCTCATATCTTTCCTCTGTTATAAGCCGTAGATTTTGAAGAATACATAGCAGGCCACGCCGCAGAACAGTATACCGTCCATGCGATCCATCATGCCGCCGTGGCCCGGGAAGATGGTTCCGAAGTCCTTGATCCCGCAGTGGCGCTTCACCAGCGAGGCCACCAGGTCGCCGATCTGGGACAGTCCCCCCGCGATCAGCCCCAGTATTCCAAAGGCCCACAGCGGCGGCAGCGGCGACGCGGCGAGATCGGCGCTCATCCGGGGATGGCCGGCGGCGATCAGCCGGGTCACCCAGGGCGCGAGCATGGCGAAGGCCACGCTTGCGATCAGGCCCGCGATGGAGCCCTCTACGCTCTTCTTGGGGCTGATTTCCGGGGAAAGCCTGTGCCTGCCGAAGCGGAGCCCGATGAACAGCGCAAAGGTGTCGTTGACCGACGCGATGAAGAAGGTCAGCACCAGCGCCAGCGTCGAGGCCGTGCGGGTGCTCAGGTCCTGCAGGGGAATTATCAGCGAGAAGAACAGCCCGGGATAGAGCATCGGAAACACGGTGCTCATCAGGCTGTCAAAGGCCACCTTGCCCTTGAATATGATGACCGTCATCGCCAGCAGCAGCCCGATGATCAGCGCGAACATGGGCGGGCTGATGGCGGCGAACACGCCGCCGGTCAGCGTGGCGTAGTAGGCCTGGGCCAGCACCGCCAGCACGCAGTAAACGTAGCCGGACCAGCGCACGGGGTCGTAGTTGATGCGCCGGAAGGCGCGGTACATCTCGCTGGTGGACATCAGCATGCTGACCAGCAGTATGATGCGCAGCGGCCAGCCCTGGAACCATATGCCCAGGGCCATGATGATGATGAGCACCGCCGCAGTGATGATGCGTTTGATCAAGTGGCATCCTCCTTGTCGGGGGTGTCCGTGGAGGGCATTTGCCCCTTCACGCCGCCGAAGCGCCGGTCCCGACCGGCGTAGACGGACAGGCACTTCATGTATCGGGTCCGGTCAAAATCCGGCCAGAGGCAGTCGTCAAACACCATCTCGGCGTAGGTCAGCTGCCAGGGCAGGAAATTTGAGGTGCGCATCTCACCGCTGGTGCGGATCAGCAGGTCCACGTCCGGCAGGCCGGCGGTATACAGCCGCGCCGCAAAGGCATCCTCGTCGATGTCCTCCGGCTCGATCTCACCGTCCCTGACCGCCTGCGCCAGCAGACGCGCCGCCCGGGTCAGCTCCGCCCGGCCGCCGTAGTTCAGGGCAATGTTCAGCCGCAGCCCCGTGTTCTTCGCGGTGCGCTGCATGGCCCTGACGAGCGCATCCCGCTGGGGCTCGGGCATGCCGTCCACGTCGCCGAGTATGGTGATGCGCACGTTCTTCTCGTCCAGCTCGTCGATCTCGGAGGTGAAGTATTTGAGCAGCAGGCCCATCAGCGCGCCGACTTCCTCCTTCGACCGCGACCAGTTTTCCGTGGAGAAGGCATACAAGCTCAGCGCCCCGATGCCCCAGTCGTCGCTGGCGCGGATGATTTCCCGCAGCGCTTCGGTGCCCGCGGCGTGACCGGCGGAGCGGGGCAGGCCCCGGCCGGTGGCCCAGCGCCCGTTGCCGTCCATGATGATGGCGACGTGCCGGGGAAGCGCCTGGGGCGGCGGCAGCACCGGCTCGGCGGACTTGTCGGTCACGGGCGTGACCGTGATGTACCTGGGCTTCGGGTTAAACATGTCGCCCAGGGCGCGGGTGAGCTTGTCAAGGGACATACGGGAACCTCCATAGGGTATTTTATGAATGTCGGTTACTGCTCAGGGTTCCCCTTTCCAATCGGGGGGCGGCGGCGTGTACGCCGACCCCGCAGGCATTTTTATGGCGGAAAATCCCATTTTCCAGAAGAAAAATGCCTTCCTTGCAGATTTTGCGGCCAGAAGCCGGAGGCTGAGCAGTAACGAATGTCGTTGGGCGGAGAAATCGCGTCGTCGACGAACGCGTTCTTTGGGAACAGGGAACAGGGAACAGGAATAGCCGGGTACGTTCCCCTGTTCCCTGTTCCCTGTTCCCTTCGCATTGCGCATAAGCGCAATGCGACCTTATACGGACATGATCTCCTTTTCCTTTTCCGCGCCGATCTTTTCAAGCTCTTCGATGTGGGTGTCGGTGACCTTTTGCAGCTCCTTCTCGGCCACCTTCTGGTCGTCCTCGGTGATGGTGGAATCCTTCTTCATCTTCTTGATGCCTTCCATGGCGTCCCGACGGATGTTGCGGATGGCCACCCTGCCCTCTTCGACCATCTTCTTCACCTGCTTGCACAGCTCCTTGCGGCGCTCGCCGGTCAACTCCGGCACCAGCAGGCGGATGACCTTGCCGTCGTTGGAGGGATTGATGCCGATGTCGGATTTCTGGATGGCCTTTTCGATGGGCCCGATCATCTTCGGCTCCCAGGGCGCGATGACCAGCAGCCTGGGCTCCGGCGAGGAGATGTTGCCCACCTGGTTCAGCGCGGTGGGCGTGCCATAGTAATCCACGGTGATCTTGTCCAGAATTTTCGGGTTGGCACGGCCTGCGCGCAGCGTAGCCAGATCGTTCTGAATGTTGGCGATGGTCTTGTCCATCCTGCTGCCTGCGTCTTTGATGGTCTCCTTATACATGCTTTCTACCTCCGCAATCCTAAAGCGCATTCCGCGCCATTATTTCTGTATTATATTTTAGCGTAAATGCGCGGAATTGGCAAGTATAAATTTTGCGGGCGCCTGTCCGTAAAACGGCGGAGATTGAATCATGAAAAATTACCGCCCTCTTATCACGGGGGCCCTTGACCGCAAACCCATATTTTACTATACTCGCAGGGAAATCCCATGTCGATATACCGACGCTGAAACAGCTGTTTGCCTCTGGAGGATGGAGACATGAACACAAAAGCAATGCGGCGCTGCGCGCTGATGATGTCGGGGCTGATCGCCCTGCTGACGACGGTCGTCGCCCTCGGGCTGACGGCGCTGCGGCTGAGCCTTCCGGGGCCGGGAACGCCTGGCGGCGCCATTCAGGAGACCGCGCCAGCCCCCCAGCCGATGCCGGCGCTTCGCAGCGCGCGCGTCCGGGCCGTGGGCGACGTGATCACCCACCGGATCCAGCTGGACAACGCCCGCCGAGCGGATGGCAGCTACGACTTTTCCCTCCAGTTTGTGCGAATCGCCGACGCCCTGGCCGATGCGGACTACACCATCGCCAATCTGGAGACCACCATTGGCCGGAAGGACAACAAGGCGTATTCCGGCTTTCCGATGTTCAACACCCCCGAATCGCTGCTGGTTGCATTGAAGGGCGCGGGCGTGGATTTTCTGACCCTGGCCAACAACCACATACTGGACCGGGGCTTTGAGGGGCTGAAGCTGACCGTGGACAACGTGGAGCGGTACGGCTTTGACTTCGCCGGGGCGAACCGCACGCCCGAGGAGAAGGAGAGGGCCACGTTGGTGGACGTGGGGGGCGTGCGCGTGGGCATGCTGTGCTACACAGAGATGACCAACGGCATGAAGAAAAAGAAGGACAAGAGCCCGGCGCGACAGTACGGCGTGAATTATATGAAAGACGCGGACTTCAACGCGGATGTCCAAAGGCTTCTCGACGCCGGCGCCGAGGTCATCATCGCCCTGCCCCATTGGGGGGTGGAGTACCGCCGGGAGCCCACCCAGAGCATGGTGACGACGGCCCAGGCGCTGATCGCCGCGGGGGTGGACGTGGTGCTGGGCAGCCACCCGCACATGGTTCAGCCGGTGACCACCGTCGAGGTGACCACCGAGACCGGTCAGACGCGCCGGGGCCTGGTGGCCTACAGCCTTGGCAACTTCATCAGCAACCAGGGCAAGCATGACACCGACTGGGGCATAATGTTGGATTTCACATTAAAGGAGCGCGAGACGGGGGGCTTCGACATAGCCAATGTCAGGGTGATGCCCACCTTCTGCTGGCGGCAGTCGGGCGTGATACAGCCCCTGCCCGCGCTGCAATACTACGACGCCCCGCCCGAGGGCATGGACGACGGAACCTGGCAGCGCCTGCGGGCGAGTGTCGACGACCTGAGGCAGATGGTCGGGGAGCTGCCGTTGATCTGAGGAAGCGCTGCTGCTCAGCCTGCGGCTTCGCAGTGACGGTTTCCTCTGGAAAATGAGTTTTTCCGCCAGAAAATGCCTGCGGGGTCGGCGTACACACCGCCCCCGATTGGAAACGGGAGCTCAAAGCTGAACGGGGAAGCCGTAATCTTTCGATGTCGCCGCTTATTGGGGGTTGTGCGGCGCGGAAAAATGTGTTATAATCCCCTTGCATGCGGCAGTGGCGGAATCGGCAGACGCCTCAGACTTAAAATCTGATACCCGATTGGGTGTGCGGGTTCAAGTCCCGCCTGCCGCACTGTGAACGAAAGCGCGATCCGATGAAGGCTCGCGCTTTTTCGTTCAATAAAGCGACGCCGCCGGATTTTCGGCGGCGTCGCGCGCAATGGGCGACAGGGCATTACGTGGCGGGTTCGACCGCTTCCTCCTCTGCCGTCTTGAGCGGTATGATGGTCAGCGAGCCGCGGGGCTGGCCGTACTGCTCTGCAGTGATCCTGCAGTCCAGCACCTCGGAGATGTATTCCACTACGGTCTCGTCCAGCTGGATGCCGGTGTCGAAGCCTGTACCGGCGACATAGGCACGGTTGAACGCGTTGTAGGTGTCGCCGCCGGCGGCAATGAAGTCGTTGGTCACAACGGCGTAGGTGGCCGAGGGATCAAAGGGCTTGCCGTTGATGGCGGTGACGGTCACGCGTTCGATGCTGGCGGGGCTGAAATAGGAGGTATCCTTGCCGTTCAGCTTGTAGAGACTGCCCTTGGCGTAGGGCCTGTTGCAATCCAGGGCCCACTCGATGCCGCAGGTCTGCGGGAAGCCGCCGACCTGTTCGGGGTTGCAGAAGGTGGAGGCCTCAAGCGCTTCCAGCAGCTCCGCTCCGGTGACGTTAATCACGGCGAGGGTGTCGTCGAAGGGCAGCACGGAGTTGATGGACTCCATGGACACGTCGCCCGCTTCGATGGAGGCGCGGATGCTTCCGCCGTTGACGATGCTCACCACCTGGCTGGGTTCGGTGTTCGCAACGCCGCCCCCCTTCATAATTTTCCATATGAGGGCATCGGCGATCAGGTCGCCCATGTTGGTCTCGCTGGTGCGGCTGGGGATGCGTTCGCCCTCGAGGCGTACCTCGGTGGTGGCAAAGGGCGTGTTGTATTCCTCGTCCACGGCGTCTATGATTGCCTGGGCCGCGGCGGCGACCGTCTCATCCCTGGTCAGGTTGGCTGTGGACAACAGGAAGTTGTTCTCGATTTTCTTGGTGACGTCGTCGATCACCACCACGCCCACATACGCGAACTTCGTGCCGGTGGATTGCACGGGCAGGCCGTACTTGGCGCTGGACATCACGGTGTGGGAATGGCCGTCGATGGCGAAGTCGATGCCGTCCACCGTGTTCAGCAGATCGACGGAGCGATAGCCGTTGGACGCGGCTTCAGTGTTCACGCCCAGGTGGGTCAGGCCGATGACCACGTCGCAATCATTGCGAATGGCGTCTACCGCCAACTGAACCGCCTCATACAGCTTGCCGAAGGTGGAAAAGCTGATGATATTGGCGAGCAGAGAGGGGTGCACCTTGGTGGCCGTCTCAGGGGTTTCGACACCCACGAAGCCCAACTTCAGGCCGGATTTGGTCTCGATGATCGCGGAGGGGGGCAGTATGGTTTCATTGGTCTCGTCTGAATAGACGTTGCAGCAGATGGTCTGAAACCTGGCGTCCTTCAGGTTCTCCATCAGCTGGGGAAGGCCGAAGTCAAACTCGTGATTGCCCAGTGTCACCACGTCGTAGCCCGCCGCGTTCATCATGTCGATGGCGGCCTTGCCCCTGTTGACGCTGACGTATATTTCGCCCTGAGAAAAGTCGCCCGCGTCCACCAACAGCACGTCGGAGGCGCCCTGCTTCAGGAATCGCTCGCGCAGCGCGGGCATGTAGGCATAGCCGTCGATGGCGCCGTGCACGTCGTTGGAGTGCAGGATCACGGTCTTGCCTCTGAAATCAGACGGGAAGGTCATGATGACGGGCAGCAGGTCGGAATAGTAATCCGCAAGCGCGGTCGAGACCATGGCCAATACCAGTGCAATCGCGAGGACGAGGGGGAATATCTTTTTGCGCATGTGAAAAATTCCTCCTTCTGCAATTATGCTGTCGTGATGCGTTTGACACGACCCGCTCATGGATATGCTTCGCCTCCGCAGGGCTTGCGCACAGGCGCTTTGCCGGAGAAAGCGGCGCTTTATTCGGGATTTCTCCCTTCCCATAGCCGCTCGCGCATAAATTCGCCGCCCTCCAGATCCTTCCAGACCATCGTTTCGGCCTCCAGTACGGCGTAGCTGTGGGGGGTGTTTTGCTTGGGAATGGCGACGGAGCCGGGGTTGGCGTATATGAATCCCTCGTGGCGGCGGCAGCAGGGAACGTGGGTGTGTCCGCACAGCAGCACATCGCCCGGTTGCAGCGGCGGGGGATTGCCTTCGTTGTGGACGTGACCGTGGGTGGCGTACAGGGCGTGTCCCTCTGCGAACAGAACGCCGTAGTCGGCCATCACCGGGAAGGCAAGCACCATCTGATCCACCTCGGCCTCGCAGTTGCCCCGAACGCACAGTACGTGGGGCGCGACGCCGTTCAGCATGGCGATGACCTCCTTGGGGGCGTAGGCCTCCGGCAGGTCGTTGCGGGGCCCGTGATACAGCAGGTCGCCCAGCAATATGAGCCGTTCGGGCGCTTCCCGCCGCCAGGCCTCCAGCATCCTTTCGCACCATCTGGCGGAACCGTGGATATCCGACGCGATCATGAGCTTCACGGGCAAACCCTCCGATTGTATGTTCTGTATGTATGTTCTGCACTTTATCATACCACCCTTTTGGCCTTCGCGCAAGTGCACAAACATGGTATTGAAAACCATATTAAACGATCTCAAAAACGTGTATAATAAAAAATAGAACTATGTGGTATTAATGCACGGTTATTATTTGCACCCAGCGCGTTGAGTTTTGCGAAACAGGGGCTTTCATCACTGGTATTCTTGGCAAATGTGTGTTAGAATAAGCTGATTTGTATTAATTTGCGCTGGCGTTGCCGCGACCGGCGTAAAATAAGTATATCGAGGGGGGATTGACGGATGGCAACGCCGCAGAAGCGGATGGGGGATCGCTTCGACGCGACGCTGGTGCGTGATATCGATCCGCTGCACTGGTTTATGCCCTACTTATATCCGAACCGGGCCGACAACGAGGCCTTTATCCAAGAGGAATTCGACCTGACCAATCTGGAAGCCTTTCTGGAAAAGAAGAACGCGAACCTGGACAAGGCGCACCGCTATACCATCTTCCACGCGATCTGCGCGGCAGTGGTCAAGACCTTTACGCTGCGGCCCAAGATGAATCGTTTCATCAAAGGGTGCCGCCTGTACCAGCGGGACGAGCTGAGCCTGGGCTTTGTGGTGAAGAAGCAGTTCAAGGACGATGCGGGCGAGGGGCTGGCGTTCATCAAGTTCCCGCCGGAAACCACCATCGACAGCCTGCACGAGCGCATCATGCAGGAGATCTTCGAATGCCGGCGCGAGGATGCGACGGACAATTCCACCAAGGGCATGGAGATGTTCACCCATCTGCCCCGGTGGCTGATGCGCATCGTCATTCACATATTGCACCGGCTGGACTTCTACGGCCGTGTGCCCTACGACCTGATCAAGGCCGATCCCAATTACGCCACGGTGTTCCTGACGAACCTGGGCAGCATCAGGCTGAACGCCGGCTATCACCACCTGAGCAACTGGGGCACCACATCGGTGTTCGTGGTGATCGGCGAAAAGGTTCGCAAGCCCGTGTTCAAGGCGGACGGAACCTTTGAAATGCGCGACACGCTGGACGTGGGCATCACCCTGGACGAGCGCATCGCCGACGGCTATTACTACGCCAGGACCGTGCACCTGCTGAAAAAACTGATCGAAGAGCCGGAATTGCTGGATCGCCCCGCCAATGAGGAGGTTGACTACTGATATGGAAAACGCTGTTAAGACCCCGTGGGCGCCCTTTATGGGCGAGATTCCCATGCACCTTGATTATTTTCAGGGCACCATGACCGAAGCCGTCGAGCGAATAGCCGAAAAGTACGCCAATATCACCGCCTGTGAATTCATGGGAAGCCGCATTACCTACGCCAGACTGGTGGAGCAGATTTACGCCTGCGCCAGGGCGTTGCGGCAGATGGGCATCAAGGAGGGCGACAAGGTCACCATCTGCATGCCCAACGCGCCCCAGACCGTGGTGATGTTCTATGCGGTGAACATGGTGGGCGCGATTGCCAACATGGTGCACCCCCTTTCCGCCGAGGGTGAGATCAAATTCTACCTGAACGATTCGGAATCCGTCGCGGCGCTGACGCTGGATCAGTTTTATGGCAAGTTCGCCGCCATTCGCAGGGACACCCCCTGCCTGAAGCACCTGATCATCGCCACCGTGAAGGACGCGCTGTCCCCGCTGATGAAGCTCGGCTACGCGCTGACCCAGGGCCGCAAGATTCCCAAGGTGCCCAAGGGCGCCGACGTGGTGCGCTGGAAGGACTTCATCGCCTCGGGCAGGGACTTTGCGGGCGATCCCCGCGTGCCCCGCAGGGCCGACGACCCGGCGGTCATACTCTACAGCGGCGGCACCACCGGCATCACCAAGGGCATACTGCTGTCCAACCTGAACTTCAACGCCCTGGCCGCGCAGATTATCGCCGCGAATCCCTTCTGCCAGCCCGGCGACACGATGCTGGCCATCATGCCCATGTTCCACGGCTTCGGCCTGGGCGTCAGCATCCATTCCATGCTGGCCAACGGCGCGACCTGCATCCTGGTGCCGCGGTTTACGCCCCAGACCTACGCCGAGCTGCTGCGCAAGTACAAGCCCAATCTGATTGCCGGCGTGCCTACGCTGTACGAGGCGCTGCTGCGCATCCCGAACCTGGACGACCTGGACCTGTCCTGCCTGAAGGGCGTGTTCTCCGGCGGCGACAGCCTGCCCATCGAATTGAAGCGGCGCTTTGACAAGTTCCTGAAGGACCACGGCGCGACGATCGAGGTGCGCGAGGGCTACGGCACCACCGAATGCGTCACCGCGAGCTGCCTGACCCCGCTGACCAAGGCCAAGGAGGGCTCCATCGGCATCCCCTTCCCGGACATGTATTACAAGATCGTGAAGGTTGGCACCGAGGACGAGGTGCCCTACGGCGAGGAGGGCGAGATTTGTCTGGCCGGCCCGACCGTGATGCTGGAATACGTGAAGCACCCCCAGGAGACGGCCCAGACCCGGCGCGTACACGCCGACGGCATGACCTGGATTCACACCGGCGACCTGGGCGTCATGGACGAGGAGGGCTTCATCTACTTCCGCCAGCGCATCAAGCGCATGATCATCACCAGCGGCTACAACGTATATCCCTCCCAGATCGAGAACATACTCGACGCCCACGAGGCCGTGCACATGAGCTGCGTCATCGGCGTCCGCGACCCCTACAAGATGCAGAAGGTCAAGGCCTTCGTGGTGCTGAAGCCGGGCTACGAACCCTCCGATGCCACCCGCGAGGCGCTGATGGATTACTGCCGCAAGCACATCGCCAAGTACGCCCTGCCCTATGACATCGAGTTCCGCGACGACCTGCCCAAGACCCTGGTGGGCAAGGTGGCCTATCGCGTGCTCGAGGAGGAAATGGAGAAAAAGACTCCCGCATCCATGCTGGCGCACGCCTGAAGCGGCGCAGCCTGAGACAATATAAATATTGACAGACGGGGCTGCCTCAAAAGAGAGGCAGCCTCTTTGCTATGAAGAAGGAGAAAAAAGTAAAGGGGCTGAATCAAAATGACCTGAAGCGGTCATTTTGATTCAGCACCTTTAAGGAAATACCGCACAATGCTCATGGCGCATTAACGGCTGAATTTCAGCCGCCTGCTGTCTGCTGATTTCTTGACTTGCCGCCAGCAAGCCTTCGAATCGTTACTGCACGACTCGATTATGCGGTATTTCCTTAAAAATCCATGTCGGCGCTATGCGTCCGTCTCGTCCAATCGCTCCTCCAGCGCACCGATGCGCCGGGCGATGTCGTCGCAGAAGGCCTCGGCGGCCTCCATGCGCGCGTCGGAATCCAGGGCCACGAACGCCTTGATGGGGGCGATGAGCGCCCGGGCGGCATCCGCCACGCCCTCGTCGCCGGCGCCGGCGCGACGGTTCTGCAGGTACTGGGTCAAAACGTCGCAGGCCCGGGCGAGCTCGCGGTCGCCGCTGCGCCGCGCCTCGCTGACCAGCGCCTCGCCGGATTGCTGCAAATCGGCGCGAATGCGGTGGTTGACCTGGGGCGTTTCACACGCCACGCCCTGGGATTTCAGCCTTTCCACGATGTCCTGCACATAGTCCGGGCGGCTCTTGATCACGGCACGGTATTTGTTCTGGTAGCGCAGCATCAGGCTGTGGTCGCCGCCGGACAGCTTTTGCAGACAGGAGCGCACCGACTGTCCCGCCGAGCGGGCGACCAGCACCTGCTCCATCAGCCAGTCCACCTCCTGCTGTGTAAAGGGCACAAACCGGGCCGGACGCTCCACGCCGCCGTCGTGCTCGCGCACCTGTGCGTAATAGTAGTTGCGTATGCTGTTGGGGCGACGTCCCGTCTGACGGGCAATCTGCTCAAATACGGCTTTCAGCGGCAGTCCCTGCTGCTGCGCTTCATCGGCGGTCTCCCAAAGCAGCTTGTTTTCCACGTCGCTCCAACCCGCGCGCCTGCCCGCCCGGGGGAACGCCATGCGGCCGCTTCCTTCGTGGATGATAGCCTGCTGATCCATTTGATCCCCTCCAAACCGTTGATGATACAGAGTATGCGCTTCGTGTGCCGGGAATATACTCATATTCCGGATTGTCAAAACTTCTTAATGGTTCGCCGCGCATGCCGCGTCGGTGGCAATATAGACAGTATATGCGGATGAAGGTGATTTAATGACAGGGAAAACCCGCCGGAGGATTACCGGCGGGTTTGATCGGCGCGCAAGAGCGCGGGGCGGCGACGTATTACGAATCGTAGAAATGCTGTCCGTCCTCGGTCACGAGGCGCTCCGTCTTGGGGTATTCAAAGGTTTCGGGCTTATCGGCGTTCGCGGCGAGATGGTCCGCAAATCGCGCCGCGTACCACTTCGCCATGTCGAGATTGTGCATGCGGTAATAGCCGCAGTTCTTTGCTGTCGCGCCGGGAACGCTCTGGCAGGTCTCCACAGACCGAAACGCCCGGAGCAGCAGGTCGTAAATCTCCCGCGACGGACGGTTGCCCTTCAAAATGAGATAAAACCCGGTCAGACAGCCCATGGGCCCCCAGTAGATGACCTCATCCTTCCAGTCGGGGTCGTTGCGAAGATAGGTGGCGATGATGTGCTCCAGGGAGTGCATCGCCGCCACGTCGACGACGGGTTCTATGTTCGGCCGCATGAGCCGCACGTCATAGGTCGTGACCGTGCCGTTTTCAACCGTGTCCACCCGGCTGGTGAATATGCCCGGGACAATCGCCCTGTGATCAACGGAAAAGCTGGGTATCAGATCCATGGTGTGTTCTCCTTTCGCGGTTAAGACGAAATACATTGTGTCGGCGTTATTCCTGTAAAAAATAGCATAAAAGGTGTGAAATGTCAATACGACGGGCTTTTTTTGGCCCCTGAGCCCGTTCTTTGCCTTGACTTTGCAGCTGATTTGGGTAAAATGGAGGCAGAATACTTTCAAGGGAGAATATGAAATTGGAGACGACTGTGAACAGCAAGCCGACCCTCGTCATCATGGCGGCGGGCATGGGCAGCCGCTTCGGCGGCAACAAGCAGATCGCGCCCGTGGACGACGCCGGGCACATCATCATTGACTTTTCGATCTACGACGCCATTCGCGCAGGCTTTGGCCGCGTGGTGTGCGTCATCAAGCCAGAGATGGAGGCGGACTTCCGCGCGGCCATCGGCGACGCCGTCGCCCGGCATGTGGACCTGCGCTACGCCTACCAGACCCTGGACGCCATTCCGGCGGGTGGTTCGATCCCCGAGGGGCGTCAGAAGCCCTGGGGAACGGGCCACGCGGTGCTGTGCGCGCTGGATCAGGTGGACGGCCCCTTCGCCGTGATCAATGCCGACGATTTCTACGGCGCGGACGCCTTCCGGGCGGCGGGGGAATTCCTGGCCGCGCCCGGCGACGCCGACGAGCACGCCATGGTGGGCTACAACATCGAAAACACGCTGACGGAAAACGGCTCTGTATCCAGGGGCGTCTGTGCCGGGGCGGACGGCTACCTGACCGACATCACCGAGCGCACCGTTATCGAGCCCAGGCCTGGCGGCGCGGCCTTCACCGAGGACGGCGGCGCGAGCTGGACCTTCATCCCTGCGGGCACGCCGGTCTCGATGAACCTGTGGGCCTTCCGGGAGGGCGTGAAGGAGGCGTTCCCGAGGATGTTCGCGGACTTCCTGCGGGATGTCGTGCCCGGCAATCCGCTGAAGGCCGAGTTCTATCTGCCTAACGTGCCCAAGGCGCTGATTGCCGCCGGGACGGGCCGGGTGCGCCTGCTGACCACCGGTGAGCGCTGGTACGGCATGACCTATCGGGAGGACGCCGAAGCCGTCCGGGCCGCCATCGCCGGAATGAAGGCGCGGGGCATCTATCCGGAAAGACTGTGGAGGTGACTGGAATGAAAAAGCTGCTTTGCTGCCTGTTGATGCTGGCCGTGCTGAGCGCGCCCGTCGCGCTGGCGGACGTCGGGACGCGGCTGCGCGTGACGCACTGCAACGAATACATCACCCTGCGCGAAGCGCCGAGCACCTCGGCGGCGTCGCTGGCGCGGATGCCGCTGGGCGCGAAGGTGGATGAGCTCTACGATGTGGAGAACGGCTTCATGTGCGTTTGCTATCAGGGCAAGACGGGCTACGCGCTGTCGAAGTACCTGACGGAAGCGGACAACTACGAGGGCGAAACGGTAAATCCGACGGATGAGCAGCGCTACAACATCAACCTGTTCCTCTCCAATTTCACCGAGGCGGGTTTCATGTTGAACGGCTGCTACGACGCGAGTTATGAGGACAAAGCGGCGCTGACCGTATTCGGCATCGAGCATTGCTGGTTCAACCGCCCGAACAGCCTGGAGTGGGGCGAATATTTCGACGGCAATAACGTGCGCGTGTCTGAGGACGCGATATCGTCGGTCGTGAAGAAGTACTTCGGCATATCCCGCTTCAAGCCCGATCACAGCCGTGTACCGCACGATTACCGAAAGGGATATTACTACTGGCAGGAGACCGGCGGAAATACCAAAATGGGCTTTGCCTGCCTGTACAACGTGGAAAAGCTGGAACATAACCGCTATAGCGTCTGGTTCAATATCTTCGCTATGGGCAATGATTGGAACAACGACGTGTGCAATTACAAGACCCAAGAGGCGGAGAAAGCCTATCCGTTGGACGGCTTCATACCCCAGGGCCGCGCCGTGATCGACGTGGGCTCCGGCGACCTGGGCGACTGCTCCGACTGGAAGGTGGTCCGCTACGCGGTGGCTAACGATTACGAATAAGGAAATACCGCACAATGCTCATGGCGCGTTAACGGCTGAATTTCAGCCGCCTGCTGCCTGCTGATTTCTTGACTTGCCGCCAGCAAGCCTTCGAAATCTGCAGTTTGCAATCGACTAAAATTCATCTTTAAGACGATGCGTGTGGGGGGCGGACGGTTACCATTCACCATACGGGCGAATGGTAACCGTCCGCCCTTTTTTTGCGCCCCGTCTTGTGAATCGGACGGGGCTGTGCTATAATCAAAGTGGATTTTTGTATGCTATGGAGGCGTCTATGCAGAAGATTCGCACCACCGTCCGCATCGCGGGCAAGGAATACACCATCGCCAGCACCGACAGCGAGGCCTATGTGAACCGTGTGGCGGCTTGGGTGGATCGCAGGATGACCGAGCTGGCCGCAGCGACCCGCCTGCCTGCGACGCAGCTGGCCGTGCTGACCGCGGTGAACGCCGCCGATGACATGATGAAGTCGCGGGATGAGATCCGCCGCCTGGAGGCCGAGCTGGACGTGCTGCGGGCCCGCCTGGAGCAGCCCGCCGCCGAGCCTTCCGCAAAGGAAGCGGCGCCGGAGACGTAGTCCGTTATCATGGGAAATACATCCACATTCCCCATGGAGCTGCTGGCTCCGGCGGGGGACGCGCAGGCGCTGGTGGCGGCGGTGCAGAACGGCGCGGACGCGGTGTACCTGGGTACCGGCGCGTTCAATGCCCGCCGCAACGCTGCAAATTTCGATGGCGACGCCCTGGACAGGGCCGTCGCATATTGTCATGCCCGGAACGTGAAGGTGCACGTGACGCTGAACACGCTGGTCACGCCCCAGGAGCTTCCCGCGCTGTCCGAGGCGATAGACGCCATCCGGCGCAGCGGTGCGGACGCGGTGATCGTGCAGGATTTCGGCGTGGCCAGAGCGGTCCGCCGGCTCGCCCCGGAATTACAGCTCCACGCCAGCACCCAGATGGCCGTGCACAACCGGCAGGGCGTGGCCTTCCTGGCCCAAAACGGCTTTGACCGCGCCGTGCTGGCCAGGGAGCTGACCTTTGTGGAGATGGCCGCATGCGCGGCCCAGGGCATCGAAATCGAGACCTTCGTCCACGGGGCGCTGTGCGTGGCCTGCTCGGGCCAGTGCCTGATGTCCAGCCTGGTGGGCGGGCGCAGCGGCAACCGAGGCCTTTGCGCCCAGCCCTGCCGATTGCCCTGGAGGCTGGACGGGCGGGAGGGGTATCTGCTGTCGACCCGTGACCTGTGCGCCATCGACGACCTGCCCCGTCTGCGGGACGCGGGCGTCTCAAGCCTGAAAATCGAGGGGCGCATGAAGCGGGCGGAGTACGTCGCCGTGACGGTGGCCGCCTATCGCCGGGCGCTGGACGCGCTGTATGAGGGCAGGCGCATCGACCTCGATGCCGAACGGGCTGAGCTCCTGCAGATGTTCAACCGCGGCGGCTTCACCCGGGGCTACGGCCCGGGCGTGGCCGAATCCGACCTGATGTGCCCCGAGCGGCCCAACCACATGGGCGTGGCGGTGGGCCACAGCCGAAGCCGGGGCGAGGTGACGCTGGAAGCGGACGCGCAGTACGCCGACGCGCTGGCGCTGAGACGCCCGGGCGGCGAGGACATACCGGTGCAGCTGTCCGGACGCTGGGGCGAGCATGTGAAGTGTCCCGCCGCGAGGCCGGGAGACGCGCTGATCCGGCTGGTCAGCGCTGCCCAGATGCGCAGGGCGCGGGAGAGCTGCGAGGGCGAGCATCGCCAGATCCCGGTGCGCATGCGGGCTGCGCTGCGGGTGGGCCAGCCCGCGAGACTTTGGGTCGGCGACGGCATCTATGAGGCTGAAATCTCGGGGGAGGTCGTCCAGCAGGCCACGGGCCGGGGCCTGGATGTGGCGCGGGCGTCGGCTCAGTTGAAAAAGACCGGCGGCACGCCCTATGCCGTATCGGCCCTTGAGGTCGATGCCGACGGCAACGCCTTCTGTCCCGCTTCGATGCTCAACGCCCTGCGCCGGGACGCGCTGGCGGCGCTGGAGGGGTTGCGGACGAAGGCCCGCAGCGGCGGCAATCCGTCGCCGTCAACCGTCGACGCCGAGCCCGATCGCCGGGGAGATCGTAAGGCGACGTGCCTTGGCAGGGCTGCGGCTCCAGCCGCCCGCCCCCTCCTGCTGGCCCAGTCCGACGACGTCCGCCAGCTGGAGACCGCGCTGGCAAACGGCGCGGACATGGCTGTGTTCGCGCCGTGGGACGTGCGCCGGGAGACACTGGAGGCGGTCGACCTGTCGCCGCTGGGAGAACGTATCGCGCTGGCCCTGCCTGCGGTGCTGACCGCCGAGGCGCTGGACGGGCTGAACGCCTGGGCGAAAAGCCGCCGCTTTGCCGCGACGTTCCTTTCCAACGTCGGCCAGTTCGCGCTGGATTGGCCCGGGGAGCGGGTCGGGGATATGCTGCTGAACGCGGGCAACGACCTGTCCGTCGAACAGCTTCGGGATTGGGGCATGGGGGCCTATACCCCCTCCGTGGAGCTGACCGCCGCTCAGGTTGGCGCTCTGAACGGGCGAAAGAGCCTGGTCGTCTGGGGCAGGCTTCCGCTGATGCACCTGCGGCACTGCCCGCTGCGGGCGGCCGAGGGCATGAAGGGCAGGCACGCCGACTGCCGCCACTGCGACGGCTGCAAGCCCTTGCAGCGGTTGGACGGCAGGGCCATGACCGACCGCAGGGGCGCGGCCTTCCCGCTGAAGCGGCTGGCCATGTCCGGCGGTTGTGTGATCCAGGTGCTGAACAGCGTGCCGCTGATGCCGCTGAAGCGTCTGAACCGCCTGCCGGGGGCGGAGAGCTGGCGGCTGCTGCTGTCGGCGGGAGAGCCCGTGACGGCCATCGCAAAGGTCTATCGTGCGGCGCTGGACGGCGGGGATTTCAGGGCGCTGCCGGAATGGGCGACGCTTGAAACGATGAATACGACTTCGGGGCACTACTTCCGGGGGGTGGAATAGAGATGAACGAACGCAATCTTCGCGTGCTGGAGTTTCCGAAAATACTTGAAATGCTGGCGGCGCTGACGGTCACCGAGCCGGGCCGGGAGACGGCCAGGGCCCTCGAGCCCTCGGGAGACGCGGCCACCGTGCGGCGCTGGCAGGCCGAGACCGAGGAGGCCACCAGCGTGACCGCCTACACCGGCGGAAATCCTATGGCGTACTTTACCGACGTGCGCCCCTTTCTGAAGCTGGCGAAGGCGGGCGGAATCCTGTCCCCCAAGGCGCTTTTGCAGGTGGCGGACGCATTGAAGGCGGCGCGCACCGTGCGCAGCGCCCTGGTCACCGACCGGGAGGACACGCCCTATCTTACGGAGATGGGTTCGCGGCTGGCCACCAACCGGGGGCTGGAGGAGGAGATCTTCGACGCCATCATCTCCGAGGACGAGATCAGCGACCACGCCAGCCCCGACCTGTACGACATCCGCCGGAAGATGCGGCTGCTGAACGACCGGGTGCGGGATAAGCTGAACGGCATCATCCGCTCCGCCACGATGCAAAAATACCTGATGGACGCCATCGTCACCATGCGCAACGGGCGGTATGTGGTGCCGGTGAAGGCCGAGTGCCGCGCCTCGGTGCCCGGCATCGTCCACGACCAGTCGGGCACCGGCTCCACGCTGTTCATCGAGCCCATGGCCGTGGTGGAGGCGGGCAACGAATTGAAGCAGTGGACGATCAAGGAGAAGAACGAGATCGAGCGCATCCTCGGCATGTTCTCCCAGAGCATTGCCCCCGACGCGGACCTGATCGCCAACAACCTGGACCTGCTGGCGCGGCTGGACGTGATCTTCGCCAAGGCGTCCCTCGCCCGGCAGATGCGAGCCGTGCCGCCGAAGCTGAACGAGGAAGGACACGTGCGCCTGATCCAGGCCCGTCACCCGCTGATCGACCCCGAGCAGGTGGTGCCCTCCACGCTGTGGCTGGGGGAGGAATTCACCACGCTTGTGATCACCGGCCCCAACACCGGCGGCAAGACGGTGACGCTCAAGACCGTGGGCCTGCTTTCGCTGATGGCCCAGGCGGGCCTGCAGATTCCGGCGGCCTACGGCTCGGAGCTGGCGATATTCGACGAGGTGTTCGCCGACATCGGCGACGAGCAGTCCATCGAACAGTCCCTGTCCACCTTCTCCTCCCACATGACCAACATCGTGGAGATATTGAGGCAAGTGACGCCCCGGTCCCTGGCCCTGTTCGACGAGCTGGGCGCGGGCACCGACCCCACCGAGGGCGCGGCGCTGGCCATGGCGATACTGAACCACCTGTTGAACATGAAGGTCACCACCATGGCCACCACCCACTACAGCGAATTGAAGGTGTTCGCCCTGAGTACGCCGGGGGTGGAGAACGCCTCGGTGGAATTCAACGTGGAGACCCTGCGGCCCACCTACCGGCTGTCCATCGGCGTGCCGGGCAAGAGCAACGCCTTTGAGATTTCCCGCAAGCTGGGCCTGCCGGAGTTTTTGATCGAGGACGCCGGCAAGCGCCTGAGCCAGGACGCCGTGCGCTTCGAGGATGTCATCGCCAACGCCGAGTACCACCGGCAGATCGCCGAGAAGGAGCGGGAGCTGGCGGAGCAGGCGCATATAGAGACCCAGAGGCTTCGGGACGAGGCGGAAAAGCTGCAGCGGGAGCTGGCCGCCCGCCGGGAGACGGAGCTGCGCAAGGCGAAGGAGGAGGCCCGCAAGGTGCTGCAAAAGGCCCAGCGGGAGAGCGAGCAGATCATCGCCGATTTGAAGAAGCAGCGCAGCGCAGGGGTGAAGGAGCACGAGCTGCACAACCTTCGCGCCCAGCTGCAGGGCGCCATCGACGAAAACACCGAGAAAATTGCCGCCGACGAGGGCTTGGGAAGCGTGCCCACCAGCCTGAAGGTGGGCGATACCGTGCTGCTGGTGAACCTGAACACCAAGGCCACGGTGGTCACCGCCCCCGACGCCAGGGGGGAATGCACGGTACAGGCCGGGGCGCTGAAATTGAAGGCCAACATGGCCGACATGCGCACCGCCCGGCCCGACAAGCCCGAAAAGCCCAGGGGTCGCCAGCCCGCGAAGGGCAACGGCGGCGGCGCGTATGTGAACATCGCGCCCCGCGCGGTTCAGACCGAGTGCGACGTGCGGGGCATGAACCTGGAGGAGGCCATCGCCGAGGTGGACGCCTTCCTGGACAGCGCCCTCATCAACAAGCTGAGCCAGTTGTACATCATCCACGGCAAGGGTACCGGCACCCTCAGGAGCGGCATACAGCAGCATTTGAAGCGCTGCGGCACGGTGAAATCCTTCCGCCTGGGCAAGTATGGCGAGGGCGAGGACGGGGTGACGGTGGTGACGCTGAAATGATATGGAGGGGCGGGATGAGGATAAGGAATTAGGAATTAGGAACCAGGAACCAGGAACTAGAAATAGTGGCTGCCGCGTATTGATACAGATTTTCAGTTATTAATGGAGTTATGCCGCGGGAACGCAACGACCGTTGTTCTTACTCCTATAGTGCGCGGCTTTTCCTAGTTCCTAGTTCCTAGTTCCTGGTTCCTCTCCGCACTATATCAGAATTTGAAAAAAGTTCATACCCTGTTCACGACTTTATGCTATCCTGAATCCGTCAAATCGTAGAGGTGATTGCCATGATGAACACGAAGATACTGCTGGTGGACGACGATCCGAACATCCGCCAGCTGGTCAACCTGTACCTGGTCAAGGAGGGCTTCGAGGTCGATATGGCCGAGCGCGGGGACGAGGCGCTGAAAAAGGTGTTGGCCTCCCCGCCGAACCTGATGCTGCTGGACGTGATGCTGCCCGGCATGGACGGCTGGCAGGTGCTCCGGGAGACGCGCAAGACTTCCAACGTGCCCATCATCATGCTCACGGCCAAGGACGAGACCTTCGACAAGGTGCTGGGGCTGGAGCTGGGCGCGGACGATTACATCGCCAAGCCCTTCGACATGAAGGAGCTGGTGGCCCGCATCAAGGCGGTGGTGCGCCGCTATCAGATGCCGGAAGCCCCGGAGGCGAACAAGGCGCTCTCCTTTCCCGGCCTGACGGTGAACATCAATCAATATACCGTCAACTACATGGGCAAGGAGCTGGAGATGCCCCCCAAGGAGCTGGAGCTGCTGAACTTCCTGGCCAGCCATCCCAATCAGGTGTTCACCCGGGAACAGCTTTTGGAGCAGGTGTGGGGCTATGACTACTTCGGCGATTCCCGCACCGTGGACGTGCACGTCAAGCGCCTGCGGGAAAAGCTGACCGAGGGCGAAAAGCTGGGCTGGCAGATCAAGACCGTGTGGGGCGTCGGCTATAAGTTCGAGGTGAAATGAGCATGCGCAGGAGCCTCTTCTGGCGCACCTACAGCGTGCTGCTGGCGGCGCTGCTGGCGACCATCGCCATCTTTACCGGCGTTTTGGTGGCGTCCCGGCGGCAGACCATGCAGCAGAGCTACGAATCCGAGGTCCGTTTGCAGGCCAGGGAGGTCGCGGACTACATGGCCAACCTGAACACCCTCAGCTATGTTCAGAACAATGCCACGATGCGCTACCTGATCCGCCGCAAGATCGCCAGCATTTACAATACCTACAACGCCGACATCTGGATCGTCAGCTACGATTCGGGCACGGCCTATGTGCAATACCTGGATAAATCCTGGAACACCACCCAGTATCTGGCCTCGGAGGCGGTGAAGGAGCAGCTTTCCAAGGTCAAGGAGGGCAGCGAGATTCGCGTCACGGGCCTCTTCCCGGAACTGGAGGACGGGGACAGGATCGTGACCATCGGCGTGCCCTGGCGCTACGGCGACGACACCGTGGTGGGCGCGGTGCTGCTGCACATTCCCACGGCCTCGCTGGAAGTCAGCCTTAAGAGCGTCATCATCCAGATACTGCCCCCGGCGCTGCTGGCGCTGACCCTGGGCACGATACTGGCCTTCTTCCTGGCCCGCAGCCAGATTCGCCCCCTGAAGGAGATGTCCAGCGCGGTCAGCGAGTTTTCCAAGGGCGATCTGACCCGCCGGGTGGAGGTGCATTGCGGCGGCGAGCTGGAGGAGCTGGCCGATTCCATCAACCGCATGGCGGAGGAGCTGTCCCGGCTGGAGGATTCCCGCCGCAGCTTCGTGGCGAACGTGTCCCATGAGCTGCGCTCGCCGATGACCTGCATGCGCGGCTACGTACAGGCCATGCTGGACGGCGTGATCCCCCAGGAGGACATGCCCCGCTACCTGCAGATCGTGCTGGATGAGACCGACCGGCTGACCGAACTGGTTCGGGATCTGCTGGACCTGTCCCGGCTGGAATCGGGCAAGTTCCCGCTGACGCTGGCTCCCTTCGACGCCAACGAGCTGATGCGCCGCGTGCTGGTCAATTTCGAGCCCCGCATCGACGGGAAGGGCATCGAGGTGTCCGTGGAGCTGGCGGAGGGTCCGCTGTACGTGATGGCCGACGCCAACCGCATCAATCAGGTGGTGTCCAACATCATCGACAATGCCGTGAAATTCATGGATGGCGAGGGCAGCCGCCTGACCGTGCGGACGCGCCTCGAGGGCAGGCAGGTGCGCTTCACCATCGCCAACAACGGGCCGAGGATCGCCGAGGCCGACCTGCCCTATATCTTCGAGCGCTTCTACAAGGCCGATAAGGCCCATACCTCGGGCCAGGGCACGGGACTGGGGCTGTCCATCTGCCAGCGCATCATGCAGCAGCACGATTCCGAGATTACTGTGCGCTCCGACGACGAAGAGACCGCCTTTGAATTCCTGCTGCCGGCCGCCGACGCGCCGTCGGCGGGCGCGTGAACATGGTAAAGTTCACATTACTTTCCTTGGCAAACGCGTTGGGGCGTTGTATAATAAAAGCGGAGTTGTGTGATTTGACCGACGACAGAAAGGATACTGAACCATGAAAAACATCAACGTCTACGCGCGCTGCCTGACGCTGCTGCTGGCCGCGCTGATGCTTTCGGGCATGCTGGCAGTGGCGGAGCCTGCCGCCGAAACCGCAGCGGGGGAGAATCCCTCCTACGACATCATCTATTCCAGCAACAATCCCATCCCCGAAATCGCCGAGCGGGTGCGCCCGGCCATCGTGCAGCTGAACACCAAGCAGGAGAGCTGGGATCCCGAAACGCGGGTGGCGAAGGTCGAGGAGGTCGGCGGCGGCTCGGCATGCTACATCCGCAGGATCGAAGGCGACGTCCCCGGCGGCTACATGCTGACCAATTACCATGTGGTCAAGGATGCCGACGCCTATACCGCCCTGTGGCTGGACGGCACCCAGACCGATTTGGAGCTGGTGGGCTATGACGACGGCTCCGACATCGCGGTGTTGAAATTCTCGGGCGAGGCCCCCGGCGACGCCCAGCCCATTCCCATGGGCGATTCCGACGCCCTGCGCATCGGCGAGCTGGCCATCATCATCGGCAACCCCGGCACCATGGACGAGGTCTTCTTCGGCAGCGTCACCGCCGGCATCATCTCCGGCCTGGAGCGCGAGGGCGTCAACGCAGACAATTTCAGCCACAGCATCACCACCATACAGACCGACGCGCCCATCAACGGCGGCAATTCCGGCGGCGCGCTTCTGAACGCGAAGGGCGAGCTGGTGGGCATTCCCACGCTCAAATACATGACCATCTACGAGGGCATGACCTTCTGCATTCCCATCAGCGTGGTCAAGGGCTTCATCGACCAGATCATCGACAACGGCAGCGTGGTGCGCCCCCGTATGGGCGTCACCGTCACGTCCATCGACGGGCCCGAGGAGGCCATGCGGCGCTTTCCGCCCTGCGGCGCGCAGGTGTACAGCGTGGAGCCCGGCACCCCTGCGGACAAGGCGGGCCTGATGGAGAAGGACGTGATCACCATGGCCAACGGCGCGCGGATCAAGTCCAGCCAGGATATGGTCGCAGCCGTGGACCGCTGCGGCGAGGGCCAGCCGATGGAGCTGACCATCTACCGCTATAAATACGACGCCGACGGCAACGTCAAGGGCGGGTACGAGGAATTGCATGTGACGCTGCAGCTGCAGATCATCGATTGATCGGGATAAGCGCGGCATCGTGCGACAGGCTGTCTCAAAAGGGCATGCCGGCCTCCGGTGCCGCGTTCAATTTCGAGGGAACCCACAGGATGACATCAAAAGAACCAAAAGCCACCGGCCCGGCGCGATTTGCGCCGGGCCGGTGGCTTTGTGGGATGGTTATTTCTTAACCACGATGTAGACGTAGGTGCTCTTGCCGTTGGCCGTTGTGACGGTGATCTTCGCCTTGGTTCCCGCCTTGGCGCTCTTGCTCACCGTTACCTTGCCGTTTTTCACGGTGACGGCCTTCTTATTGCTATTCCAGGTCAGGGTGGTCTTCGCGCCGCTGGGCGACACCACGGCCTTCAGCGTCAGCGACTTGCCCCGCTTCAGCGAAAGCGACTGGCCCTTTTTCAGGGTCTTGGTTCCCTTCTTCAGCTTGACGCTCTTGACGACCTTCACCTTGCTGGGGTCAAAGTCGCTGGTCGCCAGCTTCAGCACGCTCGCCGGGTAGGTTCTGAGCGTAACATCGTCGAATATATATAAAACTTCGCCCGCGACGGAGTATTGATTGCTGGATTGCGAGGGTTCGACGCCGCACAGGAACGCCTGAGTGAGGCCGCCGTCGACGAAGGTGATGTCCACATGGTAGTTCTTGCCGTCGCCCATGGTGACGACGTTCCACATGTGCCCCCCGCCGCCGGATCTCTGACGGACATCACCCTCGACGATGTGACTCTGCACACCAGTCGAGAAGGACGACAGATCGCACAGGTACTGGAAAGCCTTGGAGTAGCCCTCGCAGACCACCTTGGTGCTGGGATCCCCGTCGAACACCCAGATCAACTGCCAGGGATTGCCGTAGGGCCAATTGGGATCGGCGGCCGCGTCGTCATTGTAGTCGTTCTCTTTGCAGATGAAATCCCTGTAGCCGCACAGCTTCTTGTAGTCGGAGACCCCGGCGTACTTCTTCACGACGCTCTTGGCCTTCTTGACGGCGACTTGGGCAGAACCGATCAACTGCGCGTCGGTCTTGAAGACGTAATAATTGCTGGCATCGGCTGCGAGGGCGTATTCCTGCGCCACCGGGAACCATATATAGAACCCGTTGTCATAGTCATACCCATATTGGACATAATAGGATATCTTGTCGAACCAGAACAGATGATAGGGGAAGTCCACCAGAAGCGCGTCGAGGACACTGACAGCTTCTTTATACGCCTCTTTCATGGAAGAATAGGGAACAACGCTCTGGGGAATGTAGAACTGGGTGTCGCTCAGGGTTCCCGCAGCCACCTTCTTTATCTGCTTGGCCAGATAATTGTAGGTGTCCGCCGCCACGCCGGTGAGCCTGTCGCCAACCCAGCCGTTGCGCTGCAGGCCCAGCGTATCCTGCTTGCCAAACAGCATATCGACATAGCCGGCGAACAGGGCGTCGTTGTCCCAGCTGCCCTGGGGCTGGTAATTGCTGGCAACTCCGCCTTCGGCTGCGCCGTTGTTCTCCACGGCGCCGGCGAGACCGTCGGAAAGGTCGTTTGAAAGGTCGAGGCCGGGCAGATCGACGTCGATCCCATCCATGTCGATGCCCGGGTCAAGGGTCAGTCCGCCGTCGTCAGTGGCGATGCCCTCCGGCATCTCCAGAGCTGCGCCGTCGGCCAGCTCCACGTTCAATTGATCCGCGAAAGCGGGGCATGCCATCGCCAGCAGGGCGACGACGAGCAACCATGCGAGTGCGCGCGCCTTCTTCATGTGAATCCCTCCGTTAATAAGATGTGTTCGTTGGTGCGGCGCGTCCCCGCAGGGCGGCGGACGCGCCTTCTCAACAATAATCCTACATTTACCATAACACAAATGTCATAAAATGTCAAGTTCAGTGTGCGTTGTTTCTTTAGGAAAACACCGCAAATGTGACCGTTTGCCCGCAGGACGAATCATAACGCATAAATCGATTATGCGGTATTTCCTTAAGGAAACACCGCATAATGCTCATGGCGCATTAGCGGCTGAATTTCAGTCGCCTGCTGCCTGCTGATTTCTTGACTTGCCGCCAGCAAGCCTTCGAAATCTGCAGTTTGCAATCGACTAAAATTCATCTCGTTACTGCACGACTCGATAAAGCGGGAATGTTATACTTTTTATCAGGAAATCGGATGCGCCCGCGGGCCTGGACCTGGGACCGGGGGCGCTTTTGGGTTATTGTGATCGTCGACGACAGCGGGGAGGAAACGCCATGCTGATGACTGGTGCGCAGATATTGATGGAATGCCTGCTGGAGCAGGAGGTGGACACCGTTTTCGGCTTCCCTGGGGGAACGATCATGCACGTCTATGACGAGCTTCTGAACTACCCCGCCATACACCACATACTCACGGCCCACGAGCAGGGCGCCTGCCATGCGGCGGACGGCTATGCCCGTTCCACCGGCAGGGTCGGGGTATGCTTCGCCACCTCGGGGCCCGGGGCGACCAACCTGGTCACCGGCATCGCCACGGCATACATGGATTCCTCTCCGGTGGTCTGCATCTCCTGCAACGTGAGCCTGTCCCTGCTGGGCAAGGATTCCTTTCAGGAGGTGGACATCACCGGCGTGACCATGCCCATCACCAAGTGCAATTACCTGGTGCGGGATGTGGGAGACCTGGCCGACACCGTGCGCGAGGCCTTCGCCATCGCCCGCAGCGGCAGGCCCGGCCCGGTGCTGATCGACATTCCCAGGAACGTGACCCAGGACATGGCCGATTACACGCCGCTGGCCCGGGACGGACACGGCAAGGTGGGACGGCTGGGCCAGCTGATGAAGCGCTCCAGCCAGAACTTTCGGGCCGCCGAGCCGGATTATCGGGACATCGACATACTCGTTGACATGATACGCGCCGCCCAGCGGCCCATGGTGATCTGCGGCGGCGGCGTGGTGCGCAGCCGGGCGGACCGGGAATTGGAGACCTTCGCCAACCGCATCGACGCCCCCGTGGGCATCACCGTGATGGGCGCGGGCGGCTTTCGGGGGCTGAATCCGCTGGCGACGGGGCTGGTGGGCATGCACGGCAGCCAGGCCAGCAACATGGCCGTGGACGCCTGCGACCTGCTGATCGCGGTGGGCTGCCGGTTTTCCGACCGGGTGGCGCTCAGGCCCAGGAGCTTCGCCCGCAACGCGAAGGTGGTGCAGATCGACATCGACCGCAGCGAGATCAACAAGAACGTGGAGACCGATCACCACATCGTCGGCGACGCGAAGCGGGTTCTGGCGCTGCTGAACGAGCGCCTGGAGCAGATGGACCACGCCAAGTGGAAGGAATATGTGTTTTCCTACAAGACCCAGACGGAGTACGACGAGGCCGCAGATCACATGACCCCCGGCCAGGTGCTGGACGCCATCGCCCGCATCGTGCCGAACTACACCATATTCGCCACCGACGTGGGCCAGCACCAGATGTGGGCCATACAGCACCTGCATTTCGAATACTGCGGCCAGCTGGTGACCTCCGGCGGCTACGGCACGATGGGCTTCGGCCTGGGCGCGGCCATTGGGGCCCAGGTGGGCAACCCGGAAATGCCCGTGGTGCTGATCACCGGCGACGGCAGCTTCCGTATGAACCTGAACGAGCTGTCCACGGTGCAATACTACGGCCTGCCCATCATCGTCGTGCTGTTCAACAACGGGACGCTGGGCATGGTGCGCCAGTGGCAGACGCTGTCCTGCAACGGCAGGCACAGCCAGACCACGCTGGATCGCGGCCCGGACTTCGTGAAGCTGGCGGATGCCTATGGGATCAAGGGCTTCCGGGTGACGGATGTGACGGAGCTGGAGGCGGCCTTGACGGAGGCCTTCGTGGCCAGGGTTCCCGCAGTGATCGACTGCGCCATCGACATCGACGAGATGGTGCGGCCCATGGTGGGCGGCGGCAGCCATATCACCAGGTTCATGGTGGATTGAGGAGGCGGCGGCGATGAATGAAATCAAGAGGCATACCCTGGCGGTGCTGGTGGACAACGAGGCGGGCGTGCTGTCCCGCGTGGCGCGGCTGTTCTCCGGCAAGGGCTACAACATCGAATCGCTGGCCGTGGGGACCACCCACGACCCGGCCGTTTCCCGCATCACCATCGAGGTGTTGACCGACGAGAAGCAGGCGGGGCTGATCTGCAGCCAGCTGCGCAAGCTGATCTGCGTGCATTCGGTCAAGCGGCTGGACGCGGAGCGCACCATCCGGCGGGAGCTGGTGCTGATCAAGGTGTCCGCCTCCACCCACGAGGCGCGCAACGAGATCGTACAGATCGCCAGCCTCTTCCACGCGTCCATCATCGACGTGTCCACCGGCTCGCTGACCATCGCCCTGATCGGCGACGAGAGCCAGGCCGAGACCATACAGACCCTGCTGGGCGAAATCGGCATCATGGAGCTGGTGCGCACCGGCATGGTGGCCCTGGAGCGCGGCCAGTATACCATCGACGAGCAGACCAAGGAAAAGGACGAGTTCGATTACGGGAAGAACGTCCTGTGACATAAAATAACAGACATAGATATAATATAGGAAGGATAAGCTATGGGGAAATCCAATTTTGCGGTATTTGTGGATCTGGAGAACGTGGGGGCGAAGGAATCGCTGCTGCTCTCCATCATTGAAAAGGTCAAGATACGCGGGGACATACTGCTGGGGAAGGTGTATGGCTACACCGACCGCTATACCGATCTAAAGCCGGTGCTGCTGTCGAACACCTTCGCGGTGGTGCCCTCGCTGCGCTGGGGGAAGGTACAGAAGAACAACCTGGACATACAGCTGGTGATCGACGCCATGGAGGTGGCCTACACCAATCCGCTGATCGACAGCTTTTGCATCGTGTCCGGCGACAGCGATTACACGCCCCTGGTGGGACGGCTGAAGAGCATGGGCAAGCATGTGCTGGGCATCTCCCGCTCGGAGGCGGCCTCCGGGATATTCGTCAACGCCTGCAACGAATTCGTGTTTCTGGAATCCGTGGCCAAGCGCCCGCCGAAGAAGACCAAAAAGCAGGAGAGCACCTCCGAGGACGGGGACATCAACGCGCTGGTGGGCCAGGTGGAGACCATCGTGGGCGACCAGGACGAGGAGCAGATGTATGCCAGCGAGCTGAAAAACACACTGCTGCGCCTGCGTCCCGATTTCTCGGAGAAGAGCTATGGCTGCGCGACGTTCGGAAAACTGGTGGAGCAGATCACCAAGCATTCCGACAAGCTGGTCTCCTGGACGGAAAACTCGGCGCTGGTCATCGGCCTTGAAGCCGAGCCGGAGGAGAAGGAGCCCAAGCTGGACAAGAACAACTGGCTGCCCGCCTTCGAGCAGGCCCTGGAGCACTTCAAGGACGAGGGCTTCGAGCGCGTGAACCCCTCCATCCTCAAGGCCACCATACAGGCCGACTATCCCAGCTTTGAAGAGAAGCAGATCGGCTTCAAGCGCTTCAGCGACGTGATGAAGGCCCTTGAAAAGAAGGGCCTGCTGGTGATCGAGATGGACGACGCGCACACGATGCTGCTGAGGATATGCTGACTGTCATATGGAGGAACAGAAATGACCTGGGATCTTTCCAAGCTCTATGCGTCCTTTGACGCACCGGAATACCTGAATGATGTCGAGGAGATGAAAAAGACTGCGGAAGCCGCAGTGGTACAAGCTCGGGATATGGGAGCAGTGACTGTGCCTGCGCTGGAGGAGGCGATCCGCGTAAACGAAAAAGCGGTGACGCTGGCCACAAAGACCATGTCCTTCGCCCAGCTGTCGCTGGCGGCGGATGCGGGCTGCGAGGCGGCTGCGGCGGCCTATACCCGGCTTTTGCCGGTGATGAACCGCATGGAGGAGGCGTCCAGCGCCCTGAGCGCAAAGCTGGGGCCGGTGGAGGACTTGGACGCGCTGATCGCCGAAAGCCCGTTGCTGACAGCCCACGCCTTCCTTTTGAAGCAGTATCAGCGCAACGCCAGGCACGTGATCGACCCGGCGCTGGAGCCCACGGTGCTGAGGATGCAGATGACCGGCGGCTCCGCCTGGGAGCAGCTTCGGGATCAGCTGGACGGTACCCACATGGTGGATATGGCTGTGGACGGGGAGACGCGCGCGCTGCCCCTGTCTGAGGTGCGGGGCATGGCCTACAGCCCGGACGCGTCGGTTCGCAAGGCGGCCTACGAGGCCGAGCTGGCCGCCTATCCGAAGATGGAGATCCCGATGGCGGCCTGCCTGAACGGCATCAAGGGCGAGGCGCTGACGCTTTGCGCGCTGAAGCATTACGATTCGGTGCTGGACATGGCCCTGGACGGGGCCAACATGGACCGGGCCACCCTTGACGCGCTGATAGGGGCCATGGAGGAGAGCCTGCCCATGTTCCGCAGGTACTTCCGGCTGAAGGCGAAGCTGCTGGGCTACGAGGGCGGCCTGAAATTCTACGACCTGTTCGCCCCGGTGGGGAAGGCGAAGGGAGATTACACCCCCGAGGACGCCCGGGCCATACTGGTTCGTGAGCTTGGCGCGTTCAGCCCCCGCATGGCGGATATGATCGATCGCGCCTTCGACGAGCGCTGGATCGACATGTTCCCCCGGGAGGGCAAGGGCGGCGGCGCGTTCTGCAGCGGCGTGCATCCGCTGGGCATAAGCTACGTGCTGACCAATTTCGACGGCAATTACGGCTCTGTCAGCACCCTGGCCCACGAGCTGGGCCACGCCTACCACAACGAGTGCATGCGGGACGTGCCGATCCTGATGGCGGACTATCCCATGCCCCTGGCGGAGACGGCCTCCATATTCAACGAAACCCTTCTGGCGCAGACAATGCTGGAAAAGGCCGACAGGGACACGCGCATTGCCCTGCTGGAGCAACAGCTTTCCGACGCCGCCCAGGTGATCGTGGACATTCTCAGCCGCTACCTGTTCGAGCGCGAGGTCATCGCCCGCCGCTCCGACGCCACCCTCAGCCCCCGGGAGCTGTGCCAGGTCATGCTGGAGGCCCAGAAAAAGACCTATGGCGACGGCCTGGACCCGGATTGCATGCACCCCTACATGTGGGCCTGCAAGAGCCACTACTATTCCACCGCCGTGCACTTCTACAACTTCCCCTACGCCTTCGGGCAGCTGTTCGCCGTGGGCGTGTACGCGCTGTACGCGCAGAAGGGCCCGGACTTCCTGCCCGACTATGAAAAGCTGCTGCGCTTCGCCGGCAGCGGCAGTGTGCGCGATGTGGCCGCCTCGGTGGGCATCGACGTGACGGACGTGGGCTTCTGGCGGGGAAGCCTGAAGGTGTTCGAGGAAAAGCTGGACGAGCTGGAGCGCCTGACAGGGGCTTGACGGCAGAGGTTTACTCTACAATGGAAGAATTCGCGTATGACGCTTTTATCAGCTATTCTCATCGCGACCTTAAATGGGCGCGCTGGATACAGGAGAAGCTGGAGACCTTCCACATACCCGACGAAGAGGGGGAACCGTTCACGAAACGCCGTCGCCTGCGCGTGTTCCGGGATCAGACGGATCTGGCCGGGGTGGAGGTGACGGCGTCGCTGCGCCGGGAACTGCGCGCGTCGCGGTATTTGGTGGTCGTATGCTCTCCCAACAGCGCTGCTTCCCGGTGGGTCAACGATGAAGTGGTCTACTTTGAAAGTCTGGGGCGGCGGGATCAGATCGTCGCCTTTATCGTTTCCGGCGAGCCGGACAGCGACGCGGCGGCGTTGGAGTGCTATCCACCCGCCATGCGCGCCACCGACGATCGCCATCTGCTGGGCGCGAACGTGCAGGAGATTGGTCGGAACAAGGCGTTTTTGAAGGTCGTTTCCCTGCTGATTGGCATGCGCTTCAACCGGCTGGTGGATCGGGAGAAGCAGCGCAGGCGAAGAAGCATCGCGAGCGTTGCGGCGGTGCTGCTGGTCGTTTCGGCGTCGATCGCGGCGCTGCTCTGGCGCAACGCGGCGATTTCCCGCCGGAATCGGGCGCTGTCGAAGGACGCCTATGGCGCCGCCATCGTCGCCTTTGCCCAAAGCGATGCCATCACGCCGGAGGATTTTGAGCGCATCAGGGATTCGGCGAAGGCTGGGAACACCTATGCCGCGACGCTGCTCGGGGACTGCTATGGCAAGGGCTGGGGCGTGGAACGGGACGACGCGCAAGCCTTTGAATGGTACAGGCGGGCCGCAGAGGGCGGAGAGACCATAGGGATGATCGCCCTGGCGAACTGCTATATTTTCGGCACGGGCACCGAGGCCGATCCCGGGGAATCCTTCAAATGGAACATGCGCGCCGCAGAAACGGGCTCGGCGGAGGCCATGCTGAACGTGGCCCTGGACTACGAGGGGGGCCACGGCACGGAAAGAGACCCGGAAGCGGCGTTCAGATGGTACAGGGAATCCGCGTTGAAGGGCTATGACCTTGCCATGTATAACCTGGCGCGCTGCTATCGCGCCGGCATCGGCACGAAGGTCAACCTTGTGAAGTCATTTTATTGGATGCGGGAGCTGGCGAACCTGGAAAATGCCGAGGCCATGTACAATCTGGCGGTCATGTATCAACACGGCTACGGCACGCCGAGGAATCCGAAAGCGGCCTATGCCTGGTACCGAAGGGCTGCGGACAGCGGCGACGGCGACGCCCTTTACATGACGGGCTGGTGCATCGAGAACGGATTCGGCGTCGATGAACCCGCCCTGGAATGGTATGAGAAGGCGGCGGCAGCCGGCAGCGGGGAAGCGGCGGCGGCGCTGGAAAGGCTGGGCGCCTCCCGTTGATCGCCGATTATCCTGAACGCCAAAGGGGTGAGAGGGGATGCAGAACAGGCTTTTCATGGCCCTGTTTATATATGCCTTCCTGTCCTCCGTGGGCTGGATATTTATCTATACCGGTATAAAGGACGTATTCGACTGGCGGAAGCGGCGGGCGCGGGAATGTGTGCCTGTCAGCGGCGTGATCGTGGACTACGTCAGGCGCGAAAAGCGCGTAAAAAGAGCAAGGGGAAGGAATCAGATCAGGACGGTGGAAGTGCGTGTCAGATGGTATCCCGTCGCGGAATACCGTGTCGGCGAACGGGTTTACCGGCGTGAATGCGAATTCAACTACCGGGACGTCCTTGACGACAGGCCGCCCGTGGGCGAAACGCTGGACATCCGGTACGATGCGGACGATCCCTTACGCTTTCATTTAAGGGAGCAGGCGGAGTGGGCAGAGCGATTCAATGTTCAGACGATCGTGCTCGGAACGGCCTGGGTCGCCGTTTCCGTCCTCCTTACGCACCACTGCTGCCCGCTGGGTTGAGAGTGCTGTTGCCGCTCAGGGTACAACAACACTAACAGATTCGTTACCATTCACCATATAAGCAAACTATGCAGGGAGGTATTGGAGGGGAGCAGCCCCTCCAATGTTCAATCGTTCCCGGCGGCATGTACGGCGGGAACG
>CACYZW010000056.1 GCA_902778995.1 uncultured Eubacteriales bacterium
ATTCAGACCTCCACGCTCGTCCCCGGGATCTGGACCAGGCAATTCCGGCCGTTGGCCGCGCAGTACTTCGCTAACCTGAAGAACACGACCTCCGTCTTTTCGATCAGCCGCGGCATGCCCACGACCGGCTTTGTCAGCGGCGAGAAGAAGTTGTCCCAGTGGACCGGGATGACCAGCTTGAGATCCACCTTCTCGATGGTTTCCCGATAAAAGGCCGCCTCCATTGTATCATCCGCCTTCTGAAGGCCGGCCACGCCGAGAAATAAAACATCCGCCTTGTAGCTGTCCATCTGCCCCTCGATGTAATTGAAGCTGGGACGGATCATGAACCGCTTTCCCTCCGCTTCCACATAGAAGTCGTAGGAGCCGCCTTCCTTGTAGTCGCGAAGGCGGGCCGGCTGCCTCAGCGGCGCGTCGATGGTCTGCCCCAGGTCATTGTTCAGGATGGTCGGCTTGGAGTGGATGGAAGGTATTACCTTGATGGCAAATCCGCCGACCTGGTAGGTTTCATTCGGCTGGAATTGGATCAGCTGCGTCTCCGGCACGTCGCCGCCCCGGGCCACGTTAAGGGCGGAGCTGCTGCCATAGAGTGTGGCGCCGGTATTGTTCGCGATGAATGGCGCGTCCATCACGTGGTCGTGATGGGTGTGGGAGATGAACAGGGCGCGGAGCCGGTCGACATGGTGCAGCGCCAGCATCTCATCCACCAGGCCGGTATTTGTGACATCGCTGCCACAGATGTACTTGAACAGCGACGGCCGGGTCATGTGGGCGTCAAAGAAAACCTGATCCCTGCCGTCGTCGAACAGGAGCGTGGTCGTGCCAAAGAATGTTATTTTCATGGGTTCATACCTCTCGTTTGAAGCGAATTTCCGCCTTCAGGGCAACCTGTTGCAACAGCTTTGTCTTGTAACGAAGGGTAGGCAGGGTTTCCAGAAACGCCGCGATGGCGCCCCACAGGGCGAAGGAGCCGCCGGCAGCCAGGATCTCAGTCGCTATCCGGTCAATCCTGTCGGCGAGCGTAAACCCAGCGACGACGAACAGGATGCCCAGGGCCAGAGACATGATGGCTTGCAGATCGATCTTGGCCGTTTCCCGCTTGTTACGGCGGATCAGCTTTTCAATATAGGCAGTGTAGGTGTTGCGGAAGCGTTCCATGTCCGGCTCGGCGGCGGCGTGAAGTTCAATGCATACCTTCTCACCGATCTTTCGATCCTCTATGTAATCCGTCAGGTAATCCACAAGCTCGCCGCTGAAGGACAGGCCGGAGGGAAGGAATTTGTCGTAGAGATCGCTTTCATCCTCTACCTTGATCGGGATGCAAAACGTCTTCATCATATGTCACGCTCCTCTTTTCATTTAACATTGTCACTATCGAACTGCCGGATTTGCGATATCGAATTGCTTGCGTGAGATGACCAATGCCAATACTGTTGGTTCGGTATTCACATCGGCATCCCTCCATGGATTAATATTTCAAACAATAATATACAGTATGAGAACCCTGAATGCAAGGGGTAAACGAGTTTTTTTGCAAATAGAAGGATTCAACATGGATCGGTACCGACAGGACAGAAACTCAAGGGCGCAGTCATTCGCAAGGCGGTCAATATCGATCGATACCGTGACCGACGCCGCGAAAAGCGCGATTCAATGACCAAATATGCAAGCATTGTGTCATCTTTTACGGCTAAAATGTCTTTCTGTTGGATGATGATTGACAATAGGTTTATTAATTGTTAATATAGAGTGGCGAATGGGAGCTGTCCTGTCGACCTGTGAAGCAGGCAATTCCGATTCATTGAGTACGTGGAACCAGTAGCGGAACATGTCCAAGGAGGTACAACTGTGAAATATGTGAAGATCTCTGTCTTTGATGCGCTCCTGAATGCGCTGCCGCTGAAGCCGGACGCACCGAGACTCGACGGGCCGGATGAGAACGGCCGCATTACGCTTCCCTTCCTGCACGACGTGACGACGACCTGGAACTGGTCTGACCTTGACCCGGCGAACCCCAACGACGCGCCCAACCTGAACCTGACCGTCATGGGCCTGATCCTGGCGACCAACGCCGAGACCACCCGCGGCGCCCACGCCTGGACCCAGACGGAGCGCAGTCTCAGCGCGCTGGGCTTCACGAACCTGGTTCACCGCTATTTTGAGGAGGAGGAGCAGGTCAACCATCCCGCCATGGTCTTTGGTCGAAGCACCCAGACCGTTGCCGGCAAGTATGTGGTGGCGGCGATCTATCGCGGCAGCTCCTCCATAGAGGACGCCATTTCAGACATAAAGGCGGAGCCCGGCGGTTTCCATGAGGCGGGCATCAACGCCACCAACGAGCTGCGCAGCTATGTCAAGTCCCAGGGCCTGACGAAGGAGAACACCATACTCTTCATCACCGGCCACAGCTACGGGATTCCATCTTTGGGTATTCCTTTGCCACGCCCAATTACATCCGCCACGGTCTGACCGGCGAGAACATGAAGATGTTCAGCTTCGACAGCAACGAGGACGTGGTACCCCAGGTGCCCGTGGGTCCGGGCCTGGACAAGACAGGCGTATGCATCAAGTACGACCGCCTGGATTATAAGCTGAACGACCCCGCGCGTTACGAGCGCTTCCTGAGGCTGTACAAATATTTCCGTGAGAACAGCTACGACGAGGACAGCGATTTCCTGCCGGATGAGTATTCCGGCTATCGCCACGCGATAAGGACCAAGAACAACACCCCCATCGTTCGCAACCACATGCCCTACACCTATATGGCGCTGATCCTCTCGGAGTATCCGGATGAGGTGGTCGATTCCTATATCACGCCGATCAAGCCGAAGGCGCTCTCGCTGCCGCCCCTGGAAATGCTCGTCGGCGAGGCGTACAGGCTCCCGCACACCGGCCTCGGCCTGAAAAAGCCTGAGCTGTCCTGGAGCGCCTCTGACGAGGGCGTCATCCTCGTCAGCGATAAGGGCCTGTTGACGGCAAAGGGTCCCGGCGCCGCGAAGCTGACGGTGACCACGGAGGATGGCAAACAGGCCTCCATAGACATCCACGTTTTGGCGGACTGAACGTTATTGAACAAACGACCCGCATGCGCACATGCGGGAAATACAGAAAGGAAGTATGCAACATGTACAATATCGTCGCTGCAATCTTTGAAGTGGAGAGCGAGGGCTATCAGGCTCTGACCACGCTGGCCAAGACACCCATCCTCAACGATACCACGGTGCTGCAGATGGCGCTGGTGAAGCGCGATAACGGCTACCTGAAGATCTGCGACAGCTTCGATTCCGGCGTTCACACTACCAACGATACCCTCATCGGCGGCCTGGTCGGCAGCGTGCTCGGCATGTTGGGCGGCCCCATCGGCATGCTGCTGATGGGTTCCTACGGCGCGCTGGCCGGCAGCATGGTTGACGCCGGCGATTCCCTCGGCAGCGCGAGCCTGATTGAGAAGGTGGCGGAGAAGCTGCAGGACGGCGATATGGCCATGATCGCCCTGGTGGACGAGACGAACGAGGCCGAGCTGGACAACGCGCTGGCCGGTTACAAGGTCACCGTGGCCCGCTTTGACGCCGTCGTCATCGCGGATGAGGTGGAAGAGGCCCAGAAGATCCAGAAGGAAATGACCCGCCAGACCCGCAAGCAGCTCCGTGACGCCAAGAAGCAGGAGCGCAAGGAGAAGCGGGAAGCCCGGCGCGAGAAGATCAAGTCCGACTTCGCTGCCTTCAAGGCAAAGCTCAAGAAGAACAAGGAATAATATCCAGGGAATAATACCAAAAGCAATGCCACGAAGGCTTGGAACGGCTCTCGTGGCATTGATGCACAGTGTTGTCAGGAGGTATATCGATGTTCAGCAAGCCCTTGATTGGTACCGCCCCGGATTATTCCCGGGAGGAGAACTGGCTGAGTCTCCCGGAGAAGGCGGATAAACCCGTAGATCTGATCTATCTGTATCCGTCGAGCTGCAACGATCCAGAATCGGACGTCATCTGCGCCATCGACGATCGAAGCATGATCGAAGGCGCGAAGCGCAATTTTGCCCAGCAGGCCACCGCCTTCGAGCCGGTCGCCAACCTGTTTGCGCCCTACTGGCGTCAGGTGAACGGCATGAAGCTCCAGATGATGAGCTTTGAAGAGGTGGACGCGGCGGAATGGGCCGAGCCGAGGACCGACGTCTATGCGGCGCTGGATTACTACTTTGAGCACCTCAATCAGGGAAGGCCCTTCTTCCTCGCGGGTCATTCCCAGGGGTCGCGGCTGTGCTACATCGTGCTGTCGGAGTATATGAAGGCCCATCCCGAGCGCTACGCGAATATGATCGCGGCCTACGCCATCGGGGATTCCCTCACCAGGCAGTATCTGGAAGCCAATCCCCATGTGCGGGCGGCCAAGGCTGCGGACGATCTGGGCGTGGTGGTGTCCTGGAATACCGAGGGTCCCGCCAACCGAGGCAGGCGCTCCCTCGTGGTGGCCCCCGGCGCCGTGGGCATCAATCCGCTGAACTGGCGCACCGACGACACCCCGGCAGGGGCTGAGCTGAACCTCGGCTCGTTCATGCCCCACATGCTGGATGAGGGGATGGATGAATTGCCGATCCGGGCCGACGCGGTGCTGGACCTTGAGAGGGGCTCCGTCATGGTCACGAATCCCGCCTTCGCCAAGTATACGTTGACCGCGCTACCGGGCTTCGAGGTGTTTGAAACGGTCTTTGGTCCGGCCAGCTATCATGGAAGCGATTATTCGTTTTTTTATCTGAACATCCGGGAGAACGCCCGCCTGAGGGCGAAGGCATGGTTTGACAGATAAAGAAAGCTGTGCTGGTGGAGGACGGCTTGATCACGGGCATCGTGCCGTAGCTGAAAGGCCCGGGGACTATGACCCTATGACATGGGCGGCAAGCGGGCGCACATGACGCAGATTGCGAAAAAATACGGAAATGGATTGCCCGCCGGTCAAGCATCTGTAAGGAATGGCAATGAGAGGATATGTAATGATGAGCAACGAAAATCAGCAGTATCGCGTTAAGAACCTGGTGGGTGTTCCCACCGATTATTCAAAGGAAGACAACTGGGCCCACCTGCCTGATAGCAAGGACAAGCCGGTCGATACTTTCTTCGTCTATCCGACGGTGTACAACGACCCAACCCCTGGCGCGCCGACCATCGTACCGATTGAGAACGAGCAGCTGCGCGCCGCCGTGGCGAACAACTATTTCCAGGCGCCTCTGCTCTTTGAGGATCTGACGAATCTTTACGAGCCCTATTACCGGCAGAGCAACCTCTTTGCGCTTTTCGGAAAGAGCCCGGAGGAGCTGATGGCGTTTCAGCTTCGGGAGCAGCGCACGGACCTCTACGCCGCGCTGGACTACTATTTCGAGCATTTCAACCAGGGTCGGCCCTTCATACTGGCCGGGCACTCCCAGGGCTCGCTGATGCTGAAGATCGCGCTGCAGGATTATTTCAGGGAACACGTGGACTATCTGGAACGGTTGGTCGCAGCCTATATACTGGGTTTTTCCATCACGACGGATGATTTGGCGAATAATCCCGCATTGAAGTTCGCCGAAGGCGCGGACGACACCGGCGTGATCGTGTCCTGGAACACCGAGGGCCCGGGCAACAAGAATGAAAAGAACGGTGTGGTGCTGCCGAACTCCATCGCCATCAATCCCCTGAATTGGCGGCGGGACGATACCTACGCGCCCGCGTCGGAGAACCTGGGCGACAGGCTGCCCGTCATGCCCGAGGTGGGCGTCATCGCCACCGAGTTCCATGAGCACCATCCGGGTTTGGCGGACGCACAGCTGGATCTGGAGCGCGGCGTGGTCATATCCACCACCATGGCGGAGCACTATGTGAAGCCGCCTGTGCCGGGAATGCGGAACATCTTCGGGCCGGCCAGCCTGCACGTTTCGGACTATCCGGCTTTCTGGGATAATATCCGCCAGAATGTGAAGGACAGGATCAATGCGTTCTTAAAAAAGAGAGGGTGAGGGTGAATATGAGCGTGAAAAAGGCAACTGCGGGCGGCAGGACCGTGGCGGAGGCGCATGTCCCCGGCGTGCAATAGCTCGACGTGGAGTTTACCAGGGCGATGCGGATCCCGTGGAACTGGGACGACCTGCTTGGGGACGCGACGGCCCCGGAGGCCAATCTCAACCTGACCATGGCTGGCCTTGTGCTGAGCAACGACGTGGAACAGACGGCTCGAAAGGGAGAGGCGGTGCTCCGCCAGCTTGGATTCGATGAGATCGTGAGCGAATACTATCGCCTGTCCACCCAGACCAGGAACGAGGTCAGCAATCCCGCCAGAACCTTCGGCCACAAGCTGCTGGAAAGGGATGGAAAGCAATGGCATGCGATCTGCGCGGTGTTCAAGGGAACGACGACACTACCTGACTGCATCACGGATATCAAATCCGTCGCCGATGGGTTATGAGGGCGGAAAGAACTGCGCCGATTCCCTTGGAAGGTATATCAGCGGCTTTGAAGGGGCGAACAGGGATAACACCATACTGTTTATCACAGGTCACAGTCTGGGCGCAGCCACTGCGAACGTCGTCGGGCGGCTGAGCCGCAAATATGCGAATGACTCAGCCTGCTTTGTGTATGCCTTCGCCTCTCCGAACTACGAGACCGAGGGGGAATGGAACGACGGGAAATCCTATCCGAATTTCCATTATTTCACCAATATCGACGACGCTGTTCCCTTCGTGCCGCCCAGGATACCGCCGTACTACTTCTCCCATATCGGCAAGGAGCATCTGTTCAACTTCAACGCGCTGGAACAAAACCAGAAGGCGCGGTTCCAGCGGGCCTACACCTATTTCAGAAATGTGACCTTCGAGGAGGACAGGGATCTGCTGGGCCTCGGTCTGAAAAAGACGGAGAGCATGGGCTGGAAGGCGTTGAAGAATCACCTTTGCCATACCTACATGTCCTTCATCCTCTCCGAATTGACGGATGAGGAGATGAGCCATTTTATCCTCGATTAGAGTGGCTTCTCATACTGTTCTTAATTAAGATGAAGAAGATCCTGTGTTTCGCAATGCCTTCGGCGAACACTACGCTCAGGATGACACCGTTACGCTTGTCATCCTGAGCGTAGCGAAGCGGAGTCGAAGGATCTATTCTATTTCTTATTTGAGAATAGTATCAGATTCTGGAAGCCGCATATTAGGAACGCACTCCAGAACCCGCATCATGTGAGGAGGATGCAGCATGAGCAAGAGCATCAGCGCCAAGATACTTTCCAACCTGCTTCAATTCTGGCCCAAGCTGACCCCGGAGGAGACAGAAGCAAAGCTTGCCGAGGTCCTGCAGGGGGGCGAGAAGCCGACCCCGCCGCCGAAGAATATCGTCACCCGCTACGAGGACAATGCGAACGGGCGCATGTTCTACGTCAACGAGAAGGGGAAATCCCGTTACATCGTCTTTTACATTCATGGCGGCGCCTACCGGCACGACTTTATTGCACCCCATTGGCTGCTTATCGAGAAGCTGGTGAAGGAGACGAATGCCCTCGTCATCGCCCCGGGCTATCGCCTGGCGCCGTTCGCCACGTACAGGGAAGCGTTTGACCTGATCGTTCCGGTGTACCGGGAAATCTGCGAGGCCAATCCGGACAAGAAGATCATTGTGATGGGCGATTCCGCGGGGGGCGGCTTCTCACTGGCTCTTGCGGAGTATTGCAAGGCCAATGGACTTCGCCTGCCCGATGAACTCGTGCTGCTGTCCCCGTGGGTGGACGCCGTGATGGACAGCGAGGAGGTTGCGGAATACCAGGCCCGGGATCCGTTCCTCTGCGCGGATTCCCTGAGGGTCGTCGCCAGGCACTGGGCCGGTGACCTGGATGCGCGGGACTGGCGGATCAGCCCGATCAACGGCGATGTGAAGGGCCTTCACCATGTGACGGTATTTGTCGGGACGTGCGAGGTGTTCTATCCGGACATCCTGCGCTTCTTCAATAGGCTGGATAAGGATGGGTCGAACGAACTGATCGTCGGCGAAGAGATGAACCACGTCTATCCGCTCTTCCCGATCCTGGAGGCGGCCTCTGCGGACAACAAGATCTTTCATGCCGTCATGAGGTAATACGCATATTACGTATTAAACCGGGAATAGTGTGAAGAAGCCGCGGGAGCGCATTACTCCCAGGTTGTTGGGGGAATGCGCTCCCGCGGTTTTGAAATCATATACTATAGGACAGTCGGTTATTTCTTCTTGTGCTTCTCCTTGAAGGCGGCGAAACTGGCGCTGATTTCGGCCTTCTTCGCTTCCCGCTTGTCCTTGCGCTCTTCCTTCTTGGCGGCGCGCAGCTCCTTGCGGGCCTGGCGCTCCATTTCCTTCTGGGCCTCTTCGGCCTGCTCGACCTCTTCGGCGACGACAGCGGCGTCGAAACGGGCGATGGTCACCTTGTAGCCCTTCAGCTTGCTGTCGATCTCATCCTCGTTGATCTCCTCCGCCAGCATGACCAGCGCGACTTCGCCGTCCACCAGCTTATCAGCGACCTTCTCCATAACGGTGGCGCTGTCGAGGGCGTCTCCGGTGTCCACAAGGCTGCCGGCCAGCGTGCCATAGGAGCCCATCAGCAACACGCCCATCGGTCCGCCAAGTATACCGATCAGGCCGCCCAGCAGGCCGCCGAGAAGCATGTCGTCGGTGGTATGGATGCCGGAATCATAGCTGTCGCATACCTTTATGGCGCCGTTTTCGCGCTTTACCAGCGCCATCTGGAGAATGCTGGTCTCCTCGATGATAGGGGTCTTGGACAGCGTAGTCATTGCCTGGTAGCCTTCGCTCTCTACATCAAAGATAGCCGCAATAATATTGTACATGGGGCATACTTCCTTTCAGTCGTTTTGTTGAAGGGTTACTGCATCCCGGCGCGAATCACCCGGCTGGCCTTGCTCACCTTGCGATCGAGGTCATTGAGGCGAACGATCATCTCCTCGCCGATGATCTCCTTGGCCTGGATCAACAGGGCGATCTCCTGGGCGATGGCGATGATCTCCTGTTCGACATCGGGGCCGGCTGCCAGTTCCACCACCTTGTCGGGCTCTTCGTCTTTGCCGTACTTAACGACGATAATACGATCTGGAACGCCGTCCCTGTCTTCGTCGTCGATGAACAGGTTGAACCAGCCATCTCCCGTCGCATCAAAGGCGAAGCGGTCGATGTTGCCGTCGCTGTTGATGTCCTGGAGCGCTATGTCAGCCTGCTTGTCGCCGTCGAGGTCCAGCAGGATCTCGTTGTGGCTGCCGCGAACCATCAGCTTGCGCAGATCGCGATCGGTTTTCATCGTCAGACGCATCTTTTTCAGGGTACCCATTATTCAATCATCCTTTCTGCAAATATTGATAATGACATAATAACATATTGATTGGGCGTAATACCAAGGATTTGGAGAAGATGACACAATAGCCATAATTTATGACCTGATTCTCATATTGGTTTTGAGTGGATATATGATATAATAATCTTTGATTGATAATGGGAAAAGGTGGGGGACGGAATGACTCGAATCCTGGCGATTGTACTGGCAGTTTGCGCGTTTCTGCTGCCCTTGCCCGCCGTTGCGGATACAGCCGACACCCATGCGCGCGTCGTGCTGACCATCGGCGACTGGGATGACCGCTCCGGCAACCGTTATGACGGTGAGGATCAGCTGGGCATCTGGCAATACCTTGAGGATCAGCTGGGTGTCGAGATCGAATATGTTCACCTGAGCGAAGGCCGGTACGAGACCGCGCTGGCCAGCGGCAATCTGCCGGATATCGTAGCCACCAACAACGACCTCTCCGGCATTCTTGAAGCGGGGGCGGCGCTGAACGTCGAGCCATATCTGGAGGAGTATGTGCCCAACTTTCTGACTGGCGCAACGCGGCTTTCCTACGATGTGATCAAACAACTCACGCCCGATCGCGAGGGATTTTACTTCTTCCCCAGCAAAATCGGCTATAACGGCATCGGTTTCAGCAATATCATTTACAACCGCGGCTACTGCGTCCGGTGGGACTATTACAAGGAGCTGGGCCGCCCGCCGGTCAACAACGCGGAGGATTACCTGGATGTGCTGATACGGATGCAGCAAAACCACCCCTATACTGAGGATGGCTGGCCGACCTACCTGTACGGCACGGACAATTTCAAAGGGTATACCACCGCCTTCCGGACCGAGTACAGCATGAATTACTGGACGGCCTATCAATACCACAACAACATCTTCACCAATGAAATCTACGACGGCTATGTGGACGTAGACCACTCCATCTGGTGGGGGGCCGCCGAGTGGCAGAACAGGCTGTATCGCGCGGGCAGGGACAGCGGCGCCTATGACATGGAGTTGTTGACACAGTCCCGGGAGGAGTATGAGACCAAACGCGAGCGGGGCCAGTACATGGGTATGCCCAGCTCAAAATCGGATCTGTACGACGCCGCGGTCAAGGCCGACCCGGAAACTGTCACAGGCTATTGTACCCTGCCGGCGCCGTCCTCCAACTATTACACCAACGTGTATCAGCTGCTGGGCAATGGGTCGAAGTACATGTGGTTCATCTCCGCCAACAGTCCCCACTGGGAGATCGCGCTGAAGCTGTTCAACTACATGTGCGACCCCACGTTTGCGCGGGAATGCTCGGTAGGCCAGCGCGGCGTGACCTGGGATTACGATGATCGCGGGATTCCGCAGATGAACGAGTACGGCATAGCCCAGATGGCCGCCGATCACACTGAGGACAATTACTTTTACCGGTGGAACGGCCCCAATGCAATGCCCAACAACTGGCCCATGTTCCGATCCAATGCCCTCCATCCGGACGGCTGGCCCCTGGATTTCTACACAACCAACCGCGAATACGCGATATCCAACATGACCGACAATGTGTCCCGGGACATGTGCGAGGTGTATGACGTCCAGCTGCCCAGCGACGCCTTCTACGAGGCGGGCGGGCTGGACTTCCGCAACGACTGCGGCGAGGCCATATCGGCCTCCATCACCGACCTGAATGCGGATCAACTGGGCGTGATCTCCGCCGCAGAGGGGATATTGGATGCCGCGCTGATTGACCTGGTCTACGCGGAAACGGATGAGGCGTTTGACGCGATCCGGGCGGACGCGATCCAAAGGATCATCGAGCTTGGGGAGCCGGAGGTATTCAGGGCGTATCAGGCCAAGTGGAACGCCGCTGCCGGGGTCATCGTTCCCCTGGTCATGGAAGCCCAGGTCGCCAACGGCATCGAGCCCTATACCGCCGATGTCTATGAAAAGCTGCCCTACGCGAAATGAGAAAGGGGAAAGGTGGACGCATATGCTGACCGCGTTGATTGCCGAGGATGAGCTGCTCGTCAGGATGGGCATCAGCAGCAGCGTGCCATGGTCCCGGCTGGATATCGCCGTCGTGGGCGAAGCCGGAGACGGCATGGAAGCCTGGGCGCTGTATCAGAAATATCGCCCGGATATCGTCGTGCTCGATCTCCTCATGCCGGGGATGAACGGCGTCGAGTTGCTTCGGAAAATTCGCGCCAATGACCGGCGCTGCGCCGTGATCGTCGTGACGAATGTGTATGAGGGCCAGACACTGGATGAGGCAGTCGGACTTGGCGTCTCGGTAATCCTCCATAAGATGACGATGAAGCGGGACGACATATATGAATCGGTCCGAAATGCCTGCCAGGCGCTGCGGCCAGAGCGGGACAACGCTTCGGCTCGGGCGGCGGATGAGAAGCAGGCGTGGGAAGATTTTTTGTTTGGAACCGGATCGGATCATAAGTCCTTTGAGGCACAGAGCCTGATTGGGTTCAGGATCTTTCCTGACGACCGGTTGACACCCGCGATGCAGCGCTCACTCACCGAACTGTTTTTTAAAAGGCTGGGCGAGCCGGAAGCCTATGTCCATATCACCCGGGAGAGCTGCGAATTGCTGATCCTGAGGGAACAGCCCGAAAAGGTTGTTTCCGAAAGGGCCCTTATGGATATTGCCCGCTATATCCAAGACAACTTTCATGTCGGTCTGGGAGTTACAACCCTGCTTGCCCCGCTGCAAAACGACCGGCTGCCCGACATGGTCCGCCGCTTTGTGAGGCTATTGCACGAGCCGCGGCTGTTTGACCGTTCGGTGCTGGTGCTGGACGGGAATGGCAACTACTGCAATGAGCGCTTGAATATGCTTCGAAGTGACCTTGCGATCAGATTGCCGGTGTGCAAGGGTCGCGACGCAATCCTGGCTTTGAAGATTCAGCTGGATCAATATCCCGGCGAGCTGGAGGACGGCTTCAAGCGATTGCTGAAAGACGCCGCGCCACTGTTGAAATCGCTGAACCTTCCCGCATCCCAACCGGGGCTTTGGGGGATGACTCAGGGGATATGTGAAAGCGCGGAGGAGCGCCTGAGACAGGCTTCGCCCGGGATACGTCAGGAGATATACAGGGCGATGGCCTATATCCAGGCCCATATGACGGAAAACATACAGAGAGAGCAGATCGGAAAGATCGTCAATTACGACAGCGCTTATTTTTCCAAGCTGTTCAAGAAGGAGTTGGGAATGAGCTGTACGGATTACCTGCTCCATGTGCGGATGCTGCGCGCCCAGGAGCTGCTCAGCGAAACCGACATGCCCATCAGCTTTATCGCGACGCAATGCGGCTACACTGATTTTTCATATTTCAGCGGGCGCTTTCGACAGTTTTGCGACGTGACACCCCATGAGTGGAGGGAAGACCGGCATGAAGCGATGGTTTAGATCCGTGCGGCTTCACATACTGCTGCCCGCGTTCATTATGATACCGTTGCTCGTCATACTGATGACGGTGGTCGTATCCCGGTCCTACATCAACATGAACCTGCGGCAGGAGAGCAAAAAAAACGCCGCGCTCATTGATGCCATAGTCCGTCAGATCGACAGGACGATCACCGAATCCATCGAAGCGGTTCAAGGCATCATGATCGATGATCGGATTACCGCGTACGTCAGGCATCAGTTCCCAACAGACGCGGATCTGATTCACGCGCGGATGGCATGCAGGGATTATCTGCGTACCGAGATCAACCGGCACAGCGCCATCTATGGCCTGCTGTTCATGCGTCCGGACGGAAGTCTGTTTGGCGTGCTGCCCTACGCAAATGTATTTAAGGACGCGCGAGATGAAGTCGCGTTGTCTGATCAGATCATCGATCAGGTCCTTAGCGTTCCGCTGGGACAGACGGCATGGATCGGGCCTGTGTCGGGCGCTGAGCTCTATGGGTTTACAAATTCAAAGCAGCCGGATTCTCTTCTGCTTGCGACATGGAAGGCCGTCAGTGCGGTAGCGGGTGAATACCATGTACTGATGCTCATGGACGATGTGAGCGTAATGGAAATGCTCAACATTCCGCTGAACGCAGATAGTACAATCCATATCTTCTCGGCGGAAGGCCAGGAATATTGCCGCATGGGCGAAGAGAGCGGGCTCGATCAACAGACGCTGCTTTCGAGCGCGAACGACGGACGCATTTTCAAAAACGACCGGGGTGAATCCTACTGTATCTTTTCCATATCTCAGGATACGGCGGGATGGGTCCTTGTGCGCGAGGTTTCCATGGAGGACACCCTGCGATCCATACGCAGGATACAGCGCCTGGTGTGGATGATGGTCGGTATCGCCCTGATCGTAGCGCTGGTGATCTATCTGTTTTGGCTCAGGCATTTCATGCGCAGCTTCAACGCGCTGAAAAGCGATATCATCCGACTGGGCCAGGGCAAACTGGAGCCGGCCGGGGATGCGCCGATGTCCATAGAAGAGTTTGAAAGTATGCGGCATGAGCTGAACCGGGCCAGTCTCTCGCTGAACCGCCACATGGAAACCGTGCGTCGCATGGAACGGGAAAAACTGGAGCTGGAGATGAATGACCTGCACAGCATACTCGCGCCGCATATGATCTTCAATTCCATCACCGCCATAAGGTGGATGGCGACCTTCATGGGCGCGGAGGCTGTCTCCGACATGCTGGTCGAGTTGGGCGAGGTGATCCGCCCGGTGCTGCGGGAATGGCGCGTTCAGTGGACGATTCGGGAGGAACTGGAGCATGTCAGCCACTATGCGAAGTTGATGGACCTGCGCTTTGCCAACAATTTCAGGCTGGAATGCCAGGTCGATTCGTCTTTGGATGAGGAGCTCATTCCGCAGTTTACGCTGCAACCGCTGATCGAGAACGCAGGCCAGCATGGCGGACACTCGGAGGGCCCGCTGGTGACCACGGTGAGGGCAATGGACGAGGGCGATTGGATTCGGCTTACCGTTGCTGACAACGGGAATACCATCCGGCCGGAGAAGATCGCGGAGATTCGGGAAAACCTGCGCACCGGCCAGCGTAATCATGGCGTCGGCCTCGTCAATGTCTACAGCAGACTGGTGCTGTGCAAAGGGGAGGACAGTACCCTCGACATTGAAGCGCTGCCGGAGGGTGGAACGATGGTGACGCTGCGCTGGCGACGGGAGACGGAGGCCGGTGGTTAGAAAATATCCTTAAACAATAGCGGGTTTCCGCGATTGTTGACGATCTGAACCATACAATCCGGAATCAAACGGGTTGATGGAACATACAACAAATGACAGGGAGGAATAACGATGCTCTTTGAGGAACTGGGCAAACTGAAACGATCTTCGATCATGACGTCGATCATATTCATGGCGGTCGGTATCGTGATGATCATGTGTCCCGCGCAATACGTCAATTCGCTGGTGTCCGTGCTGGGGTACGCGATGGAGATACTTGCCGCCGTGTGGATACTGGATTTCCTTTCAAGCAAAAAGTGCCTGATGGATTACATCTATCTTACCGGCGCGCTGATCCTGATGCTGCTGGGCATGGCCGTGCTGGTATTGGACAACGTTGTGCTGTATATCGGCATAATATTCGGCCTGGTACAGGTAGTCAGCGGCGTCGTCAATCTTATCAATGCGTGGATGTACGCCCGGCGCGCCCAGCGCAAGGGCTGGTGGGTGCTGGTCGTGCTATCGGTGCTGGTGATCCTGTCCGGATTGATCGTATTGATCAATCCGTGGTGGAACGAGCCTACCAAGCTGCTTGATGTCATCGGCGTCATGCTGCTGTTCTCCTCCGTGGTGAGCATCGTGCGCACGATTTTCAACTGGCCGATCAAGGGCGAATAAGGAGGGCTGAACGATGGAGAATAACAAATTCAGGGATATGACCCAGGTGCCCGCCAACGGCGCTGTGGAAGACGAGTTGAAGGTTCAGGACGTTGACGCCGGCGCCCCCGGCCTGTCCGAGGAAGATTCCGCGAAGATCGATGAGATCGTCGAGACTCTGGAGGCCGAGGAATCGGTTGAGGAAGCGGCCAAGGCCATTGAGCCTGCGATGAGCGAAGCCGACATGCGCAAGGCACAGGTGGCCGAGACGAAACAGGCAATCGAGAAGGCCAATCAGGAGATCGCCACGAGCAAAGAGGTGTTTTCAAGGGCCAGCAAGGAAAGGGCTGACGCGAAGAAGGCGCTGGCGAACCAGAAGAAACAGGTCAAAGAGGCGATCCGGAAGGAAAAGCGGCAGAAGCTGCAGGAGGCCGCGACCAAGAGCAAGGAGGAGCGTCACGCGGAGCTTGAAAGGCGCAAGGCGGCGCTGGTGCATACGACCGCCGAGATGAGCACGAAGATGAAACAGTTGCTTTCCGGCGAACTCAAGTCGATGGAAAAGCGCAAGAAGACGCGCGCCGCCGAGATCATGGCCGTGTTTGCCAATCACAACTTCTATGCCAACGGTTTCACGCCCGTGGAGCTGCGCACCACGCTGGAGGACCTGGGCCCGACCTACGTGAAGATCGGCCAGATCATGTCCAGCCGCGTGGACATGCTGCCCGAGAGTTATTGCAAGGAGCTGGAGAATCTGCGGGCGAACGTGAAGGAACTGGACCCCGAGATCGCCAAGGCGGTGATCGAGCAGGAGACGGGCCGGAAGATCGAGGACATCTTCCTGGAGTTCCAGGACAAGCCCATCGGCTCGGCATCCATCGGCCAGGCGCACTACGCCGTACTGAAGGACGGCACGAAGGTCGTCGCGAAGGTGCAGCGCCCGCTGATCGCTGACATGATGCGGGAGGACTTCGCGCTGCTCAAGAAGCTGGCCGGCATCGTCAATACCGTCGGCGAGGCGGAGGACGGCGAGCAGATGGTCGACCTGCTGTCGGTCATTGAGGAGCTCGAAAAAGTCGAGGATGAGGAGCTGGACTTCCGCGTGGAGGCGGAGAACACCCGCTTCTTCAAGGAGAACTGCATCGACGACGAGGAGAAGATCACCTGCCCGACGGTCATCGACGAGCTGACCACCGAGCGCCTGTTCACGATGACCTTTGTTGACGGCTACTCCATCTCCAAGAAGGACCGCATCATCGCGGAAGGCTACGATCCCGAGCAGATCGGCTCGGTGATCCTGGACAACTACATCCACCAGGTGATGGATGTGGGCACGTTCCACGGCGATCCCCACCAGGGCAACATCATGATCAGCCAAGGCAAGCCGGTGTGGATCGACTTCGGCATGATCGGGCGCATCACCGACCAAGACGTGAACATCCTCCAGTCGCTGATCCTGTCGCTGATCGAGGGAGATATGGACATGCTGGTCGACGCGATCATGTCCATGGGCGCGACGTCGCCCCAGACCGACCGGAACAAGCTGCTGGAAGACGCGGAGATGATGTTCGCCAAGTACATGAACGTCACCAATCTCGACGAGCTCGACCTGTCCACGCTGCTGACGGAGGTCACCGACCTGGCCTCGAAGCATCACATCTCGCTGCCCGGCAAGTACACGATGCTGGTGCGTTCCATTGCGACGATTGAGGGCGTGATCGAGCAGCTTTGCCCGGAGCTGAACCTGTTCCAGCAGATCACCGACAGGATACTGGAGCGGGTGAAGCAGAACTTCGATGTCAAGCAGGAGCTCCTTGGCGCGGGCAAGGACGTGCTGGAGCTGAGCAAGAAGGTCTCGAAGATGCCCGGCCTGGCCTACGATGCGCTGAACAACGCGGTTAAGGGGCGGATGAAGGTCAACTTTGCGCTGACCGGCTACGAGGAGATCTTGGACAGACTCAGCAAAACCGTAAAGGACGTGGTGCTGGCGATGTTTGCCTGCGTGCTATTCATCGGGTCGGCCCTGCTGTCCTCGGCGGACATCCAACCCAAGACGCCGCACGGCCAGCCGCTGGTCGCCGCGGTGGGCATGGTATTCTCCATCGCGCTGGGGATCTATACCGTCAGACGCATGTCGAAGAAGAAGTAAATACATCATACTATTCTCAAATTGAAAATGGATTAAGACTCCGTGCTTCGCAAGCCTCCGGCACGACTTCGGCTTCGCCTCCGCTCAGAATGACACCATCGTGTAGAGAGCCTGTCATCCCGAGCGAAGCGTGCCACAGGCTTACGAAGCAAAGGATCTTCTAAATTCAATTTGAGAATAGTATCAGTATCAAGGAGTATGGTATTATGAGACAAAACATGAGGCGAACGCTGGGCATACTGCTCGGCCTCACGCTGGCGCTGGGACTGATGCTGGGGTTGAGTATAACTGCTCTGGCAGATGGAGTGTATAACACTTATCTGGTAACGGCAACCGATGACGATGATACATTACAAAACAAAGCAGTATCTTTTAACGGTATTGAGTGGTATATCATTAAAGATGATTCTAAGGCAACAAATGACGGTACCGTTACGCTCCTTGCAAAGGAATGCTTAGGTGAATCAAAGTTTGGAAGTGATCATACATATAGGGGGTCTGCTGTTGAAACATGGCTAAGTACCTATTATTCTCAGAATTTTAGTAGTGTTGATTCCGCTGTTATAAGCGTAACACCATCGAAACCTGACGGGTGGGCTGCAAAGCTTTATCTTTTGAGTGTGGACGAGATTCGGTCCCTCCCAATACTCCCAATAACCTTCGAAGGAGAAGAGCCCAAAGCAACTTACCTAAAGTGTCAACAGTATGGAAAAAATGTCTACTGGTGGCTCCGCTCGCCCAGTGTAAACGACGACGAAACGCAAGGTATTGTGGGTGGTGCGGCTAAAGTGGACTGCAGGGACGGCCAAGTCGACAGTAACGGCGACGATGTGACATGGATACTCGGTGTCCGCCCCGCTTTACAGTTGAAGCTGTCGTCTGTCGTTTTCATAAAAGAGTTAAAGACATTCTTGTTACCTCAAACTATAAGCGCAAGTGATGTGACCGTTACTTACGGCGACACGGACAAGAAAATCACCGCAAAGACCACTGGCGACGGCGCGATCAGCTATGCCGTGAAGGCGGGCAGCGAGGACTATATAAATGTGGATGCCTTCACAGGAATGCTGACCATCTTGAAGGCTGGAACCGCCACCGTTACTGTGACGACGGCAAAGACGGATGTCTGCGTAGAGGCGACCAAAGACGTGACCGTGACGATCAACAAGGCCGAACCCACGGCGAACGCGCCAGTGGCGTCAGCAATCTACGGTCAGACACTTGCCAATGTGGCGTTGGAG
>CACYZW010000057.1 GCA_902778995.1 uncultured Eubacteriales bacterium
CCACGGCTCAAATCGTAGATTTGAGGCGCGGCACCGTTGGCGCCGTATCTGCAACGGAGTTTCCAGCCAAATGCACTTCAGGCATTTTAGAAACACACTTTAGAAGGTTCTTCACCTTTTCTTGTGGGATTTTGGGGAACTCCCTCAGTCATGCTGCGCATGCCAGCTCCCTCAGAGAGGGAGCCTTCAGGCAGCGAAGGCGGTCATCCTGCCTCCCTCATCGAGAGAGGTGGCCGAACGCAGAGAGGCCGGAGGGCGTTATCATCCCACAGCTTTCCGTGAAAAGCCTTTAAGGAAGCACCGCACAATGCTCATGGCGCATTAACGGCTGAATTTCAGCCGCCTGCTGCCTGCTGATTTCTTGACTTGCCGCCAGCAAGCCTTCGAAATCTGCAGTAAAAACCCTTCCGCTTTGGTTCGTCGGAAGGGTTTTCTGCGTCTGCGGGTATTGTCAGAACGCTCCGTCTCTGCTTGCGATATTTATGAATCAACAGGGCGCCTACGGCCTGCCCCCCACGCGCACGCGCCGGGCGAACAGGTTCGACAGCCGCTGTGTGGCGTTCAGCTGCTGCGCCTCCTTCAGGGCGCGGGCGTACTTCACGCAATCGGGGGCCTGGTGGGCCGCCACGGAGAGGTAGATCAGCGCCTTCTGGTTCTCTCTGAGCTTCAGCAGCACCGCCCCGAACAGGTAATTCCACTCGGCGCAGCGGGTGTCAAAGCCCATCAACAGCTTGCGGGCCGACTGGTACTTGCCGTCGTCGATCAGCGCCTGCACCCGCAGCAGCGCCTCACGTTCGCCGCCGGCCGACGAATTCGCCTGGGCCGCCTCGTTCAGGCAGGCCCGATAGGCGGCGTTGATCGCTGCCATCTTCTCGTTGGCCCAATCCCGCTCCGGACCCGGCATGAAGCGATCCGGATGCCAGCGCCGCGCCAGGTTGCGGTAGGCGCTTCGTATCTCGTCCCGCGTCGCCGTCACCGGTATATTCAATATTTCGTATCCGTTCAAGGCCCTTCACCTCGTCTGCGTCAGTCAGACGCCCGACCATGCCGCGGCCTGACTTTATTTGCCGTTTATGTTACAACTCAGGGTCCCCGTTTGCAGTGGGAGCGCGGCGTGTACGCCGGCCCGAGGGTTTTCCCCGGCAGAAAAGCCCATTTTCATCAAGAAAAATGCCGCCATTGCAGATTATGAAGCCGGAGGCGGTATATTAACCCGCATACAGCATCCATTTTCCGCATTATAGCATCTGTGTCAGAAAACTGTCAAGAAACTGTCCATTAATATAAGATTTAGGTTACGCGGCGGAGCTGTGGCATATCTGTGTTGACGCCAAAATATTATTTCAAAAGTGTTAAATTTATTTCTAAACAGTAATTTCTCGCCTTTATCTATTTACTTTTTTGCAAAAATCGACTACAATAGTCACAGTTACAGAAGAATTCTGTCATATTTTGCCGATAAAGGTCGTGACTTCAGTGAATTCAGACAGCCGCAACGAAAGCCGCAGGCGCGTGCCCTCCCGGGGCGTCGCCGCGCAGGGCGCAGCGCGGGGTCGGAAAAAGATAAATGCCCACCGTACCAAGGCAGCCAGGCCGAAGACAAGCGTCCCGAAGCACAGGCTGAACCTGAAAGACAACGAATCCCTGAAAACCGCCCTGTGGCTGCTGGTGCCCCCGGTGGGGCTCACCCGGATGTGGCGGCGCAGCTGCACCTGGCACCCGGCGGTCAAGGCCTGTGTGAGCGTGGCTATGGCCGCGATTTTGGTGGCCGTACTTGTGGTGCCCACCTCCAGGCCTCCGGTGAACGGCGGCGTCCAGCTGGTGACCAACCGCCCCGAGGTGGAGGTCTACGGCCCCGACCTGCCCAGCTTCATCGTACCCGGCTACACCAACGAGCAGACCGAATCCATCATCGCGCCCGCCGTGGAAAACGATGTGCACTATGTATATGCCGCCGACGGCGCCAAATGCTACCACGAATACAAGTGCAAATTCGCCTACGCCAGCTCCCAGCGCCTGACGGTGTTCGAGGCTTACTACCTGGGCTTCCAGCCCTGCAACCGCTGCAAGCCTCCCATCTACGACCCCGTCACCGGCACCGTCACCGTGCAGGAGCACGGGAAGGACTATGATCCGAGCTGAAAAAGGCGACGCTTCACCAACACCTTTCCCCGCAGGCATGTTTGCTTTGCCTGCGGGGAAAAGCTTTTGGAAGCCATTGATTGTTTCATCCGCCATTGACAGCACGTATAAGCACGTGCTAAAATATACATTGCAAACAGTACATTCAGTATATGCAAAAAAGCATCTACACGCCCATTTGCGGAGGCCGTCCATGAAAACCAGCGAACTCGCCAGGCTGCTCAAAAAAGCCGGGTGCCATTTTGTGGAGCACCGCGGCGAACATGATTACTGGTATTGCCCAGCGACAGGCAAGGAAATCATGCTCCCCCGCCACCCTTCGAAGGAGATTCCCACCGGAACAGCAAACCGAATCATGAAGGATGCGGGTCTGAAATAATATCCTCAAAAGGTACGGATCGCAAAACACTTTATTGGATTGAAAGGGGATAAACCATGAAGTATGTATACCCCGCGGTATTTGAGCCCGAGGACGGGCTGTACAATGTGACCTTTCCGGATCTGCCGAACTGTTATACCTGCGGCGACGACCTCGCAGACGCGATGTATATGGCCGAGGACGCGCTGGGTGGGTGGTTGTCCAGAGCAGAGGAAAACGGTGCGGACATTCCCGATGCGTCGACAAACAAAAGCATCGCGCTCGCCCCGGACGCAATTGTGACACTCATCTTGGCGGATACAGAAGCCTATCGGCGCAATCATTCGGAGAAGGCCGTCAAAAAAACGCTGACTATTCCCCAATGGCTGAATAACGCCGCGGAAAAACGGAACATCAACTTTTCACAGGTATTGCAGGATGCTCTGCGCCGTCAGCTGGGGTTGTAAATCTATTTCCGACAGGAGTTCATACCGATGGGCGAAAGCGCGATCCCCACGCATTGCCTGATATCCGAAATGATATACTCCGCGTGTACCCCCTCGGGCAGCGTCTTGCCGGCGGGGTTATACCAGCAGGCATCGATTCCGGCATTGTTTGCGCCGCGAATGTCGCTGTTGACGCCGTCGCCCACCATCAGCGCCTCCCGGGGCTTCGCGCCCAGGCGTTTCAGGGCGATGTCGAACAGCTCCGGCCGGGGCTTGGAGACGCCCACCTCCTCGGAGATCACCACGTCCGTCACCAGATCCTTCAGGGGCGAGCGCGCCAGACGGCTGCGCTGTATTTCGGTCATGCCGTTGGTCACGATCGCCACCGGCAGCGCCTCGGCGATGCGCGCTACCGTCTCCAGCGCGTGGGGCAGCGGTATGCACTGCGCCCCCAGCAGCTGAACGAAGCGCTCCGCCGCCCGCTTCGGGTCGCCGGGCACCGGATAGCGGTCGAAGAAGCGCACGAAGCGCGCCAGGCGCAGCTGTCCCTGGGTCAACAGGCCCTTCTCCAGCTCCGCCCAGCACTGTAAATTGACCGCCTCGTACTGATCGTAGCGTTCGGGGTCGAAATAGCCCAGCTCGTCCATCAGCTGATTGACCGCGTTGCGGTTGCCCGTCTGGAAGTCCATCAGGGTATCGTCGATGTCGAAGAGTACGGCCCTGTACTTCATCACAGTATCTTCCCCAGGAATTCCTTCAACCGGACGTTCTCCGGGTGCTCGAACATCTTCTGGGGCGTGCCCTCCTCGATGATGCGGCCGCTGTCCATGAAGATCACCCGGTCGCCCACCTCCCTGGCGAAGCCCATCTCGTGGGTGACCACCACCATGGTCATGCCCTCCCGGGCCAGCTGCTTCATCACGTCCAGCACCTCGCCCACCATCTCGGGGTCCAGGGCGGAGGTGGGTTCGTCGAACAGCATCACGTCCGGCTCCATGCACAGCGCCCGCACGATGGCGATGCGCTGCTTCTGCCCGCCGGAGAGCTGGTTCGGATAGGCATCGGCCCGGTCCGCCAGCCCCACGCGCTCCAGCAGCTGCTTGGCCATGGCCTCGGCGGCCTCCCTGCTCTTCTTGCGCAGCGTCACCGGCGCGACGGTCATGTTCTTCAACACCGTCATGTTGGGAAACAGGTTGAAGTGCTGGAACACCATGCCCATCTTCTGGCGATGGCGGTTGATGTTCACCTTGGGGTCGGTGATGTCCACGCCCTCGAAGGTGATCGTGCCCGACGTGGGCAGCTCCAGCAGGTTCAGGCAGCGCAGGAAGGTGGACTTGCCGGAGCCGGAGGGGCCGATGACCACCACCACCTCACCCCGCTTGATCTCGGCGTTCACGCCGTTGAGCGCGTGGATGGTCTCGCCAAAGTGCTTTTCCAGCTTTTCCACGCGAATCAGCACGTCAGTGGTCACTGTTCCTCAGCCTCCTTTCCACGCGCCCGACGACCCAGGTCAGGAACATCACCAGCGCCAGATAGATCAGCGCCACGGCGATCAGCGGCATGAAGGGCGAATAGGTGCGCCCGCGAATGGTGTCGCCCGCCTTGGTCAGGTCCATCACCGCCACATAGCCCGCGACGGAGGTCTCCTTCAACAGGGCGATGAACTCGTTCATCAGCGAGGGCAGCACGTTTTTGAACACCTGGGGAATGATGATGTGCTGCATCGTCTGGAAGTAGTTGAAGCCCAGGCTGCGCCCGGCCTCGAACTGGCCGTTGTCGATGGCCATGATGCCGCCGCGGATGATCTCCGCCACATACGCGCCGGAGTTCAGGCCAAAGGCCAGTCCCGCCACCACCAGCTTGTTGCGCACAGAGCTGAATATGACGAAGGCGAATATCATCAGCTGCACCACCACGGGCGTGCCGCGCAGCACCGTCAGATAGACCTTGCAAAAGCCGTTGAAGAAGCCCAGCACCTTCCGGCCGAAGGTGGGCCGCGCCCCCTCGGCGGTCTTGTCGTAGGTGGAGCGCACGGCGGCGATGATCATGCCGATCAACAGGCCGATCACCAGCGCCATCAGCGTGATTTTCAGCGTGTTGCTCAAGCCGTCCACCAGGAATTTCCAGCGCTTGCCCTGTATGAAGTTCAGGTCAAATTCCGCCTTTAACTGTTCAAACCATGCCTGCAAATGTATTCCCCCTCATGTCCCGTCGCCGCAGGGCTTCACATGCGCAAACAGGGCGGCGAACGCCCCCCTGTTTGCGTTAGAATCTATAATCGCGCTCCGATTATTCCGCGGGGATGAACTGATCGACGATGCCCTTCAGGGTGCCGTCCGCCATCAGTTCCTTCAGCGCGGCGTTGAAGGCCTCGTACACCTCGGAATCCTTCGGGAACGCCATGGCGTACTCTTCCTCGGTATAGGCGGTGTCCAGCAGCTTCAGGCCCTCGTTCTTGGCCACGAAAGCCTTGGCGGGCTCGTTGTCGATGACCACGCAATCCACCTGGCCGCTGGTCAGCGCCAGCACGGCGTCCGCGCCGGCCTTGAAGCGCTGAACCTCGGCGGTGCCGGCGGTCTCGAACTCATCGGAGATGTAGATGTCGCCGGTGGTGGATTCCTGCACGCCGATGGCGATGTGGCCGCCCTTGGACTCGATCAGGGCGTAGATGTCGGCCGCCTCGCAGTCGGCGGGCACGATGACCGCCTGCACGCCGATGGCGTAGGTATCGGTGAACTGCACGCTCTGCTTGCGCTCCTCGGTCACGGTCATGCCCGCGGCGGAGAAGTCGTAGGAATGGGCGGCCAGCGCGGGGATGATCGCGCCGAAGTCAATGTCCACAACCTCCAGCTTGTAGCCGATCTTTTCGCAGATGGCCTTGGCGATCTCGATGTCGATGCCGGTGGGCTCGCCCGTCTCGTCGTCGTAGAACTCATAGGGCGGGAAGTTGACGTTGGTGGCCAGGGTCAGGGTGCCATTCTCGGCCAGCGCGGCAAAGCCGGAAAGCAGGAACATTGCGACAATGACCAGTGAAATGAGCTTCTTCATTTTGTGTACCTCCATTTATGCGCGGAGCAGCCTCCGTTTGAATTTCCACGATTATACATCGTTATGCGTTAAAATGCAATATATTCGGGCGATAATTAACGCAATATGCGCAATATATGTATAATAATACACAGAAGAGATTAGTTATGCATTTTTTTGTCCCACATCAAAGCCCCGAAGCCGGAATGCTTCGGGGCTTTGATGTGAATACGCTTACTTCAGCGTGATGATGACCCGGCGATAGGGCTCTTCGCCCTCGGAATGGGTGGTGACGTCGGGATCATCCTGCAGCGCCGAGTGCAGTATGCGCCGCTCGTAGGGGTTCATGGGCTCCAGCGCCACGCGGCGGCCGCTCTTCTTGGCCCGGCCCGCCATGCGAACGGCCAGCTTGCGCAGGGCCTCCTCGCGCTTGGCGCGGTAGTTCTCGGTGTCGATGGAGACGCGCAGGTATTCCTCGCGGCCCCGGTTGATGTTCAGGCTGGTCAGGTATTGCAGCGCGTCCAGGGTCTCGCCCCTGCGGCCGATCAGCAGGCTCATGCCCTCGCCGGTCATCTGCATGCGCAGCTGCTCCTCGCTCTCCTGCAGCGCGATCTCCACGGGCACGCCCATGCGCTCGGTCAGCCCTGCCAGGAACGCCTTGGCGCGCCTGGCCTCTTCGGACTGCGCCTCCTCGGGGGTGGGCACGAAGGGCTCGTGCTCGATGATGGGGGCGGGCGCAGCGCTCTGCTGGACCTCGGCGGCGTTTTCGACGCCCTCAGCGCCCTCGCCGTTTTTCGCGCCGCCGCGACGACGCCTGCGGCTGCGGCTCTTCTTCGGGGCTTCCTCGTCCTCGCCGACTGTCTCCTCGACGGGCGCGGCCTTCTCCAAGGGCTTTTCTTCCCTGGGCGCGGGCTTTTCCGCCTTGCGCTTCTCCGGCTTCTGCTTGCGACCGTTGCTCGCGTCCAGCGAAAGCACCGGCATCTCGATCTCCAGCGCCGGATCGCCGGCCTTCACCGTCAGGCGCACCTTCGCGGGCTTGCCGAACATGCCGAAGAGCCCGGGGCTGCCCATTTCAATTACCTGAATATCGACGTCGTCGGAATCGCATCCCAGCTCGGTCAGGCCGTTGCGGATGGCGTCCTTTACCGTCTTGCCACTGGCTTCAATGGATCTCAAGGCACATTGCCTCCTTACCTGATAATGAATGTGAAATCAGTCTTCTGTATTGGTCGGCTCGAGCGCGGCGGCCTTGGCGTCCTGGCGCTCAAACCAATAGTTCACGGCCAACTGCTGCACGATCTGAATCACGTTCGCCGCCATCCAGTAGATGGAGAACGCGGCGTTGGACGTGGCGCAGATCCACACCGAAAACAGCGGGAAGAACCACTTCATCACCGGGCTGTTCATCGGGTTGCTCTGGTCGGCCTGCTGGGCCTGCTGCTGCGCCTTCTGCTCCGGGGTCTGCTTGCCGTTCATCAGCTTGGTCATGAAGAACTGGCTGCCGCCCGCCAGCAGCGGCAGTATGAACAGGCCGTTGCCGTACTGGAACAGATTGGCGATGGAATTGGGAATTGTCAGTGTGGTGTTGATGAACAGGAAGTTGATGTTCTGCACGGTGAAGGCGCTGGCCGGGATCAGGTTGGAGGCCAGGCCGGAATATTCGCTGGACTTCAAAAACTCCAGCGCCATATTGATGTTCTCCGCCGTCAGTATGGCGGAGCCCTTCACCGGCTGGATCATGCGCAGGTTGCTGCCCACTGCGGGCAGTATGGTGGCAAAGGGGGAATCGGGCTGGAACACGTTCTTGATCCAAAGCCAGCTGTAGCCGGCGGCTCTGAGCGCCTCGGTGGTCAGCGGCTGACCGCTCTTCTTCATGTCCAGCAGCATCTGGATCGTGTACTCGTTGCCCAGCGTGCGCATGGCCGAGAACATGATCCACAGGATCGGCAGGGAAATCAGCATCGGCAGGCAGCCCGCCGTGGGGCTGACATGCTCCTTGCGGTACAGCTCCATGGTCTTCTGATTCAGCTTTTCCTTGTCGTTGGCATACTTCTTCTGAAGCGCCAGCACCTTGGGCTGAATCTTGGTCATGGCCCGCATGCTCTTCTTGCTCTTGATGTCCAGGGGCAGCAGAACCAGGCGGATCAACAGCGTGAACAAGACGATGGACCATCCATAGTTCCCCACCAGGTTGTTGATCCAGGTCAACAGATTGACAAAAAAGGCTGTCATTGTCTAACCTCCAAAAAATGATGTTGCTCCCCCACGGCAGGCGGCACAGCCGCCTTTCCCCACCAATTCACAGAAATGCCCCGCCGCGCATCTGTTTGGCTGCGGAGCATTTTCAGATACCTCATGGCACAGGATCGTATCCGCCCTTGTGGAACGGATGGCAGCGCAATATCCGGCGCAGGGCCAGATACCCGCCCTTGACGGCGCCGTATTTTTCAACGGCCTCCATGGCATACTGCGAGCACGTCGGCGTAAACCGGCAGCACGCCGGATGCAGGGGCGACAGGTTTGCGCGATAAAAGCGAATCAGCCAAAGCAGAACCCGCTTCGGCACACTGCGCAGGCGACGCATGAAACCCCTCCTCCGCCAAAGCGCCCGTTCAGGGCGTCTCCTTCAGCAGCTTTGCGCGCTCCAGCAGCCTGACAAGCTCCTTCGTCACCGCCGCGTGCGCTTCCTCCACGATGCACGCGCGGGCGATGAACACATACCTGCCGCACTTCATGCGCGCGCGCAGCCTGCGGACATCCTCGCGCAGACAGCGGCGGATCCGGTTGCGGGTCACGGCGTTGCCCACCTTCCCCGAAACCGAAAAGCCGATCTTCAGATCCCGCCCCTTCAGGTAGATCAATACCAGGTTGCGGGAGGGATGGGCCTTGCCCCGGCGATACACATAGCGATAATTCCGGTTGCTTCCCAGCCGGTATTGACGAGCGAAGGTCTCGCCGCCCCGCGCGCCTTCGCGCTCTGCCGCCATGGACCGCGTTATGCGGACAGAACCTTGCGGCCCCGGGCGCGGCGGGCTTTGAGTACGTTGCGGCCGGCGCGGGTCTTCATGCGCGCGCGGAAACCATGAACCTTGCTTCTCTGACGCTTCTTGGGCTGATAGGTACGGACAGACATTTGGAACACTCCTTACAAATTAATATGTCGCATTCGCCCCGCGGCCCGCCGTTTCCGGATCACAGCCGGCGCCACGACAGCGAACAATGCCAAATTAACAGCCTTAACAGTATAAGGGATTTGATCGAAGCTGTCAAGAGACGTAATGTGAAATATCACAACTGTTCACCATTCTGTTCAAAGCTCAGCGTCATCCGCATCCCGTCCTCGCCGCAACGGGCGTCCGGAAACACCGCCGCGGCGTTTGGCAGACATTCCTGCGGATCCTGGATCATCTGTGAATAGTGGGTGAGCCACAGCCGCTTCACGCGGGCCCGGGCGGCCACTTCCGCCGCCTGAGCGAAAATCATATGGCCGTGTCCGGCGGCCAGCGCGGCCTGTTCGTTTTCGCCGTAGGTGGCCTCGCAGATCAGCAGATCCGCGCCCTCAGCCGCCCGAACCAGCGCCTCGCAGGGCGCGGTGTCGCCGGAGAACACGAATTTCAGGCCCTTCCTGGGTTCGCCCAGCACCATCTTCGGCGAGACGGTCGCGTCCCCGACCTGCACGCTCCGGCCCGACTGCAAAAGACGCCACTGCGCTGTCGGCACACCCAGCGCCCGCGCCCGCTCCGGCTTAAACACGCCCATCCGACCCAGCGTGAAGCAATAGCCCTGGCTGACGACCCGATGGAACGTGGGAAACGCCTCCAGCCGCGCCAGCTCCGGCCAATGCCGGTTCAGGCGGCACAGGGGCAGCCCCTCCCCGGGCAGCGTCATCAGCCGCACCGGGTAGGTGATCCAGCCCGTCATCGCCAGTATGGGCGACAGGGCCTCCTCCAGCCCCTCGGGACCCGTGATGGTCAGCGAATCGACGCGGCCCAGGCTGCTCATGGTCTGCAAGAGTCCCGGCAGGCCAAAGATGTGGTCGCCGTGATAGTGGGTCAGGGCGATCACGTCCGCCTTCATCAGGCTGACCCCCGCCCTTCGGGCGGCGATCTGGGTGCCCTCGCCGCAGTCGAAGAGTATGCTCCTGCCGCCGCAGGTCAAAAGCGCCGCCGTCAGCGCCCGCTCGGGGAGCGGGACCAGCGCCGCCGTGCCCAGCAATGTGACGTCGATCATCGCCCTTCCCCCTCCCCGTGCGCTTCGATAAACGCCAGCACCTTTTCCATCTGCGCTGCCTTGGGGATGCCGGCCAGCCTGAACGCGTGGGCGTATGCCAGCGCCTCGCCCATGACCCGGCCGGGCTTCACGCCCGCCGCCACCAGGTCACGCCCCATGACGCAGGGCTGCGCCATGCGCTCCCGGTACAGCGCCAGCAGCGCCCGCAGCCCGGCCTCCTTCCCGTCCCAGCCGTCTGCGGCGTGCAGCGCCCGCCCCAGCAGCAGCAGATCCTCCGGACAGACCGAGACGTCGAAGAGCGCCATCCATCTATCTGTATCGGCACCGTCGCTCAGCAGCGCGTCGAGCTCCGGGCCGCACTGGCACATGTTCAGCACGTAGCGGGTCAGCTCAACTTCATTGGTCAGCCGCGACAGGAAGCGCTCCGCCACCGCCGCGTCGAAGGCCGCGCAGGCTGCCGCCACCATGAAGGAAAGCGGGCGTTGCGCGCGCCCCCGCAGCGCCGCCGCCCCGTCCAGCGCCGCCATGGCGCGCTGCCATCCGGCCTCCGGCAGCGCTTCCAGCGCCCCGAACCATACCCCGAGCCGGCGCATTTTCTTCAATTCGACAAAGAAGATCGAAGGGCGATCCGCCTTCATAAGCGCCTTTTCCAGCTCGCCCATCACGCGCTCGGGCGCCAGCGCCCCCACGTCCATCGTCGCGCACAGCGCCGTGGTCTCCTCCGCCACTTCGAAGCCGAAGCGGGCGGCGAACTGGGCGGCCCGGAACACCCGCAGGGGATCCTCGGCGAACGAGGTATCGTTGACGTGGCGTATGCGCCGCGCCGCCATGTCCGTCTGCCCGCCGAAGAAATCCAGTATCTCCCCGGTCAGCACGTCCTGCATCAGCGCGTTCATCGTGAAATCCCGGCGCAGGGCCGCCTTTCGGGGCCCGATGAACGGGTCCACAAAGACCTCGAAATCCTTGTGTCCCCGCCCCGTGGCCCGCTCGGACCGGGGCATTGCGATGTCCAGCCCGTAGTGGCGCAGGCCCATGATGCCGAAGCTGACCCCCATGGTCGTGCGCTCGCCCAGATCGTCCAATATGCCCTCGAGCGTCGAAACCGAAACGCCGTGAACCTCGATGTCCACGTCCTTGTTGTCCAGCCCCAGGAGCCTGTCGCGCACAAAGCCCCCCACGTAGTAGACCCTGCCTCCCGCGTTTGCGACTGCCCCGGCCACCCGCTGGGCCATCTCGACATCCCTGTTTTTCAAGGCGAACACCCCTCCATACGCTTGAATACGCCCAGTATATCAATTGAATCCACCGATGTCCATATTTCGCGTCAAAAAAATTTGCCGAACGTTCGGATTTTTACTTGCATTTTACGGCGGGCCATGGTATAATAGATTATCTCACTTGAATATTTGACCCCGTTCCATGCCCTTGCCCTTCCGACCGACCGAAGCCAATACTATTCGACCTGTACGAAGGGAGGCGTCGCCATTGCATGCTTTTGACATCATTTTGAGGGATACCGCCGACATCCAGAGCTTTGCGAACCTCGTCAACGACTATCCGTTTACCATCTCCCTGCGGCAGGGCCGCGCCGTCACCGACGCAAAATCCATACTGGGCATCTACAGTCTCGACCTGACGAAGCCCGTCACCGTGGAGGTATATTCCAACATGGCCGGAGAGCTGCTCGAAGCGCTGCTAAAATACTCTGCATAAGGAAACGCCGCACAATGCCCATGGCGTTATTGCACAACTCGATTATGCGGTATTTACTTAACGGCAGGAGGCTGTCAGTCCCATGGATACGGCGTTCATTTTCATCGCGTTTTCAGTCGGCGGCTGGATCTTGCTGGCCGTCGGCATTCTTTTTCGGCGTCGCTGGCTGCGCAAGCAGGAGCAGGAGCGCGTCCGCGCCACCGGCGTCGTCGTGGGGTACGCCGACAACGCCCCCGCCAACAGCCGACGCTGTACGCCCATCATCGAATACACAGCGGAGGGGCAGACGCTGCGCGCGCCCTGCAAGGGGCCCTTTGAGCGCGAAAAATACCCCGTCGGCGCGACGCTGGACATACTGTACGACGCCGACGATCCCACCCGCTTCCACCCGGACGCCGACGAGGAGATCCCCGTCGGGCGGGGCCTGGTGCGCGCCGGACTGGTCTGGATCGCCGTCGCCGCGATACTGACCGCCGCGCTGATCGGGCCGGTCAAAAGCATGGTGGAGCGCCCGAAAGCGGGTCGGCTGTCCGATATGCCCTGGATACCCGCCGAAAAGGACAATCCCCTGAAGGGCACGGAAGGCTTTCAATACGTCCTTGATGCGAGCGGCTTCGCCACCCTGACCGGCTATTCCGGCGGCGAGAGCGACGTTTCGCTGCCCGTGCTCATCGACGGCCACATCGTCGCCGACATCGCCCAGTCCGCCTTCGCGGGCAACCGCCGCATCGCGCGGGTCACGGTGCCCGGCAGCATACGCGCCGTCCCGAACGGCGCGTTCGCGGGCTGCATTGCCCTGAGCGAAGTAACGCTTCAGAACGGCGTACAGTCCGTCGGCATGATGGCCTTCGCCATGTGCGTCTCCCTGAGGGACGTGACCCTTCCCGCCAGCGTCAATTTTATAGGAAGGGACGCCTTCCCCGCCGACTGCGCCGCCACCTTCCACGTTGCCGAGGGTTCCACGGCGGAGAAATACTGCACGGAGATGGGCTTTTCCGTGGAGACGACCGTCTGACGCACGAGGACAACCGCAACGACCCCCGCGCTCAAACGGCGTCCGCCGTAAATGAGCGCATTTTGCAGGCGACGCCAACACAGCAAGCAGAAAATCCTTCCGTTCTTCTTTTATCGGAAGGATTTTCTGCGTCTGCGGCCTTTGTCAGCGGTCTGAGCGCTCCCCCGCGCACAAACGGCGCGGGGGTCGCCGTCTGTCGTCAGGGGCCCGTCACGCGCCGGTATTGATATACCGGCAGGCGGCCAGCGCGGCGGTAGCGCCGTCGGCCACGGCGGTGGTCAGCTGGCGCACGCCCTTGCTCCGGCAATCCCCCGCCACGTAGACGCCGGGGGTGCGGGTCAGGCAATCCTCGCCGGAGGCGAAGTAACCCCACTCGTTCAGATCGGCCAACGCCTCAAAGGGGCCGTTCTCGGGGATCAGGCCGATGGCCACGAACAGCCCGTCGCAGTCGACCACCTGTCTTTCCCCTGTGGTCCGGCTCTCGATCTCCACGCCCCGCAGCGCGCCATCCCCGACGACCAGCCGGTTGATCTTCGTATCGCAGATGGCGCGGACGTTGTCCTTCGCCAGCAGCGCGTCCTGGAGCTTCTGTTCGCCGGTCAGCGCGGGCAGATCCTGGAGTATGACCACCTCGCGGCACTTCTCCGCCAGCAGCACCGCCTCCTGGAGCGCCGAATTGCCGCCCCCGGCCACGCAGACCCGCTGGCCGCTGTAGAAGTCGCCGTCGCACACCGCGCAGAAGGAGATGCCCTCGCCCACCAGCGCGTCCTCGCCCTCCAGGCCCAGCATGCGGTGCTTCACGCCCGTGGCCAGCACCACGGCCCGCCCCTCGAAGGCGCTGCCCTCCTCGGTGCGCACGCGCTTGGTTTCGCCCAGGTCCTCCACGGACACCGCGTTCTCCAGCTCGATCTCGGCCCCCTGGGCCAATATCTGATCCAGCATTTTGTCGGCAAACTCATTGCCGCTCATTTGCAGCGTACCGGGGTAGTTTTCCACCTTCGGCGAGTGGGTGATCTGTCCCCCAAAGCCGTTCTTTTCAATGACCAGCGCGCTCTTGCCGTTGCGCAGCGCGTACAGCGCCGCCGTCATGCCCGCAGGGCCGCCGCCGATGATGATGATGTCGTACATGTGCAATCCTCTTTCGGTGTGTCTGTTGTTGTATGTCATATTTTACCATAGCGGCAGATTCAAAGCAAGACCGTTTCCCCGTCTGCGGCCTGCTTCAGGCAAATACCATTATAGCCGCTTCATAATCCCCATAAACTCCGCCACGGTCATCGCGCCGTCCAACCCGGTATCTTTCTCATCAAACACCATGAAGTATGAATACCGACCCCCGGCGAGGGCCTCCCACTTCTTGCCCAGGGCCAGCTTGGCGCGGCTGTCGCTGTTGTCGCGGTCGTCGCCCTTGGTTTCGATCACCACGATGTTTCCCTTTTTCGTCATCACGATGAAGTCGGGATAATGGTTGATAAACCCGTTCAGGCAGAAGCCCTGCCGCTCGATATTCCGGTGCCACCACTTCACGTTTTCCAGGCCGGCAACCGCAAGGATGACCTTCTCCTCCAGCCCGTTTACGGAAGCCTCGTCCGTGTACAGCGACTTGCTGATCGGCGGCATGGTCTCCACCGGGGAAATCACCTTCGGAAATTTGAAATATGGTTCACAGGTGATCTCCTTGGCGTTGATCATGTCGTAAAAGCGCTTCTCCTTATAATCCCCCATCAGCGCTTCGATCTTGTCCCTGATCTTCCGGGCATACGCTTGAATAGAGCCTTCCATCTCCGCGAGCTGGTCCGCGTTCATCTGCTCGACGACGCGCTGAATATACCGCTTCAAATCCCCGGAGCCCACACAGTCCAGCCGGTTCAACTGCCCGTGGATGATGTTGATGCAGGCATCCTTCCGCTTCTCGGAGGGGATGCTCTCCATATAGGTCTTGAACTGCCGGGCTTCGCGCTCGCTCAGCGCAATGCGCCGCGGACGCTCGTCGCTGTCCACGTCCACCTTCGCCACGTCGCCCTGGGGCATGTTGAAGTTGATCTGCGTGTCCTTGTCTGCCAGCGTGAAGCCGTCGATCAGCGCCTGCGACGCCACGGGCCGCACCATTGCCTCCGAGAACAGCGAGGCTTCGATCTGCTCCACGAACACGGGCAGCCGCAGCGCCTGCGCCTCCTCCGCAAACTCCGCCTGCATCTGGATATGCCTGCGCATTTCACCGCCTCCCATCAACGGAAGATCGTCCAAATCGTTCATCTCGGCTTCAAAGGCCGCGCCGGTCTGCTCCGCCGTCTGGGTCATGTCCTGAACCGCTGGCGACGACATATCCCCGGCGGATTCCTCCAAACGCTGTCTGGCGGCGGCGAAGTCGAAGTCCAGGAACTCCTCCTCCGGCACGGTTTGAATGTCGTCGATGCTCTGCTGGGTCGGCGTCTCCTCCGGCTTCTCCGGTTCGGGCACCGCTTCGGAACCGACGCGGAATTCCTTATCGCTGAAACCGGCGCGATTCAGGCCCTTGATAACGTTCTGCACGGTGGCGCTGAAATCGTTGGAACAGGTCAGCACATAGGACATGTTCAGCAGCGGTTGGCCGTGCTTTTCCGTGTAGGGCAGGCGCAGTATGCGCCCGACGATCTGCTCCACGTCCACCTGGGACGTGCGGTTGGCCAGCGTCGCCAGTATGTATGCGAACGGGCAGTCCCAGCCCTCCTTCAGCGCGTTGACGGTGATGATATATCGGATGGGGCACGTCCGGGACATGAGGTCCACGTTTTTCAGCTCGTTGACCTCGGAGGTCTTGATGGCGATTTCTTCCTTCGGGATGCCCATGTCGATCAGCGCCGCCTTCAGCTTTTCAAAGGTGGCGCTGGATTCCTTGCCCTTGGGCTGGGCCTGGAACAGCACAATGGGCCGGATGTACCGCCCGCCGTTGGCCTCCGCTGCCCTGGCCTGCTGCTCGATGCTGCCGCGCAGCTGGATGGCATCGGTCAATACGTCCTGCTTGGTGTGCCGGTTGTACACGATCACCGGCAGCTTGACCATGTTCTCCCGCTTCATCTCCCGCGCGTCCACGATGGAGATGATATTGCTGTTCTGTCGCGGCGTGGCGGTCAGGTCGAGCACGAACGACGGGTTGAGGTTTTTCAGCATCTCCACGCTCAGCTCGCTGGTGGCGTTGTGGCTCTCGTCCACGACCACCACCGGGTTCATCTGCCCCAGCACCTGAATCAGCGCGGACTCGTCCACGTCCGGCAGCAGCGCGTCCGGCTGGGTGAAGTGGGGCACGAATTGCGCAAGCGCGCCGTTCTCCTGATAGGCCTTGCGCCCCTCCTTCTTCTTGATGCGCAGGGAATCATAGCTCATCACGAACACGGAGAGCTGCTCCCGCACGGTGGAGGGCGTCAGGTTCTGGCCGTTCTTGGC
>CACYZW010000058.1 GCA_902778995.1 uncultured Eubacteriales bacterium
TGACGCAGTACACCTCATAGGCCGGCGAGAGCATGTCGGTAAAGCTCTTCACGATGTCCGGTTGTTCCGCAATCAGTAAAATGCCGTTCATATACGCCTGACCCCTGTCCTGTTTGCATTGCTTATATCAATAATTATACCACTTTTTAACCAATTTGACAAGTGTTGGCGGCAAGTCGAGAAATTGGCAGGCAGACAGTGGGAAATAAATACCGGGGGCGCGTTTGCGCCCCCGGCAGACAATGGACAAGCCGTTTATTTGAACATCTCCCTGGACATGTTGTCCACTTCCTTGGCGACCGCCTCGTAGACGCCGGGATAGGTGCTGATGGGCAGACCCTGGGAGGTGCAGGGGATGAAGTAATGGGTGCCGCAGGATTCGCAGGCGTTGCGCACCTGCTTGGCGACCTCTTCCTCGGTCCAGCCCTCGTAGTCGACGGTGGCGCTGTCGATGCCGCCCATGAAGGTGATCTGGCCGCCATACCCAGCTCAAACTGGGTGATCATGTCGATCAGCTCGTGCATCTCGTCGGGATACTCATAGAAGGCCATCAGGCAGTTCTGGATCTCCAGCAGGTAATGGCACTGCTCGAACACGCCTGGGGCGAAGTAGGCGCAGGCGAACTGCTCGTTGCGATCCACCTTTTCATACATCTCGATGAAGGGCTCCCATTCCTCGGCGTCGTACTTGACGCGGGGCACCTTCACATACTTCTGCCACTCCTCGATGTCCTTGATGACGATCTTGTCGGGGGTGTGTACCGGAAACGCGCCCGGCGTGCCCTTGGGCCAGGATTTGGTGATGCCCCAGGCGTTGACCACGTTCAGCTCGCCCGGCTTGGGGTTGGGGTTGCGCTTGCCGAAGGGAGAGCCCATCACCAGACCCAGCGCCTCATAGCCGTTGACGAAGCGATCCGGATGGCCGCCCACCTTCATGGTCTCGATCATATTCTGTCTCTTGGTCAGCATTATAAGGTTTCCTCCTTGAAATTTGGGGGTATGGTTCATGTCGGTTGCCATTCATAGACAGGGAAAAGGGGAGGGGACTTACGCCCCATTCCCCATTCCGGATTCGAAATTGTCATTATGCGTTGCGCGCGTCGATTTCCCTCTGGGCCTTGTCGACCACGTCCTTGGTGATCTTGAAGCCGAACACCAGCAGCAGCGCGCCCACCGCGCAGAAGATGGCGGGCACCAGGCCGAAGGCCACGGTCATGCCCTGGCGGGCAGCGCCCTCCAGCGTCACGTCGGGCGCCCAATGCACGGAGGACAGAACGGCGGCCACGATGGTGCCACGCAGGAACACGGCCACCTTCAGGGGCAGGTTCTGCAGGCCCATGATCCAGCCGGCGGCGTTCTTGCCGGTCTTCCAGGTGGTGTAGGTCACGGTGTCGGCGTAGCCACGCCGTAGAAGAACTGGGCGCAGGTCATGAACACGATGACCATGGTCGCATTGGCGTACATCACGTAGATCAGGAACAGGAACACGGCCATACCGACGTAGGAGATGATGGCGATGGTGCGGGAGGGCATCGCCTTGACCCAGAAGCGCACGATGTAGGCGCCCACCATGGCGGCCAGCGCGATGCACAGCGCGTAGGGAACCATCAGGCCGGGGTTGCCGGCGGCGTCGCGGAAGTAGTAGATGGCGGAGGCGGCGGTGACAAACTTCACGCACCACTTGGCCAGGTCAGCCAGCATCAGGATGATGAGCTGGGGATTCTGGAACAGCGACTTGAACATGTCGGGGATGGAGATCTTGTTCTGCTTGGCAGCGCCTGCGTGCTTTTCGTCCTCGATCTCCTCGTAGCCCTCGGTCATCTTGAAGTGGGCGAAGTAGCCGAGCACCATCACCCAGCCCAGCACGAAGGCTGCGGCCGCCCACTGGTTCTTCTCGCCCACGATGCCGCCCAGCACGGTGGCGAAGGGCAGGCCGGCGTAGGACCAGATCAGGCCGCCGATGTTGTTCCAGGTCGCGCGGGAGGAGGACAGGGTCGCCTTGTCCTCGGGGGTCTTGCCCACGACGGAGACCAGCGTGGCGTTGGCCACGTAGCCGATGTTCCAGATCACGTGGGACACGACGGCGGCGATGATGAGATGAAGGGCACGATCCAGGGCGTCAGAATCAGCCAGGAGCGATAGCGGCCCCACTTCTTGGCCTTGGTGCCGTTCAGTATGCCGCCGTAGATCCAGCTCAGGCAGGCGTCGATGATCGAGAACACCGAGTTGATCACACCGGCGACAGCTGGGCTGAATGCGGCAACGTTCGTCAGGAAATTCATGAAGTAGAAGGTTTCGACGTTGCTCATCAGCACGAAGCCGGCATCGCCGACGCCGAAGAAGTTCTTCAGAGCCGTGCTCAGGCCCTTTTTCTGAGTCTGTCCCTTGTTCTGACTCATGGATAATTCCTCCCCATCAAATTATTGTCTGGTTCTATATCATAATTGGAATAGTGGCTTCAGAGCGTGCAGCGTGCAGCGTTGAGTGGTGTATGAAATCCCGGCGGATTTCCTGAAACAAGCCTCGCAAGACGGTGACTTATCCCAAACCCCAAACGCTTGGCCCTGAACGCCTTATTCAGCCCTTTTTCCAAATTTATGATTTACGACACAAGCTCCTTCGCCTTCTGTGCGGCGGAGGCGGCGTCCTCGGTGTAGGCGTCCGCGCCGATCCTGTCGGCGAACTCCTGGGTGATGGGCGCGCCGCCCACCATGACCTTCACCTTGCTGCGCCAGGGCTGCTGGTTGATGGCGGCCACGGTCTGCTCCAGGGCCGGCATGGGCCGGCATGGTGGTGGTCAGCAGCGCCGAGCAGCCGATGATCTTCGTGTCGGGGTTCTCCTCATAGGCCGAAAGGAAGCGCTCCACGGGCACGTCCACGCCTAGGTCGATCACCTCGAAGCCGGCGGATTCGATCATCATGATGACCAGGTTCTTGCCGATGTCGTGCAAGTCGCCCGCAACGGTGCCCATGATCATCTTGCCCATGCTGCCCACGCCGCCCTCGGCCAGCAGGGGTTTTACGACCTCGACGCCCTTCTTCATGGCCTTGGCGGCCACCAGCATCTCGGGCACGAAGATCTCATTCCTGGAGAAGCGGTCGCCGACCACGCTCATGGCGTCGATCATCGTGTTGAGTATCTCGGCCGGCGCACAGCCCGCGTCCAGGGCCTCCTGTACCACGCCGGGCGTCTTTTTCGCCTTGCCGGAGATGATGATGTCCGCCACGTCCTGTAATGTTGCCATAGTTACGTCCCCCTTACATTAAATGAATTTGAATCGGACAGCGGCGCACGTCCGCCCTTCCGCTTTGTGTCCGCCCCGGTCTGGTACTCCAGCGCGAACGAACCGGGAAAACCTGTGGCCCTCCCGGGAGTGCGCTTGTCGAATCAGCAGCCCAGCAGCATGCATGCGCCGGGAATCAGTATGGCCACCAGCACCGCGATGACGATGGAGGCGGGCACGCCGGTTTTTATCATATCGCCGAAGGTATAGTATTTGAATTTATAGGTAAACATCGGCACGGCGTCGGTGGGCAGCACGAACGTGACCGCCGACCAGAAGGAAACCAGTATGGCCGCGCCCGCCGGGTTGATGTTCGCCAGCACCGCCAGCTCCACGATGGGCACCACCGCCAGACCCGCCACTGCGGGGCCGGAGGGGATGAGTATGTGGATGCAGCACACCAGGAAGGAAATCAGCAGGAACACGCCGAAGGCGGGCCAGCTCGTCGCGCCGCCCAGGGTGGTGGTAATCAGCCACTTGGCCGCGCCGGTGGCCAGCGTGGCGTCGGCCAGCGCGCCCACAGAACCCACCATGAAGGAGGCGTCCCAGCCGCCCTTCCGGGAATATTCGTCCCAGGTCAAAACGTCGATGCCCGGGAACATGAACAGGCACGTGCCCATCAGCGCCACGCAGGTGGTATTCAGCACCGGCACCCAGGAGGAGGCGACCCAGGCGACGAACATCGCGGCGATGATCGCCAGGGCCTTCTTTTCGCGGGTCGTGAGGGGGCCCGCGCCGTGCACCATCTTCTCGGCCTCGCGCATGGCCTCGTCGGAGATCTTCTCGGGCTTGTGGACGAAGGTGATCCACAGCGACACCAGCACGATCACCAGCAGGCCGATGGGATAGCCCTGGATCATCCATTTCAGGAAGGTCACGGGCCTGCCGATCTCGGCCAGGTAGTTCATGGCGATGATGTTGGTGGGGCCGCCGGCGGGGGTCATGTAGCCGCCCACCACCGAAGCCGCCGGTATGGCGATCATCAGGCACTTGCCCAGATTGCTCGTGCCCGGCTTCGGGTCGCCGTTGGCCTTCAATACCGCCAGGCCCAGCGAGGCGAAGAGCGCACAGGTGGGAATGTTGGACATGATCGAGGAGAGCAGCGCCGTGCCGATGCCGAAGCCCACCACCAGCTTGCGGGGCGATTTCTTCGCCCAGGTCATGATCATGCCGGCGATGCGGGTGGGGATGGTGGTGGAGGCCATGGCCGTGGTGATGGACATGGTGCCCACCATGAAGAAGAACACCGAGCCGCCGAAGCCCTTGAACATGTCGCCCGGCGACAGTATCTTCATAAATACCAGCAGCGTGGCCATGAATATGCCGGTTACGGCCATGTTCATGGTCTCCGTCACCCACAGCACGATGGCCGCCAGTATGATGCCGAAGGATTGCATGCCCTGCCGGGTCAGCCCCTCGGGGCAGGGCAGGAAGCTGGCAAGCAGGATCAGTGCCGCAGCTATAATCAGAAACAGGTATTTGCGCTGGGTCTTCATCACATCATCCTTCTTCCCATGATAACTATACATAAACAAGTTTAACCTTTTTGCCATCTTTGTCAATACGCGATTTGCGGGAATTTTACATTGACATTGCTGCAAAATGTAGTATAATAAGAGTAAAAGGTAAGAGGTAAGTGGGAACAGGGACAGCGAACGCCCGGAAAACAGCACGGTGTGCTGTTTTCAGTGAGCTGGGGCCGGAAGGCCCTTGGGAACAGGGGGACAGGAACGCCATTCACGCTTCAAACCCCATACCTTTTACATCTTATTTTATACCTCATATATATCAGGGGTGGTTGTCGTGCGCTATACCGTGCCAATTGTGGTGGAAAAGGCGCTGTCGCTGCTGGACGTGAAGCCGCTGTTTTTGCACTATGCGCAAAGCTGTGATGTGTATGGCTTTTCCACAGCCTATCGCGAGCGGGGACGGCAGGACCTGCTCTGGCTCCAGGACAATTCCGGGGGCGCGCGTCCCTATGCCAGATGCGGCGCGCAGCATTGCATCTATATCCCCTCCCGCTCTGAGGAAGCCGGGGGGCTCCCCGAATGCGAGGGGGAGCGCTCGCTGATCGTGTTGCCGCGCTCTGTGCCGCTCAAGCGGCTCGTCGCGGTGATGGAAGCGTGCTTCGCTTACTATAACGCCTGGAGCGACGGCCTGCTGGACATATTGCGCGGGGGCGGGGACTGGTCTGCGCTGCTGGAAGCGGGCCACCGGGTGCTGAACAACCCGATGATCGTCTATAACCGAAGCATGCGAATCCTGGCCTATACAGCGAATGACGGCACCCCCGACCCCATATGGACCGACACCGTGCGGGAGGGCGTGGCGCGGGTGGAATCCCAGCGTCAGGCAGAGGCGCTGATGGCATTTTTGGCCGAGGTCGAGCGCCGGGATACCCCCTTTTCCCATCAGGGGGAGGGCATGAGCGCGCCCTTCTGGTGCGCGCCCGTGCTGGTGGACGGGCGTCGCTGCGGCATGGTGAACGTGGTGGAGTACCACAGGCCGCTCAGCCGGGGCGACCGCGACCTTCTATGCTTCTTTTCTGAATTTGTCGCCATACGGATGGCCTCGGCGGGCTTTGGCGCGCCCGTTCCCGACGCCGTGCCCCGCCAGCTGATGATGGATCTGCTTGCGGGTGACATCGCCTCGCGGGACAACCTGAATTCGCGGCTGATCGCCGTGGATTGGCGGGCGGGGGATTGGTTTTGCCTTGTAAACCTTCGCGCGGCGCTGCCCCTGCTGGCGGGCGAGCAGTGGCGGAACGCCTACGACCGGCTCGCGGCCCTGTCGCTGAACGGGCTTTGCTGCCTGATCGATCGCTCGGAGACCCACATCTGTCTGCTGCTGACAGGGCCGAACCCGGAGGCTTTCGCCAGGCCGTTGGAGCTCGTCGGCCCGTTCTGCGCCGTGAACCACCTGCGGGCCGGGGTCAGCGAGCCCTACCGGGATTTGCTGGAAACGCCACGCTTCCATCGCCAGGCCGAAGTGGCGCTGGAGCTGGGGGCGGGCGCCGTCTGCAACTACACCGACGTGCGCTACGAGCGCATGCTCCGGCACTTGCGGGCCCATCCCTACCGGGACGACCTGACCCACCCCGCCGTGATCAGGCTGGCGGCGACGGACGCGGCGGAGGGCACCGAGTACATCGCCACCCTTCGCACCCTGATCCAGCACATCTTTAACCAGATGGAGACGGCCAACGCCCTGGGCATCCACCGAACCACGCTGGCCTACCGGCTGAGGCGCATACAGGAGATGACGGGCCTGGATCTGAACGACGCCCGGCAGGTTTTTCATGTGGCCGCGTCGCTAAAGCTGACGGAGGGATAAAATATGTACGAATCCATGAATCAACCGATACCGGATGTCTCCGCGTACCTCGCCCGCATCGACCTTTCCGCTGCGCCTGCGCCCGATCTGGACGGCCTGAACGCGCTGATCTGGGCGCACCAGACCCACGTGCCCTTCGAGGATTTGAACACCAGCTGCCTGAACCGGCCGGTGTCCCTGGAGATTCCCGCACTGTACGACAAGGTGGTCCTTCGGCGCAGGGGCGGCTATTGCTATGAGCTGAACGCGCTGTTCACCCGGCTGCTGCTGGATCTGGGCTTCGACGCCCGGTCGGTGTTCTGCCGCGTGGTGCGGGGCAGGGATTTCCTGCCGCCCTGCGCCCACCGCGCCGCCGTGGTGGCGCTGGGCGGACGGCTGTACTTCTGCGACGTGGGCTTCGGCGGCCCCATGCCCGCCGGGGCGCTGGAAATCGCCGACGGCGCGGGCAGGGACGTGCGGGGCGAGTTCTTTTGCATCGACCGCTTCGACGCATACTGGTGGACCGTTTCCCGCAACACCTCCGCCGGCGTGCGGGAGGCCGTGCTCCAGTTCAACACCTTTCCCCAGACGAACCAAGAGTTCATCGCCGCCAACATGAAGAGCGCCCAGGACCCGCAGTCCATATTCGTCAAACACATATTGGTCAACCTGCGCACGGCAGATGGGGCGCTTTCCATCACCGACGACGCCTTTACCGTTTACGAAAACGGCGCCGCGCACACGGAGCCCATCCCGGACGTCGCTGCGCTGCGCAGGGTGCTTCGGGACCGCTTTGGCATCGACGGCCTGCCGGAATTCATTGCGCGTTAGCACAATCAAAACGGTTACATTGCGCAATATGACGTAACAGAACAAAGGGATTTTGCGGATCAGGTATTGAAAAGCGCAGGACTGTATGATAGACTGTAGACAGGCGAATACCATAATTAATATGGAGGGGGAAATTATGAAGAAGCTGCTTTCAATCCTGCTGGCTGTCGCGCTGCTGGCGCTGGGCTTCGCGCTGGCCGAGGGCGACAGGGTCACGGCCAGGGGCGTGGGCCAGGGCATCGACGGCGACGTCGTGGTACAGGTGGAGGCCGACGCGGGGACCATCTATGCCGTCGAGGTTGTGGAACACAACGAGACCGAGGGCATCGGCACGGTGGCTGTGGAGAAGCTGCCCGGGGCCATCGTCGCGGCCAACAGCATCGCCGTGGACGCCATCGCCGGCGCGACCGTGACCAGCAACGCCATCAAGGACGCCGTCCGGCAGGCGCTGACCGACGCGGGCATCGATCCCGCGCCCTTCGAGGTCGCCCCCGAGGCTGCGGCCCCGGCGGAAAAGACCGCCGAGACGCTGGAATGCGACGTGGTGATCGTCGGCGCGGGCGGCGCGGGCCTGACCGCCGCCGTGCGGGCCACCCAGGAGGGCGCGAAGGTGCTGGTGTTGGAGAAGATGCCCTTCGTGGGCGGCAACAGCCTGAAGGCCTCCGGCGGCATGAACTGCGCGGACACCAAGTTCCAGGCGGCAGCCGACATCACCGACAGCGGCGTGCCGGAATTCATCGAGGACACCATGAACGGCGGCCACGGCATCAACGACCTGGCGCTGGTCACCACCATGGCCGAGAACAGCGCCGAGGCGGTGGAATGGCTGGAGACCATCGGCGCGCCCCTGCCCAAGGTGGCGGCCACAGGCGGCACCGTTCACAAGTACCTGCACTCTCCCGAGGACGGCAGCCCCGTGGGCGCGTTCCTGGTGGCGAAGCTCAGCGAGGAGGCGGAGAAGCAGGGCATCGAGATCATGCTGAACACCACCGCCACCGAGATCATCATGTCCGACGGCGTGGCCGTGGGTGTGAAGGCCGAGGACGCCGGGCACGATTACACCGTCAACGCCAGGGCCGTGGTGCTGGCCACCGGCGGCTTCGGCGCCAACTTTGACATGATGTGCGCTTACAACCCGAGCCTCGCCAACGCCGTGACCACCAACCATCCCGGCGCGACCGGCGACGGCATCCTGATGGCCGAGGCCGTGGGCGCGGCCACCGTGGATATGGCGCAGATACAGCTGCATCCCACCGTGTACCAGGCCACCAGCATGCTGGTCTCCGAGAAGATGCGCTCCCTGGGCGCGATACTGGTAAACCAGGAGGGCAAGCGCTTCACCAACGACCTGGCCACCCGCGACGCCGTCTCCGCGGCGGAGCTGGAGCAGACCGGCGGCTACGCCTGGATCGTGTTCGACCAGAACCTGGTGGACAACAACAAGTCGGCCAAGCAGTACATCGAGCAGGGCATGGCGGTTCAGGGCGATACCTATGAAGCGCTGGCCAAGGCGATGAACGTGGACGAGGCCGCCTTCGTCGAGACCATGGACACCTGGAACGCGGCGGTGGCCGCGGGCGAGGACGCGGAATTCGGCCGCAACAACGGCATGGACGCCGACCTGTCCACCGCGCCCTTCTACGCGATTCAGATCGCACCGGGCATCCACCACACCATGGGCGGCGTGAAGATCGACGTCAGGACCGAGGTCATCAGCACCGAAGGCCAGCCGATCCCGGGGCTGTACGCCGCAGGCGAGGTCACCGGCGGCGTCCACGGCGGCAACCGCATCGGCGGCAACGCCGTGTGCGATTTCGTGGTATTCGGCCGCATCGCCGGCGCGAACGCCGCAGCTTACGCCGGCGCGGAGGCGGTTGCCCCCGCCGCGTAGGATGCTGCGATTCCCCGAAAGGCCGCCCGCAAGGGCGGCCTTTCGGGTGAAGGGATAAATACTGACTTGTCGCTTCCCGCCAAATCAGATTTTCCCTTCCCTTGTAAAACCCAACCATCCGTGGTACAATACTCCCATAATCAAAACCTCAAAGGAGAAACGCCTATGATTCTCAAATCAACCGCCGAACTGGTTCTGGCCGCAGCGCTGAAGACCGGCGGCGATTTTGCCGAGCTGTTCTGCGAGGACCGGCGCAGCGGCGGCATGGGCCTGGTGGACGGCCATGTGGAGAACGCCTCCACCGCGCGCAGGCACGGCGCGGGCATCCGCGTCTACAATGGCCTGAACAGCGTCTACGTCCACACCAACGATACAAGCCTAACCGGGCTGCTGTCCGCCGCGCGCAAGGCGGCGGACGCGGTCAGCGGCAGCGGTGAGGTGGGCGATATCCACCTGACCCGCTCCGTGGAAGCGAACGTCCATCCGATCAAGGCCCTGCCCATGGACGTGGCCGGGGCGCGCAAGGCGAAGCTGCTTCGGGATATGGACCTTGCGGCCCGGGCGGTGTCGCCCGAAATTCACCAGTTGCGGGCGAACCTGATTTACTGGGACAGCGACGTGGTGATCGCCAACAGCGAGGGGCTGTTCACCGGCGACCGGCGGGTTTATACCCGCATGGCCTGCTCGGCGGTGGCCGAGGGCGGCGGGGAGAGCCAGTCGGGCAGCGCGTCCCCCGGCGCCATGATGGGCTTCGAGCTGTTCGAGGGCCGCGTGGACGTGGCGGCGCAGGCGCGGATCGCGGCCGAACGGGCCGTGACCATGCTCCACGCCGAGCCCTGCCCAGCGGGCGTCATGCCCGTGGTGATCGACGGCGGCTTTGGCGGCGTGATCTTCCACGAGGCCTGCGGCCATTCCCTGGAGGCCCAGGCCGTGGCCTTCGGCAATTCCGAATTTGCGGGCAAGCTGGGGGAGCGGGTCGCCTCGCCCATCGTCACCGCCGTGGACGACGGCACGTTGCCCGGCGAATGGGGCAGCCTGAACATCGACGACGAGGGCACCCCCACCACCCGGCTGGTGCTGATCAAGGACGGCGTGCTGATCAACTATATGGTGGACCGGCTGAACGGACGGCGCATGAACATGGCGCCTACCGGCTCCGGGCGACGCCAGGACTACACCTACGCCCCGACCTCCCGCATGCGCAACACCTATATCGCCGCCGGCAGCGACGACGAGGCGGAGATCATCGCCACCTGCGGCGACGGCCTGTACGCCAAGAGCATGGGCGGGGGCAGCGTGAACCCCGTCACCGGCGAATTCAACTTCGCCGTGGCCGAGGGCTGGCTGATCAGGGACGGCAGGGTGGACCGGCCCGTTCGCGGCGCGACCCTGATCGGCAGGGGCGCGGAGGTTCTGAAGAAGATCGATCGCGTGGGCGGCAGGATGTGGATGGCCCAGGGCATGTGCGGGGCCTCCAGCGGCTCGATTCCCACCAACGTGGGCCAGCCGATGATACGCGTGACCGACATGACGGTGGGAGGTCGATGAGCATGGACAGGAACGAATTCATCAACAGGCTGTTTGAACGGGCCCGCGAAAAGGCGGGCGATGCCCCGGATTTCGCCTGCGAGGCCTGCTTCGGCAGCAACGAGAGCTTCGAGGTTCAGGTGAAGAACGGCGAAATCTACCAATATAACGTCTCCGGGGGCGGCGGTCTGGGCTTCCGGGTGCTGTTGGGCGGCAAAATGGGCTATGCCTCCACCCAGATCATGGACGAGGACGCCGTTGACATGCTGGTGGACGGGGCGTTGGAGAACGCCGCCGTGGTGGAGAGCGAGGACCGGCAGTTCCTGTTCGCGGGCAGCGAGCGCTATCCCGAGCTGAAGCTGTACGAGCCCCGGCTGGACGACATTGACGCGGCTCAAAAGATCGAAATGGCCCGGGAGCTGGAACGGCTGACCCTGGCCCAGGACAAGCGCATCGTCCAGGTGGAGGACTGCGCCGTGTTTTCGGAACGGGCCGAGAGCGCCATCGTGAATACGCTGGGCCTGAACGTATCCACCCGGGGGAACCTGATGGGCGGCTATGTCGGCGCCGTCGCCCGGGACGGCGAGAAGGTGAACACCGGCTTCAAGCTGTTCTTCACCATGAATCCGGACGAGATCGACCTGGAGAAGGTCGCGCAGACAGCGGCCCGGGAGGCGCTTTCGGGGCTGGAGGCTGAACGCGCGCCCTCCGGCAGCTATCGGACGCTGCTCAGAAACGACGCGGCGGGCGCGCTGCTGGCGACCTTCAGCGGCGTGTTTTCCGCAGACAACGCCCAGCGGGGCCTGTCCCGGCTGAACGGGCGGGAGGGGGAGGCCGTCGCCGCCGCCTGCGTGACGCTGAAGGACGATCCCCATCGCCCCGGCAGCGCCTCCTCCACGCCCTTCGACGGCGAGGGCGTGGCCACTGCGCCCAAGGCCGTGATCCAAAATGGCAAACTGACCACGCTGCTGCACAACCTGAAAACCGCCCACAAGCAGGGCGTAACCACCACCGCCAACGCCTCCCGGGCAGGCTATGCCGCGCCGGTGGGCGTCGCGCCGACCAACTTCTTCTTTGAACCCACCGACACCGACTTCGACGGCATGCTTGCAAAGCTGGGCGACGGCCTGCTGATCACGGATCTGCAGGGCATGCACGCCGGGGCGAATCCCATCACCGGCGATTTTTCGCTGGCGGCGAAGGGCTTCAGGGTGCGGGACGGCAGGGTGGCCGAGGCTGTCAACCAGATCACCGTGGCCGGGAATTTCTACGAGCTGCTCATGGGCGTCGAGGCCGTGGGCGGCGACCTGGAATTTCATGCGCCTGGCGGCAGCTGCTTCGGCAGCCCGAGCCTGCTGGTGACGGCCCTGAGCGTGGCGGGCGCGTGAAGAAAAATGGGGAATTGGGAATTGGGAATGGGGAATGGGGAATTGGGAATGGGGAATGGAGAATTAGGAATGGTAGTGTCCTAAAGGAATAGCTACGCGTTGCAAATCCTTCGGATTTGTTTTGATCCAAGGAAATGCCGCAGGGTTCGACGCCTCGCATTCCCCTTTAATCAAAGAAATCCGTCAGGATTTCAACATGAATTCTTCATTTCTCATCCCTCATTCCTCATTTAACACTGATTTGCCGCCATCGCGACAAATCAGCGTTCCCGGTCTAATTATTGTCCACAAATCCTCCTACCGCTGTCCTTGCCTGCGGTGTGTCCCTGGCTTATAATGTCAGCACACAATGGGATGTATGGGAGGAATTACTTATGAAGTACCGCTGGATTGCGCGGATGCTGGTGCTTGCGCTGGCGCTGGCCTCCGTGGTGGGCATCGCGGGCGTCACCGTGGCCGAGAGCTTCGGACAGACGCCCTCCACAAGCGTGACCCTGGGCAAGGGTGAGACCTGGAAGGCCGATACGACGTTCATATTGGCAACCGAGGGACTGGTCCTGAAATACAAGTCCGACAATCCAAAGGTGGCAGTGGTCGGCGACGACGGGGTCGTCACCGCCCTGCGCCCGGGCAAGGCCAACATCGGCATCGGCTACGACCAGACGCTGCTGGGCGTGTGCAAAGTGACCGTAATCGCCGCGCCGAAGCGCATCAGGCTGTCCGAAAGCAAGGCCGTGCTCTCCGTGGGCGACGTCAAGGTATTGACGGCGGAGCTGTCCAAGCGCTCCGCATCGGCAGTGACCTTCTCCAGCAGCAACGAGAAGGTCGCCACGGTGGACGCCGAGGGCTGTGTGACTGCCGTGGCCGGGGGCAAGGCCACCATCACCGCTAAGACCTTCAACGATAAGACGGCGGAGTGCGACATCTACGTGCTGGGCGGCAAGGCGCCCACCACGCTGAGCCTGAACGTTCCCGAGGTGGACATCCAGGTGGGGGAGACCTTCAAGCTGGCTCCCAGCGTGGACGAGGGCAGCGACGCCTTCTATCGGTATGCTTCGCAGGATAAAAAGATCGCCCGGGTGGACGCCGAGGGCGTGATTACCGGCATGCGCAAGGGCAGCACCAGCGTGGCGGTCAAGACCCACAACGGCCTCATTCAGGCGGTGACGGTAAACGTGAAGCCCCGGCTCAGGGAGGTCTATGGCTGCCTGACCAACGACCCCGCCACCTTCACGCAGTACGCCCGGAAGCTGTCGCTGGAGCGGCAGGATGACGCGCCCGCCGGCTCGGTGATCTGCCAGAACGGCGAAATCGCGCTGTCCATGACGGCGAACAGCTGCGCCGTGGCGCTGAACGCCGTCGCGAACCCCAGGTATTGCATACAGGGCATCGACGTCTCCATGAAGCCCGAGAATGCCGCGGCGAAGCTGATCGCCAACGGCTGGGCGCTGACCGGCACCAAGGCCACGGACGGCGTGGAGCAGCGCGCCTTCACCAGGGCCGGCGACAGCTCCCATTTCATCGCCATCGCCACCGCCGACGGCACGACGATTCAGGGCATACTCGCCCAGTGGACGTGGTAATCTACCTCCAAAATATAAACCTGCAAAGGTGGTTTTTGAATGATTCACGTGGATAACGCCGTGTGGCTGCTGATCGAAAAGGATCCGTGGCTGAATCCCCAGGCCGGGGATATACGGATGCACCTCGATCGCTACAACGACACGCGCTGGCACTTGGCCGGTGAGGGCAGCATAGTTGACTTCGCCAACGGCCATCACTATTTTGGCTTCCACCGCACCGATACGGGCTGGGTGTTCCGCGACTGGCTGCCCGGCGCGGACGCCGTGTGGCTGAAGGGCGATTTCAACGACTGGGAGCCCTTCGATCATCCGCTGACCGCCATCGGCAACGGCGTGTGGGAGATCGAGCTGGAGGGCGCGGACGCCCTGAAGCACGGCCAGTTCGTCAAGCTGATGGTCGGCAGGGACGGGAACAGCTTCGAGCGGCTTCCCGCCTGGATCACCCGCTGCGTGCTGGATCACTCCACCGAGACGCTCTGCGGCCAGATCTGGATGCCCGACGAACCCTTCCAATGGACCGACGGGGATTTCTACGGCAAAAAGCGCCCCGACTCCCCGATGATCTACGAAGCCCACATCGGCATGGCCCAGGAGGAGGCCCGGGTGGGCACCTACCGGGAATTCGCCGACGAGACCCTGGATTGGATCAAGTACGCGGGCTATAACACCATACAGCTGATGGCGATACAGGAGCACCCCTACTATGCCTCCTTCGGTTATCAGGTGACCAACTTCTTCGCGCCCTCCCACCGCTACGGTACGCCGGAGGATTTGAAGTATCTGATCAACAAGGCCCACGGCATGGGCATTTCCGTGCTGCTGGACGTGGTGCACAGCCACGCCTGCCCGAACCTGGGCGAGGGCCTGAACCAGCTGGACGGCACCGACGACCAGTATTTCCTCTACGGCGGCCGGGGCTGGCATGAGGCCTGGAAGACACGCGTGTTCGACTACGGCAAGTACGAGGTGCTGCATTTCCTGCTGTCCAACCTGAAATACTGGCAGGAGGAATTCCACTTCGACGGCTTCCGCTTCGACGGCGTCACCAGCATGATGTATGAAAATCACGGCATGGAAGCCTTCGACAACTACGACAAGTATTTCTCGATGAATACCAACGTTGACGGCCGCGTGTATTTGATGCTGGCCAACGAACTGATCCACGGCTACAATGAAAAGGCCATGACCGTGGCCGAGGACATGAGCGGCTTCCCCGGCATGTGCCTGCCGTTGGAATACGGCGGCGTGGGCTTCGATTACCGCCTGGCCATGGGCGTGCCGGACATGTGGATCAAGCTGGTGAAGGATCAGATGCAGGAAGACTGGAACATGCACTACATCTGGCACGAGATCACCGGCTGCCGCCCTGGCGAGATGGCCATCGCCTACGCCGAATCCCACGACCAGGCGCTGGTGGGCGACAAGTCGCTGATCTTCCGCATGGCTGACGCGGAGATGTACACCGGCATGATGAAGGACTACCACAGCCCGAGCATGGATCGCGCCATCGACATGCACAAGCTGATCCGCTTCCTGACCTGCGCACTGGCCCCCAACGGCTATCTGAACTTCATCGGCAACGAATTCGGCCATCCCGAATGGGTGGATTTCCCAAGGGAGGGCAACAACTGGAGCTATCACTACGCCCGCCGCCAGTGGTCACTGGTGAAGAGCACGGATTATAAGTATGAGTGGCTGGCGAACTTTGACCGCGCCATGACCTTCCTCATCAACACCTTCCACATTCACTGCGCCGGCCCCGCCGAAAGCCTGTGGCTGGACAACGAGAAGAAGCTGATGATATTTGCCCGGGGCGGCCTGCTGTTCGCCTTCAACCTGCACCCCACCTGGTCGCAGGAGGACGTGTTCATCAGCTGCCGGGTGACCGGTCCCGGACGCTATCGCGTGGTGTTTTCCAGCGACGAAGCGCCCTACGGCGGCCAGTCCCGCATCAGCACCGAGACCGTCTACCGCGCCGAGGACACGGAATTCGGCCTCGGCTTCAGGCTCTATCTGCCCTGCCGCACCGCTGTGGCGCTGGAAAAGGTGGAGAGCTGATCGACGCCGATGCGCCATTGCCGATAAAAACATGCCGGTAAAGCCGACATGTCATACCGCTGACAAACCCTGCATCCGTATGAGAATGCAGGGTTTGCCAGTGGTATGAAGGCCCTGTAAACGAGCGCCCCGGATTTCGGTTGTGTTGCTGAACCTCCTCTTAAGGAAATGCCGCACAATGCTCATGGCGCATTAACGGCTGAATTTCAGCCGCTTGCTGCCTGCTGATTTCTTGACTTGCCGCCAGCAAGCCTTCGAAATCTGCAGTTTGCAATCGACTAAAATTCATCTCGTTACTGCACGACTCGATTATGCCATAAGCACAGAGATAACCGAGTACTTTCATCCCCGTTTTCCGTCGATCCAGACATGGTGTTCAGTATAATCCCGTTGTTTTGAAAAATATATGATGTAACTATTGACATTACAACACATGCGTGCTATATTCTCTTTGCCTGTTAACACACAGGCGATTACACCGGACTGACGCGATAAGCCAAAGGAAACACCACGCTGCCGGCGTCGATGCTCAATTTGTAATGGGGCGGGCCCTTTGCCTGCGTTGTGGAAACAGCGTGGCGGCACGTCGGGCCGGGACCGTGGAAAGAGGGCGATAAAATGAGAGAAAACATGACCCAGGATCAGCGACTGGATTACCTCGTCGAGGCATTTAAAGCCGATTCGGGTGCGTATAAAGACTTGCAGACGCCGGATGACCGGCAGGGAAGGCGGCGCATCCTTCGCTCGCTGATGAATATACGCATGCCAAAGCGGGTATCCGAGGATGTTCTGCGCGTTCAAAATGCGTATTTGAGCGGCCGCGCCGAAGAAAAGGGCATTGTGCGACTTTCGGACATTCCTAAGGTCAGGGATGGCTTATCCATCTGGCAGGGCGACATTACACGGCTGGCTGTGGACGCCATCGTGAATGCCGCCAATGCACAGATGCTCGGATGCTTCGTGCCGATGCATGGCTGCATCGATAACTGCATTCATACCTTTGCCGGAGTCCAGCTGAGAGCCGAATGCGCAGGACAGATGGAGAAGCTGAAAAAAAGATACGGCAAGGACTATGAGCAGCCGACCGCCGTACCGATGCTGACGGAAGCCTACAATCTCCCGGCGAGAAAGGTCATCCACATCGTCGGGCCGATTGTGCAGGGCAGGCTGACTTCCTCGCTGGAAAACGATCTGGCAGCCTGCTACCGGAATACACTTGACATGTGTTTGGAAAACGGGTTGAAATCCGTGGCCTTCTGCTGCATCTCCACAGGCGTTTTTCATTTTCCCAACAGGCGGGCGGCGCAGATCGCTGTGCAGACCGTGACAGGCTGGCTGTCCGGGCATCCGGGCACGATGGAAAGGGTGATCTTCAATGTATTCAAAGAGGAGGACAGAGCGTGCTATGAACAGCTTTTACGATAATGGTTATCAGGAGACCATACAGAGGGGATTGTCCGCAGTCCGCTCCTTCGGCTCGGGCATTTCCACCGGTACGGGCAGCAGGGAGGAGCGGCTCGAACGGCTGAAGAAGGCCATCGAAGGCGCAGATGCTGTTGTGATCGGAGCGGGCGCCGGACTGTCCACGGCGGCAGGGCTGACGTATTCCGGAGAGCGCTTTGAGCAATACTTTGGAGACTTTGCCGCCCGGTTTGGCATTCAGGATATGTATTCCGGTGGATTCTATCCGTTTCCGGACGAGGAAACGCGCTGGGCATGGTGGGCGAGGCATATCTACTATAACCGCTATATCGATCCGCCGAAGGATACTTATGGAAAACTGCTGGCACTGGTGCGGGGCAAGGACTACTTCGTCATCACCACGAACGTGGACCATCAGTTCCAGAGGGCCGGCTTCGACAAGGCGCGCCTGTTCTATACACAGGGCGATTATGGCCTGTTTCAGAGCGTGGATCCGTCAATCCGGAAGACCTATGACAACGGGGAATGGGTCATGCAGGCCATGGAGGCGCAGGGCTTTGAGAAGGACCCTGACGGTATATACCAGATGCCTCAAAGCGGTATTTCAATGAAGATACCGACGGCACTGATTCCCAGGTGCCCGGATGACGGATCGGCGGTCGCCATGAATCTTCGCGCCGATGATGCCTTCGTGGAGGATGAGGGCTGGCACAGGGCGTCAGCCGCCTATGCCGATTTCATCCATAGGCATGAAAACCTGCACACGCTCTATTTTGAAATCGGCGTTGGCGCCAACACACCTGTCATCATTAAATATCCCTTCTGGGCGATGACAGGTGCGCATCCAAATGCCAGGTATGCCTGCCTGAATTACAATGAGGCTTTCTGCCCGCGGCAAATCGAGCATCAGTCCATCTGCATCGACGGGGATGCAGACGCGATCCTTGGTTCCATTGGCGGCAAGTCAGGAAATCAGCAGACAGCAGGCGGCTGAAATTCAGCCGTTCATGCCCCATGAGCATTGCGCGGTATTTCCGTAAATGAGTAAATACCCAGTATCACGCGATAATCGAAGACCGGGCGTATCGCACGGCTGACCGGCGGCGGTTTTCATCCCTCCGCGCTGACAATTTGGCACTCCGCTATTGCATTTTCGGCATTTAGCGTATATAATGAATATCGTTAACGCAAACAACAATATGAACGGCAAACAATGAAATTGGAGGCTGACGCAATGAAACTGACTGGCCTGACCCGGCAACAGGTGGAGGAGAGCCGCAAAAAGCACGGCTCGAATACGTTGACCCAGATTCCACCGGATCCGCTGTGGAAAAAGATAATCGAGGGCTTCAAGGATCCGATGATCATGATCCTGCTGGTGGCCCTGGCGGTGCAGGTGGTGCTTTGGCTGATGCACAAGGCCGAATGGTACGAGCCTGTGTGCGTGCTCATCGCCATACTGCTGGCCAACGGCGTGGCGGCCTTTTCCGAGCACAGCCAGGAGGGCAAGGCCAGCCTGCTGAAGGCCGAGGAGGAATCGAAGGAGCTGACCAAGGTGCTCCGCGACGGCCAGCTGCACGAGCTGCACGTCTCCGAGGTCGTGGTGGGGGACATCGTGTATCTCCAGGCCGGCGACAAGCTGCCCGCCGACGGCGAGATCGTCGAGGGCGAGATCATGGTGGACCAGGCTGCCCTGAACGGCGAGACCGAGGAGGCCCCCAAGCGCCCCGATCCCCAGGGCGAGGGCTATGAAATCAAGGACCTGCTGAACACCCACTACGCCTATCGCGGCACCGTGGTGTGCGGCGGCGAGGGCTATATGGAGGTCAAGGTCGTCGGCGACAAGACGCTGTTCGGCGAGCTGGCCCTGGAGGTTCAGGAGGACACCCGCGAGACGCCGCTGCAGGTGAAGCTGGGCAAGCTGGCCAAGCAGATTTCCACCTTCGGCTACATCGGCGCGGTCGCCATCATCATCGGCGTGATCCTGGTGAACGTGTTCAACGGCAGTGTGGCCGCCTTTGACGACCCGGTGTCGGGCTGGCTGAAGCTGATCATCGAAGCCGTCACCGTGGCCGTGACTATCATCGTCTGCGCGGTGCCCGAGGGCCTGCCGATGCTCACCAGTATACTGCTGTCCTTCCAGAGCATCCGCATGATCAAGGACAACGTGCTGGTGCGCAAGATCAACGGCCTGGAGACCGCAGGCAGCCTTTCGGTGCTGTTTACGGACAAGACCGGCACCATCACCGAGGGTCGCCTTTCCGTGGTGGAGCTGGCCACGGGCAACCAGCGCATCTTCACCAAGCTGAGCGAGCTGCCCCCCGCCATGCAGGCGGACGTGGTGACCGGCATCGGCATCAACAACTCCGCCACCGTCTCCGGCACGGAAATACTGGGCGGCAACAGCACCGACCGGGCCATGATGGCCTTCCTGCTGGGCGAGAACGCCGTGGCGAACATGAGCAAGGAGGAGGTCATCTCCTTCAACCCCTTTAACTCCACCAAGAAGATGTCCGACGTGACCGTCACCAGGAACGGGAAGAGCGTCACCTATCTGAAGGGCGCGCCGGAGCGCATCATCGAGCGGTGCGACACCTTCATCGACGAGACCGGGGCCGTCAAGCCCCTGAACCACGAGACCCAGTCCGCCCTGATCAACTACATGGACGGCCAGGCGGGCCGCTCCATGCGCCTGCTGGGCGTGGCCAAGACCGAGGGTGATCCCGAGGGCGGCGACCTGACCCTGGTGTGCGTGCTGTCCATCCGCGACAACGTGCGCAAGGAGGTCATTCCCGCCATCCGCGAGGTTCAGGACGCGGGCATCCAGGTGGTCATGGTGACCGGCGACCGCAAGGAGACCGCCGTCGCCATCGCCAGGGAATCCGGCCTGCTGCGCGAGCCCTCCGACGTGGCCATGACCTCCGCCGAGATGGGCGAAAAGACCGACGACGAATTGAAGAAAATACTGCCCAACCTGCGGGTGGTGGCCCGCGCCCTGCCCACGGACAAGAGCCGCCTGGTGCGCATCGCCCAGGAGCTGAACCTGGTGGTGGGCATGACCGGCGACGGCGTGAACGACTCCCCGGCCCTGAAGAAGGCGGACGTGGGCTTCGCCATGGGCTCCGGCACAGAGGTGGCCAAGGAGGCCGGCGACATCACCATACTGGACGACAACTTCACCTCCATCGACAAGGCCATACTGTACGGCCGCACGATGTTCAAGAGCATCCGCAAGTTCCTGATCTTCCAGCTGACGGTGAACGTGGCCGCAGTGCTGACCTGCTTCCTGGCCCCGTTCTTCGGCGAGAACCAGATCCTCACCGTCGTGCAGCTGCTGCTGATCAACCTGGCCATGGATACCCTGGCCGCCATCGCCTTCGGCTCCGAACCGGCGCTCAGGGAATACATGAAGGAAAAGCCAATTCCCCGCGACGCCTCCATCGTGTCCAAGGGCATGCTGGTCGAGATCATCATCTCGGCGCTGTACATCACCGCCGCCTGTCTGTGCATCCGCTTCGTCCAGCCCGCCATACTCAATCTGTTCGGACAAGGCGCGCTGTACACGGCGTCGAGGGATCTGGCCGATAAGGCTTATGCGCTGATGCGGGTATATCTGAATTCCGCGGTGTTCGCCACCTTCATGATGGCCATTACCTTCAACGGCTTCAACGCTCGGACCGAGCACCCCAATGTGTTTGAGAACATCGGGCGCAACCGCAACTTCCTGATCGTCATGGGCGTGATCTTCCTGGCACAGTTCATATTTGTCACCTTTGGCGGCACGGTGCTGAGCGTGCATGCCCTGACGGCCACCACCTGGCTGGTCTGCGCGGTGATCGCCTTCCTGGTGATCCCCATCGACGTGATCCGCAAGGTGCTGATGGGCAAAAAACAATGATCAATCAATAAGACAATGCAAACGAAGGAGGAAAAAGCATGGCAATCAATCTTTCCAAAGGCCAAAAGGTCAGCCTGAACAAGGGCGTGAAGCTGGCGCTCGTGGGACTGGGCTGGGATACCAACCGCTACAGCGGATTCTACGGCAACCTGCAGGACCCCAGCGGGGCTGTGACCCACACCGGCGACAGCCTGGCGGGCGGCTCCGGCGGCGACGACGAGACGCTGTTCATCGACTTCACCAAGGTGCCCGCCGACGTGGAGAAGATCGCCATCACCGTGACCATCTACGAAGCGCAGGAGCGGCGCCAGAACTTCGGCCAGGTCTCCAACGCCTATGTCCGCGTGGCCCGTCGCTCCGGCGAACAGGACACCGTGGGCATCGAGGAGCTGCGCTACGATCTGGGCGAGGAATTCTCCATCGAGACGGCGCTGGTGGTCTGTGAGATCTACCGCAGCGGCGGCGATTGGAAGTTCAACGCCGTGGGCGCGGGCTACCAGGGCGGCCTGTACGCGCTGTGCAAGAATTACGGCGTGAACGTGTGAGGAAAGAACGAATGCGCGGGGACAGGGCGACCTGTCCCCGCTGTATAGGAAAGGAAAATCTGATTTGCAGGGGAGAGGAATTAGAAATTAGGAACCAGGAACCAGGAAAAGCCGCGCACTGTACAAATAAGAATAGCGGTAATTGCGTTCCCGCGGCATGACCTTATCAATAGCTGAAAACCTGTATCAATACGCGGCAGCCACTATTTCTAGTTCCTAGTTCCTAATTCCTAGTTCCTAATTCCTAGTTCCTAGTTCCTAGTTTCTGGTTCCTAGTTCCTAATTCCTAGTTCCTAATTCCTAATTCCTAGTTCCTAGTACATTGAATAAAAAGTAACTGGCTACATCATTCTTGGCTTCATCTTCAGAGATTTCAGCATGTGCCACTACTGATACCTCTCTTTATATGTTGATATCAGTATAGCATAAATACGAAGAAATGGCTACTTATTTATTTATTGTTGTACTAGTTCCTAATTCCTAGTTCCTAGTTCCTAGTTCATAATTCCTAGTTCCTAGTTCCTAGTTCCTAATTCCTGGTTCCTTATCCTTCCCCCACAAATCAAAATTGTCCAACAAAGGAGGCACCCATGTTCAACAACCGCCCAAAACTCAGGATCACCTTCAACGCACCGGCCATCCTCACCTTCGCGCTGATCTGCGTTGCGGTGCAGATTGTGAACGTGCTGACCGGCGGAGCCAGCAACCGGGTCCTGTTCAGCACCTCCCGGGGCAATTTGCTCAACCCGTTGACCTGGCTGCGCTGCGTGACCCACGTGTTCGGCCATGCGGACTGGAACCATCTTCTGAACAACATGATGCTGCTGCTGGTCCTCGGCCCGATGCAGGAGGAAAAGTACGGCACGGCCAACGTCGTATTCGTGATGCTGGCGACCGCCATCGTCACGGCGCTGGTGAACATGATTTTCTTTCCCAACGTGGCGCTGCTGGGGGCCAGCGGCATCGTGTTCGCGATGGTGCTGCTCTCCTCCATCACCAGCACCGACGGCAAAACCATACCGGTGACGTTCATCGTCGTCGCCATACTCTACATCGGCCAGCAGGTGTACGAGGGCATCTTTGTGGCGGACAACATCTCCCAGCTCGGCCACATCGTGGGTGGCCTGGTGGGCTCTGTGCTGGGCTTCGCGATGAACCGCAAAAAGATGACGCGCTATCAGAGGTAAAACGGCATGCTTGAACGATCGACACTGACCACCTTCGAGGATTATGCCCTGCCCTTGTCCCGGCGGGCGTCTCCCGGCCCCTTCTTTGTCCGGGTGTGCGCCTGGTCGCCGCGGGTTCAGGAGGGCATATGGCGCTTTCACGAGATGGCCCGGCAGTGGGGCATCATCATAGAAAACCGCATCTCCAACCCTGACGACGGTCAGATCGGTTATATGCAGGAAACGCTGGGCTCGGATTTTGAACCCACCGCCGCCTTTGCCGAGGACGCGCTGCGCCGGTGGATGCCCCGCATGTCGGACGCGAACCGACGCGGCTTCGCCGAGGCCCTGGAGCGGCAGTATGGGGAATTGAAGCGCCGGGGCAAGCCCGAAGGGGTATTGAAGAACCTGTACATCAAGCTGATGTGCTGGTTGTACTACCGCTTCGAGCGCCTGATGCCCCTGCTTGGGAAGGAGGACCTGCCCAAGCTGCTGTACGTGGGCGAGGGCATCACCGCCCACGAGCTCACCATGCTCACGATGCTTTGCGAGATGGGCGCGGACGTGCTTTTGGTGCAGACGCGGGGGGATGAGGCGTATCTGCGCCTCGATCCGCAGTCCAAATGGAGCCAGCTGTATGCCGTGCCGGGGGGCGTTCCCTTTCCGCAGGATTTTTCCCTAAAAAAGCTGCGGAAGGAGATGAGCGCCACAGTTAACCCTCCGAATGTGCGGCCGGGCCCGTCTGCGCAGTCAAAGGAAAACGCTCCCGCAGGGGCGACGACGCGCCGCCCGCCCGAGCCGCCGGCGCGCAGCCGGACAGTGGGGAATAACCCTGTGGGATCGGCGACGCGCCGCCCGCCCACGACGCCTGTCAGCCCCTCGGCGCGCGGCAAAATCGTTGCCGAGAACTACTTCGCTGCCCCCGCCCATGAGATGTGCACCAACGCATGGATGACCGAGGCGGACTATGGGCAGCTGCTGACCCCACCCCCATCCCGGGGGGACGATCCAAAGCTGTTCTACAACGGCTATATCCGGCTGAAGGGCGTGCGGGACAAGCTGGATTACCTGAACGATCTGCATCGCTTCTATCAACAGCTGACGGCTGCGGGGCGCGCGGTGACGGCGGTGGACGGGCCGCTTCCCAAGCCTGAGCCGGATGAATTGAACGCGATACGCCGGCGCAGCCGCTACGCCTCGCCGGAGGAGATGATCGTGGATCTGGCGGGGAACCTGCCCGCCGACGCTGTCGACGAGCTGCAGCGGATGATGCAGCGGGCGTTCATCCAGGTCATGCGGTATGCGGCCGATGCCCAGCCCAACCCGAACCGGCTGCTGGTGTCGGGGGTGGTGCTGCTTTGCCGCATTCGCCGCTGGCACGGCGCGCTGTTCCGGGGCTGGAAGCCGAGGGATGTGCCCGTGTTCATACTGCTGGGCGGCTGTGCGGACGCAGACGACGCGCTGTACGTGCGCTGGCTGGCCCGCGTCCCGGCGGACGTGCTGCTGCCGGTTCCGAACCTGGAAAAGCCCTGCGCCCTCGCGGACGATACCCTGCTGGAGCTGGAGGGCGAGGAATCGATGGCGGTGGCACATTTTCCCCGGGACGACGCCACGATGCGGCTGAGCACGATGGCCGCCCACGCAGAAAAGGATCTGGACACGCTGCTGTACGCCGATTCCGGCATCTACCGCAACCGCCAGTTCGCCAGGGGCAACGCCGTCACCCTGCGCACCACCTACGACGAGCTGTTCATCCTGTGGGATCAGGAACTGCGCTATCGGCCGGGGTTTGACGCCGGGGCGGATACGGTGAACATGCCGGTGCTCTACGCGAAGATATCCGGCGTGGAGGGCGGCAGGTTGCCCGAGTACTGGCAGAAGGTGCGCCAGCTCGCGGAGAAGGACGCGCTGTATGCGCGCCAGCTGCCCCTGCCCTGCGTGAAGGAGGAGGGCGCGTATCAGGCGATGGCCCAGAAGGCCCTGAACAACGGCAGGATCAACCGGGAGGCGCTGAAGCGGGAGCGCCGCTATCCCTTCGGGCTGCTCCGTGAGGCATTGCAGGCGCACATCTTCGACAAGCTGCAGCTGATGCTGGATCGCCGCCTGATAAGGGGCACGTTTGTGAACGGGACCGAATATACGGTGCTGTCCACGGCCTTGAGCATGGACAAGGAGCTGCTTCGGATGCTGCAGGCCTTCGACTTCACCCGCAGGAACCCCAAGGTGGTCTGTGTGGACGCCAGGGAGGGCGGCGCCTCGCTTCAGGACGCGATAATGTTGACGCTGCTGAACCTGATCGGCTTCGATATCGCGCTGTTCGTGCCCACCGGCTATCAGACCATCGAACGGTTCCTGGCGGACAACCTGCCGGTGGAGCATCAGACCGGCGAATACATCTACGACCTGACGACGCCGGAGCTGGACGCCATTCCTCAGGCGAAGCCCTCCGGATGGTTCGACTGGCTATTCAGAAGGGAGAGGTGACATGGCGCTGAATTTTGAACGTCCGGCCCAGGAGCTCAAGCCCGAGCTGACGCTGGAGCCGGTGGAGCTCAAGCCCTACGACATCATGGAGGACCGGGACAGGACGGTGGCGAAGCTGGTGGATTCCGAGGAGATCGACCGGCTCACCAGTCAGATCGACATCAACGACATGACCACCATCGTCACTTTCGGCGCAGAGACCGTGGAGGAGATTTCGAAGGCCTCCGACGTGGTGCTGCGCAGCATGAACATGGGCCAGATGGACGAATCCAGCAAGATGCTGGAATCGCTGGCAAGGATCATGTCGAAGTTCGACATCGACGAATTCAAGGACAATCCCAAGTTGTTCGGGCGCCTGCTGGGCAATGTGCGGGGCCAGCTGGAGCGCATACTGACCAAGTACAACACCATGGGCGACGAGGTGGACAAGATCTACGTGCAGCTCAAGGGCTACGAGGCCGAGATCAAGCGCTCCAACCAGAAGCTGGAGCAGATGTTCCAGTCCAACGTGCAGTATTTCCATGAGCTGGAAAAGTACATCGTGGCCGGGGATCAGGGCTGCAAGGAGATCGACGACTACATGGCCCAGCGCCAGGCTGAGATGGAGCGCACCGGCGATCAGTCCATATCCTTTGAGATACAGACGCTGCAGCAGGCGAAGAATATGCTGGAGCAGCGCACGCTGGACCTGCGCACCGCCGAGAGCGTGGCCCTGCAATCCATACCCATGCTCAAGGCCATGCAGTACAACAACATGAACCTTGTGCGCAAGATCAACTCGGCCTTCATCATCACGCTGCCCGTGTTCAAGCAAGCACTGGCCCAGGCCATCATGCTCAAGCGCCAGAAGCTGCAATCCGACGCCATGTCGGTGCTGGATCAGCGCACCAACGAGATGCTGCTCAAGAACGCCCGCAACACCGTCGCCCAGGCGAAGGCCACCGCCAAGCTGGCCAGCGCCCCGTCCATCCAGGCCGAGACCCTGGAAAAGACCTGGCACACCATTGTCGGCGGCATCGAGGAGACCCAGAAGCTCCAGGATTCCGCCAAGGCCCAGCGCAAACAGGATCAGGTGAAGCTGGAGAACATTCGCAAGGATTTCATGGCGAAGTACAACATGCCCTCAGGCCGCTGAACAATCCATGACAGGAGGTATGAATCATGGCCGTCGAACTGAAAAAGGGACAAAAAGTCAATCTGAAAAAGAAGGTCTCCATTGGAGAAATCCTGATTAATCTGAATTGGGATCAGCCCAGAAAGCGCTTCCTGTTCACCCCCAAGCCCATCGACCTGGATCTGGGCTGCCTGTACGAGCTGAAAAACGGCCGCAAGGGTACGGTGCAGGCCCTGGGCAACGCCTTCGGCAATCTGAACGCCGAGCCCTGGATCGCCCTGGACGGCGACGACCGCACCGGCGCGAACTCGGAAGGCGAGAACCTGCGCATTAACGGCGCGAAGATCGCCGACATCAGGCGGGTGCTGGTGTACACCTTCATCTATGAGGGCGCGGCCAACTGGCAGACCGCCAACGGCGTGGTCACGCTGCGCTATCCTGGCAACGAGGACATCATCGTTCGCATGGACGAGTACAACAACGCCCGCCGCATGTGCGCCATCGCGCTGCTGGAAAACAACGGCGACGACGGCTTCACTGTGGAAAAACAGGTGACCTTCTTCGACGGCCATCCCCAGATGGACAAGGCGTATAACTGGGGCTTGCGCTGGGTGCCGGGCAGGAAATAGGTCGGAACCAGGAATGAGAGCGGGCCAATGCCCCGTAGCGGCGGCAATCCGCCGCCGCCACACTATAAACAACATCCTGTGGAGGACATCTTTCGTGCGATCATTCATGTACACCATCAAAGCGCCCGTGGGCATGCACGCCCGCCACGCCGGGCTTCTGGTGCAGGAGGCAAAGAAGTACGCCTCGGCGGTGACGTTTTCCCTGGGCGAACGCTCCGCCGACGCCAAGCGCATACTGAACCTGATGGGCCTGGGCGTGAAGCAGGGCGATCTGGTGAAGCTGACCGTGGAGGGTGAGGACGAGGATCAGGCGGTATTGAAGCTCAAGGCGTTCATGTGGGAGAACTTCTGAGCACTGTCCCGGCCTGAAACATAACCTATCGAACAGATTATGACGTCCATTTAGCGCTTCGAGGGGCGTAATCCGTACAGCCCAACGTCCCGAATGCGCTTTGTGGGCGTTTTTTTGGACACATTTTGCCGTATACTTTCCTCATAGGGACGCGAGCGGACAACTGCTCGCCTGCAATGGGGAGGTACGAAGTTATGTATAAGGTCACCTATATGGTACTCATCTGGAAGCGCAGCATCTTCGGCTTTTGGTACCCGGCGCCGACATTCCGCACGGCTCACGTGGACCGCGCTGCCGCCAAACGCCTGGGCCGCCTGTTCACCTTTGAGGACATGATGGGCGTCTCCCGGGCGGCCCAGTGAGGTGGCGGACATGGACAAGCTGCAAAGCTGGCTTCAGCGCATCCAACAGCCCCCGCGCCGCGAGGTCGCCAACCTGGATTTCTGGGAATTGCTGTCCGAAACGCGAATCGCGCAGGAGGGGGGCGCAAGCGCGGAACGGCTCTGTGAAGGCAGAGGACAAAAGCGCTGTGAAGAATCACCGCGACGGCGGTTGGGGTGAGCTTACATGTGGTTGTATTGATAAAGGGCGGGCTTTTCCATGGATTCACCCATGTCATTGCCAAACGGCTTATGCGTCTTTGGCGAATGTGGAGGATTGTTTCAAATATGAATAATGAAAGACCCGCAACGACACCGCCGGGCCGCCCCATTCGGGGCGGCCCGGCGCGCATTTCAAACCCTGTCTGTCGAATCCTGCTTACATCAGCACATCCATCCAGATGTCGTCGTACATATAGGCCACGTCGGAATTGTCCACGTAGTATTCGCAGCGGGCGACCATCTCTTCGGTGGGGTTCATGGCGATGGAGGCCTTCTCCTCCTCGCTCAGGCCCTCCACGACCTGCTTGATGGGAGAGGAGTAGTAGATGTACTCCATGTTCTTCTGGGCGATGTCGGGGCGGCACATGAAGTTGATGAAGCACTCGGCGGCCTCCTGGTTCTGACTGGACTTGGGCACGCACATGCCGTCCACCCAGATGTTGCTGCCCTCGTCAGGGATGACGTAGGCCAGCTTGTCGTTCTTCTCCATGGCGTAAAGGGCGTCGCCGGAATACATGACGGCCATGGCGGCCTCGTTGCCGGCCATCATGTCCTTGGCCTGGTCCATGATGTAGCCGCCCACCACGCCGGAGTCCTTCTGGGCCATCAGCCATTCGCCGGCGGCGGCCAGCTCGTCCTGGTTGTGGCTGTTCATGGAATAGCCCAGGTTCTTGAGCGCCAGGCCCACGGTGTCGCGCACGGAGTCCATCATGAAGATCTTGCCGGCGTACTTCTCATTCAGCAGGTCGTTCCAGCTGGTGACGGGCTCTTCGACCATTTCGGTGTTCACCACGATGCCCAGGGTGCCCCACATGTAGGGGATGGAATGGGCGTTGCCGGGATCGTAGGCGGGATCCATCAGGCTGTCCAGCACGTTCGCCTTGTTGGGAATGTTGTCCAGGTTCAGCTCGGCCAGCAGGTCCTCCTTGATCAGGCGCTCGATCATATACTCGGAGGGGAATATGACGTCGTAGACCTCCGCGCCGGTGGAAAGGCGGGTGTACATGTCCTCGTTCTGGGAGAAGTTGACGTAGTTGACCTTGATGCCGGTCTCTTCCTCAAAGATTGTCAGTACCTCGGGGTCGATGTAGTCATACCAGTTGTAGACCTTGATCTCGGTGCCCGCGAAGGGCTTGTCGGCCTCGGCCAGGGCGGGGACGTACAGCGCGCCGATCAGCAGCGCGACCAGCAGGACAATGGCGATTTTCTTCATGTCAGCTTCCTCCAGTATGGTTGTGTTATCTATGCAAACCCCGGAAAGGGGGGTGTGCGGCAGAGCCGGGTGCGTAAAGTTGGGCGTTGGTAATATTATCCATGCTCTTTACGCTGTATCCTATAGTTCCTCCAGGTTCGTGCGCTTGTTGATGAGCACCAGCAGCAGCAGTATCGTCACGAACATCAGCGTGGACAGCGCGTACATCGTGGGCTTGACGCCCAGCTTGGTGGAGCTGTACACGATGCGGGACAGGTTCGGGTACATGTCGGAGGACGTGAAGTAGGAGATGACGAAGTCGTCCAGCGACATGGTGAAGGCAGCCCAGGTCCAGCGCCGCCTCGTACAGGTTCGGGTTCATCTGCTTGAGCTTCGGCATCACCGAGAACAGCACGTAGGGGATGTCGAAGGCGATGTGCGCCATGATCATCGTCCCCTTGCCCAGGGGCACCTTGGCGAATATGAACATCAGCATCAGCGAAACGCCGGTGACGATGTCCGGGGTGGTCATGGGCAGGTAGGACACGTTGATAAGGGCGTTGGCCATGCCGGTGTTCATGCTGTGCATGCCGATGGCCCCCAGGGTCCCGATGATGGTGGAGACCACCGTGGCGATCACGGCTACCTCCAGCGTGGTCCTCAGCGCGCCCAGGATCACCGGGTCGTGGAACAGCTGAGCGTACCAGCTCAGCGTAAAGCCCGTCCACTGGCTGCGGGACACCGAGGCGTTGAAGCTCAGCGCGATCATCACCAATATCGGCGCGTACAGGAAGATCAGCACCAGGGCCATCCAGACGGTGCGAAAGACGTGGGACTTCTTCTCTTTCATTACCACATGCCGCCTCCTTCACTGTCCGGGTCCACCTTGCGCAGGAAGCCTATGGAGATCAGTATCAGCACCAGCATCATCAGCGAGAACGAGCTGCCGATGTTCCAGCGGTTGGGATTGGAGGACTGGTTGAAGATGTAGTCGATCAAATCGCCCGCCAGCCGCAGCTTGCCGTTGGACAGAAGCGTGGAGATGGCGAAGGACGTGACCGCCGGCATGAACACCATCGTCACGCCGGACACGATGCCGGGCACCGACATGGGAATCACCACGCGGGTCATCACCCGCAGGGGATTGCAGCCAAGGTCCTCGGCGGCCTCGATCACCGAATAATCCATCTTTTTAAGCACCGTGTAGATGGGCAGCACCATGAAGGGCAGGTAGTTGTACACCAGGCCCATCAGCACCGCGCCCTCTGTGCCGATGATCTTGAGCTTGCCCAGCCCAAGGGCCTGGAGCGCGGCGTTCAGCACGCCGTTGTCGTCCAGCAGGGTCATCATGGCATAGGTGCGCAGCAGCAGGTTCATCCACATGGGCAGCAATATCAGCACGACGAGGCTCTGGGCGTGGTTGAAGCCCCGGCCCGCCAGAAACCATGCCGTGGGATAGCCGATCACCAGGCACAGCGCCGTGCAGTACAGCGCCAGCTTCAGGCTGCGCAGTATGACGCCCATGTAGCGGGGCTTGATGAACTCCTGGAAGTTGGCCAGGGTGAAGGTGCCCTCGGGGGTGGTGAAGGCGTACCAGCACACGAACAGCAGGGGCACCACCGCGAACAGCAGCATCCACAGCGCGTAGGGCGTGGCGTACCAGGAACGCTTCATGGCTTCGCCTCCTCCTGCGGGTCGTCGGTGGGAACACAGGTGTTGTAGGGCACGTGGTCCATGTCCGTGCGGTGCATGATGTGGATGTTGTAGGGCACGATGGTCATGCCCACGCGGGTGCCGGCGGGCTGCATGGTGGTGGACTGTACCTTCCATTTGAACTGGCCGGACACGATCATCATCTCGTAGTGCACGCCCTTGAAGATGACGCTCTCCACCACGCCGGTGAGCATGCCCACGTCCTCGCCCACCAGCATGATGTCCTCGGGGCGGATGACCACGTCCACGGGCTCGTTCTTTTCAAAGCCCTCGTCCACACACTGGAAGTCGGTGTCGGAGAAGCGCACCAGGTCGTCCTCCAGCATCACGCCGGGGATGATGTTGCTCTCGCCGATGAAGTCGGCCACGAAGGCGTTTTTCGGCTCGTCGTAGATGCCCTTGGGGTCGCCGATCTGCTGGATGCGCCCGCCGTTCATCACGGCGATGGTGTCCGACATGGTCAGGGCTTCCTCCTGGTCGTGGGTGACGTAGATGAAGTCCAGCAGCAGGACCTCCGGCTCGTTCACCAGCGCCCGGGCGATGGCGATGCGCTGCTGCTGGCCGCCGGACAGCGCGTTGGTGGAGCGCTTTTCGTAGCCCTCCATCTTCACCAGCTTCAGCATGCGCGTCACGCGGCGCTCGATCTCGTCCTTCTTCTCCTTCTTCGTGTGTACGCCCAGCTGCTCCGGCGTCTTGAGATTCAGGCCGAAGGCGATGTTGTCGAACACGTTCAGGTGGTTGAACAGCGCGTACTTCTGGAACACCGTGTTGATGCGGCGCTTGTAGGGGGGGATGCCCGTCATGTCCTTGCCCTCGAACAGTACTTCGCCCGAGGAGGGCATCTCAAACCCGCCGATGATGCGCAGCAGCGTGGTCTTGCCGCAGCCGGAGGGCCCCAGCAGCGTGATGAATTCGCACTTGCGAATGTACAGATCGACGTCGTGCAGCACTTCGGTATCGCCGAATTGCTTGCAGACCCCTTTGAGCTCTATCAGGCGCATGTCTTGGATCATGGCTAACAACTCCTGTCGGGAGATGGTTTTTGTAATGAGGAATGAGGAATCAGGAACGAGAAATGGTGCAGTAAATCCTTCGGATCTGTTTTGATAAACAATGCCCGGAATGCCGGATCAACAAGGAAAAATCAAAGAAATCCGTCGGGATTTCAACATCCATTCCCAATTTCTCATTCCTGATTTCCAATTAGAATGAGGGCGGCGTCGAGACCCAAAGCACCCGGCACAGGCTCTTGCCGGCGTTGACCAGCTTGTGGGGGGCGGTGGGGCGGAAGTAGAAGCTCTCGTCCTTGCGCACCCGCTCGTTTCGCTCGCCCAGCACGATGCGCAGTGTGCCCGACAGGACGTAGCCGAATTCCTCGCCCTCGTGGGGGTCGTCTTCGGCGGTCTCACCGCCGGGGGCCATCTCCACCAGTATGGGCTCCATCTGGTTCTTCTGGGCGGAGGGTATCAGCCAGCGGATCATGCCCTTCAAGCCCTCCGGGTCCTCCTTGACGAAGATGTCCTCCGCGCCGAATACCATCTTTTCGTCCTTTTCCCGGAAGAAGGTGGGCAGGTCGCAGCCCAGGGTTTCCAGCAGGTCGGAGAGCGTGTCCAGCGACGGGGAGGTCAAATCGCGCTCCAGCAGCGATATGAAGCTCTTCGACAGCTCGCAGCGGTCGGCCAGCTCCACCTGGGTCAAGCCCCGCTGCAACCGCAGCGTGCGAATCTTGGTGCCAATTTTCACGCCATTCACCTCCGTTGTCGGAAACCGCGGAAAAGAATGTAAAGTTTATGATTACTGAACTTTCAGACGACTATTATTAAACCACCTTTTAACCGCCCTGTCAATATATGCGCCGCATGTATATCGTTAAATGTATGTGATTAAATTATAGATGCGAAAGTTTAGTGACGGTGAACGGACGCGATGAATTGGTCTTGCGCATTGTCATGGGACTATGGTATAATTTAACAGGGAATGCGATCACAAAAGCGGGAGGCGGTCTTTGTGCTGGTCATCGGGGCGATATTCGTGGATGTGAAGGGCTTTGCCCGGAACAAATACATGCCGCTGGAGCGGAACGTGGGCGACGTGCAGGTGGTGGCCGGGGGCGTGTGCCGCAACGTGGCGGAAAACCTGTCGATGCTGGGGCACGAGGCCAAATTCGTCAGCATGGTGGACGACAACGGCATGGGCGCGCAGGTGCGCGCCGACCTGGCGAAGGCCGGCGTGAACGTGGAGCATGTGATCGCCGCGCCCGGGGGCATGGGCATGTGGCTGGCCATACTGGATGAGAACGGCAATCTGGCCGGGTCCATCTCCCGACAGCCGGATTTTTCGGCTTTGGAGGCGTATCTGAAGGAAAAGGGCGACGAGATCGTGGCGGCCACCGACGGCCTCGCCCTTGAATTTGACATGAACGCCGAAATTTCGGGCTATGTGATGGCGCTGGCAAAGAAGCACAACAAACCGGTGTATTCCATCGTGGGGAATATGGGCGTGATTTTGCAGCATCCGGAATATCTGCACGACGTGTCCTGTTTCATCTGCAACGAGATGGAGGCCGGCCGGCTGTTTCGGGAGGACCTGACGACGAGCAGCCCGGAAAGCACATTGAAGGCGCTTAAAAAGGGCTCCGTGCTTGTGGGGATTCCCGCCATGGTGATTACCATGGGGCCGCGGGGCGCGGTGTACGTGGACAACACCACCGGTGAATTCGGCTTCTGCCCGCCGATGGACGTGGACGTGGTGGACACCACCGGCGCGGGCGACGCCTTCTTTACCGCCGCCGTGGCCGCGCTGATGGGCGGCGCGCCGCTGTCCCAGGCCGTGCAGGCGGGCACGCGGCTGGCGTCCCGGACGCTGCAGGTGGCGGGAAGCTGCGCGGACAATATTGACGGGTAGCGACAGCCTGCCGCCACGCGCGCGAAGAGACAGACGATGGCGACGGATCGTCGCCGCTGCAAAAGCCCGAACAGCCTTGCAGCGGCGGCAGTCCGCCGCCATCGTTTTATACGCCTGCTGGATTTTTCCGGCAGTTCCGCAGAGCGCCTGCCCACCCTGATTCTGACCTGAGAGAAGTAAATAACAAATGTAGGTCTTTATGCCGCCGGGGCTGTCGGCCTTATCGCTCCGGCTTCCAGCCCGCCAGCGCCGCCCTGCCTTCGGGCGTGACGGGCTTGATCCATTTGCCGCTGAACAGATGGCGCTGCATCAATATGTAGCGGATGGGCTCGTCGATGTAGCAGCAGGCGAACACCAGCAGCGTCGGCCAGTGCCATACCATGCCGCCCAGCCATACCAGGGGCAGCAGCAGCAGCCACATGAACGCGATTTCCAGCACCGTGCCGAAGGTCGCGTCTCCGGCGGCGCGGAAGGTGTCGTTCTGGGTCCAATTGCCCATGCGGATCACCGCGGCGATCGCGTAAATGGCGATCAGGCCGAAGCCGATGGCAAAGCTCTCGCCCCGCATGCCCATCATGTGCAGTATCGGGCCGTGGAGGGCGGTCATCAGCGCGCAGACCACGCCGATGAAGCCCTGGCACAGGTAGACCAGCCGCCAGGCCCGCTTGTAGGCCACGTCCGGATTGCCCGCGCCCACCTCCGCGCCCACCAGCACCGACGCCGCGCTGGAGAAGCCCGCGAAGAAGCCGATGACCAGGCCCTCCAGCGTGCGGAACACCGCCAGCGCGGCGATGGCCTCCTCCGGCTGCCGGCCCAGCACCACGTTGATGACCATGTTGCCCACGCCGATGAGCACTTCATTGCACAGTATCGGAAAGCACTTGCGCAGGTAGGCCTGGGTCAGCGCTCGGTTCCAGCGGAAGTGCCTGCGAAAGGCCAGCAGGTAGCGGTGGCCGCTGCGCTTTGCCAGCGTAATGACCACGGCGATGCTCACGGCTTGGGCGATCACCGTGGCGATGGCCGCGCCCCGCACGCCCAGCGCGGGCATGCCGAAGTGCCCGAAGATCAACACCCAGTTCAGCACGATATTGACGGCCACGCCGGTCAGCGAGCCGTACAGCGGCAGCCGTACCCGGTCGGTGCAGCGCAGCAGCGCCGCCATCGCCATCGAAAACACCATCAGCGGATAGGAAAACCCGGCGATGCGCAGGTATTCCACCCCCACGGCCTGTATGGCGGGCTTGTCGGTGTACAGCCGCATCACCGTTTCTGGAAAGCCCACGGCCAGCACGCAGAACAGCAGCCCCACCGACATCATGCAGGTCAGCGTCAGGCCATAGGCGCGGTTGATGCCGTCGTCGTCCTTCGCGCCCCAGTATTGGGAAAAGAACAGCATGCCGCCGCCCACAAAGCCCCAGAAGCCCGCGAACATCAGCGATGAAAATTGGGCGCACAGGCCCACCGCGCCCACCTGGGTGTTGCCAAGGGAGGCGATCATCATGGTATCTACCATCGAACCGGTGGTGGTCAGCAGGTTTTGCAGCGCGATGGGCACGGCGATCATGGCCACGCGCCGGATAAAGTCGCGCCAGGGAAAGGGGGCGGTGCGCATGAAAATATCCTCTTTCACAATAGGTTTTCTCTCGTTCATTATAGCAAAGAAGCGCAGGCCTGTCCACGAAGGGCCTGTAAAAACAGCCGCCGAAGGGCGATGGTTTGAATAAATGCAGTCAAATCCGCTCGATACTGCATCTCCCGGCATTTGGATACACACTCTAATATAAAAGTATCCTGAAGGCAAGTCAAGAAATCAGCAGGCGGCTGAAATTCAGCCGTTCACGCGCCATGCGCATTGTGCGGTGTCTCCTGAACAATATTTCGGCTTGACAACAGTAAATATCTTTACTATAATGAAAAAAATATTAAGGAAAATTGTCTGATCCATGATGAAAACAATATATTTATCAGGTGATATTCAGTGGTGATGTGCATGTGTTAAGAAGCGATCCATATATTTCGGGATGCGGTTGACGGTGTAGTTATCCCGGTGAAAGACGACGATTTGGACCGACACCACGATCAACTCATTGGAAGATCACCGTCAAGACGGCCAACGGCAAGAGCGCCTGTATCTACATCAAGGTGAAGTAACCGCTGAAGACTTGTGGTTTCAGCCCCCAATATGGCACAGACCGCAGCGGGGCTTGATTCATTAATTGAGAAGGGACGGATATTCATGAAGAAAACCCTCGCGTTGATATTGTCGATAATGCTCATGTGGACCGCGCTTTATTCGATGGCGGAGGAGAATACCGGGCTGGAATTGAACCTCGAACTGGCGTCTGAAACCGGCGCGGATGGCGCAAGCGAAGGCGCAAAGCATGACGTCGGGCAAGCCGGGAACGGGGACAGGGTCGTCGTCGACCTGGCGGACGGGGTCATCCCGTTGGAAGACGTGCAGATTTCCGATGGCCTGGAGCTGGACGGACTCAATCGGTCCGGGGAGCCGGGCGCGGCGCTGAACCTGGGGGACGATGCGCTTGAAGCGAACGCCGGATATGCGGCAGGCAACGAGAGCGCCCCGGAGGATTTTGAGATCGACGAGAACGGCGTGCTCGTAGCGTACATGGGCGCTGGCGGCGATGTGGTCATACCTGACGGCGTGACCGGCATTGGAGAGCAAGCGTTCTATAGATGCGACAGCCTGAAAAGCATAACGATCCCGGACAGCGTGACCGGCATCGGGGATTCTGCGTTCTATAGATGCGAAAGCCTGACGAGCATAACGATTCCGAACGGCGTGACCAGCATCGGGGAGAAAGCGTTCGCCTATTGCGAAGGCCTGACGAGCATAACGCTCCCGAACGGCTTGACCAGTTTAGGGGAGAGAGCGTTCTATTCCTGCACCAGTCTGACGGACATAGCAATCCCGAAGGGCGTGACCAGCATCGGGGAGGAGACGTTCGCTGGCTGCGCCAAGCTGAAGCGTATAACGATCGCGAAGGGCGTAACCAGCATCGGGGCGTTTGCGTTCGAGGAATGCACCGGCCTGACAGGCATAACGCTCCCCAACAGCGTGAAGAGCATTGAAGATCATGCGTTCTATGGTTGCGAAAGCCTGACAAGCGTAACGCTTTCGAACAGCATGACCAGCATTGAGGATTCTGTGTTCTCTGGTTGCGAAAGCCTGACGAGTATAACGATCCCGAACGGCGTGACCAGCATAGGAACGAACGCGTTTGCTTATTGCGAAGGCCTGACAGGCGTAACGTTCCCGGACACCGTGACCAGCATTGGGGAGGGCGCGTTCTATTACTGCGAAAGCTTGAAAAGCATAGAGATTCCTAACGGCGTGACCAGCATTGGGGATAGTGCGTTCTCTGAATGCGACAGCCTGACGAGCATAGCGCTTCCGGACAGCGTGACCAGCATTGGGGAGGGTGCGTTCCTTTATTGCACCAGCCTGGCAAGCGTAACGCTCCCGAACAGTATGACCAGGATTGGGGCGTATGCGTTCACCTGGTGCGAAAGCCTGACAAGTATGACGATCCCGAAAGGCGTGACCAGCATCGGGGAGGGTACGTTCTATGAATGCACCAGCCTGGAAAGCATAACGATCCCAAAAGGCGTGACAGAGATTGGAGAATATGCGTTTGACTTCTGCGGGAAATTGACCATCTATGGCGAGGCGGGATCGTATGCCGAAAGCTATGCGAAGGAGTGTGGCATACCCTTCGCTGCGCTCAAACCTGCGCCGCAGAGCATTTCCATCAAGCAGGGCGATACAGCGAAGCTGTATATGGGGAACAAGCTGACGCTGAAGGCGATCGTGAAGCCCTCCACCGCCGAGACGAAGCTGAAGTGGAGCTCTGATTCCACGGACATAGCCACGGTCAGCCAGAAGGGCGTGGTGACGCCGAAGGGGGCGGGCCAGGCGAAGATCACCGTCACGACGGACAACGGGTTGTCGGCGAGCATCGTCGTGAAGGTTGTCGACGCATCGAGCGTCAAGCTGAAGAAGGGTTCGACCACGCTGAAACAGGGAAAGGTGCTTGAGCTGAAGCGGGGCAAGTCGCTGACTTTGGTGGCCGTTGTGTCGCCCGCGAAGGTCAAGACCGATCTGACCTGGTCGAGCAGCAACAATAATGTCACCGTGAAGAACGGCAAGGTGACGGTGAAAGCGGCTGCCAAGGTGGGCACAAAGGCGAAGATCACCGTCAAGACGGCCAACGGCAAGAGCGCCTATATCTACATCAAGGTGAAGTAACCGCGTGAATGATGAACGGGTTGTTTTAAAAAACTCACCCTTGATTTTATGCGCGGATGCTGGTATAATTTAGTCAGCCTAATATAAAGGAGTGTTTCACATGGCTCTTGTTACTTCCAAAGAGATGTTTAAGAAGGCCTACGACGGCGGCTACGCCATCGGCGCTTTCAACGTGAACAACATGGAGATCATCCAGGGCATCACCGAGGCTGCCATCGAAAAGCGCGCCCCGCTGATCCTGCAGGTTTCCAAGGGCGCCCGCGCCTATGCGAAGCATGTGTACCTGATGAACCTGATCAAGGCCGCCATCGAGGACGCCGAGCAGTCCGCCGGCTTCGACCTGCCCATCGTCGTCCATCTGGACCACGGCGATTCCTTCGAGCTGTGCAAGAGCTGCATCGACGGCGGCTTCACCTCCGTCATGATCGACAAGAGCGGCCTGCCCTTCGATGAGAACATCAAGATCACCAAGCAGGTCGTCGATTACGCCCACGACCACGGCGTTGTGGTCGAGGCCGAGCTGGGCAGCCTGGCCGGCGTCGAGGACGAGGTCAACGTGTCCGCCGAGGATTCCTCCTACACCCGCCCCGAGGAAGTTCAGGAATTCGTCGAGCGCACCGGCTGCGACTCCCTGGCCATCGCCATCGGCACCTCCCACGGCGCTTACAAGTTCACCGCCGAGCAGTGCACCCGCAACGAGAAGGGCATCCTGGTGCCCCCGCCACTGCGCTTCGACATTCTGGACGAGGTCTCCAAGCGCCTGCCCGGATTCCCGATCGTGCTGCACGGCTCTTCCTCCGTGCCCCAGGAGTTCGTGAAGATGATCAACGAGAACGGCGGCAAGATGCCCGACGCCGTCGGCATCCCCGAGGAGCAGTTGCGTCAGGCGGCCCGCGGCGCGGTCTGCAAGATCAACATCGACTCCGACCTGCGCCTGGCCATGACCGCCAGCATCCGTCAGTACTTCAACGAGCATCCGGATCACTTCGATCCCCGTCAGTATCTGAAGCCCGCCCGCATCGCCATCAAGAACATGGTGGAGCACAAGCTGGTGGACGTGCTGGGCTGCGACGGCAAGGCATAATCGCTGTCACCAACATTTTTATGGGCGCGCCTGTACCGGCGCGCCCAATCGTTTGGCATCGGAGGCGTTATGAAGAAGGGGCGCAACCGAAAGAGAAATAACCCATGGCGGCGCGCCGGCCGCCCGTTCAGCGCGGGCGACTGGCTGCGCCTGCTTGCGCTGGCGGCGGCAATCGGGCTGCTGGCCTGGGTCGGTACGCGCCTGACGCCCCCGGGCGACGCAGGGGAAGCGGTCTCCCCGGTGGTCATCAACCGGGTGATGACCTCGAACCCCGCCGCCTGCTATCCCGTCCGAGGCGAATACTACGATTGGATCGAGCTGGTCAATCTCTCCCGGGAGACGGTCAGCCTGGCGGGCTGGCGCCTTGGAGATACGGTGGATCAGCGCGCGGCCTTCGAGCTGGGGGACGTCGCGCTGTCCCCGGCGGGCACGCTCATCGTCTATTGCGCCCCCCGCCCCGAGAATCTTGAAGGCGACGCGCTGTTTTCCGGCTTCAAGCTCAGCGCCAACGGTGAACTGCTGGCGCTTTCCGATGGACGCCGGCGGCTCATGCAGGTGCTGGAGGTGCCCGCCATGGCCGCAGCCCAGGTTTTCCAGCGGGGCGCGGATGGCGCTTACGGCGTGACCGCCTTTGCAAAAATGGCGGCGGCGGATCTGCGTCCGGCCTTCAATCCCGACGGCGTGATCATCAGCGAGCTGATGGCCTCCAATCGCACCCAGCTCCAGGACGAGGACGGGGACTGGCCGGATTGGATCGAGCTGTACAACGGTTCCGCCAGCCCCGTGGATCTGACGGGCTGGGCGCTGTCCGATGACGATGTCAACCAGCGCAAATGGGTGTTTCCCGCGCTGACCATGCAGCCCGGCGAATACCGCGTGGTATTCGCCTCGGGCAAGGATCGGCGGAAGGGTCCGGCGCTGCACGCGAATTTCAAGCTCTCCACCGCGTCGGAGGCTGTGCGGCTCTACGATACCGCCGGAAACGTGCGATCCTGGGTGGAATACGATGCCCTGCCCGGGGAGACGTCGCTGTCCCGGCTGGAGGACGGCGCATTCACCACGGAGATTCGACCCACGCCGGGCTATGAAAACACCGAGGCGGGCGTTCGGGCCTCCCGGACGCTGGTAAATCAAAATGTCGGCGACCTGCGCATCAATGAGATCATGGCGAACGGCAGTGGCAGCGATTGGATCGAGCTCTACAACGCCTCCGACAAGGCGGCGGACCTGTCCGGCGTCGGCCTCTCCGATGATACCGGCCATCCCCGCCGGTGGCAATTCCCGGAGGGTTCGCTCATCCCCGCGAAGGGCTACGTCACGGTGCTGCTCACCGGCAAGGGTGGACAGAGCGGCATCCAAAACGGCCGCTACTGCGCGGATTTCGCGCTGGCGGAGGGGGAGACTGCGGTGCTGGCCAGGCCCGATGGCGAGGTGCTGGACAAGGTGACGCTGTTCGAGCAGTATCGCAACGTCAGTTACGGGCGTGCGGAGGGACACGAGCGCTATCGCTTTTTCGCCGAGGCGACGCCCGGTGCGGAAAACGCCGCCTCCTTTGCCCGAAAGGCCGCCGACGTGGTCTTCTCCCAGCCCGGCGGACAGCACGACGGGAAGAAGCTGACGGTGGCGCTTTCCGCCGAGCCGGACGTGAAGATCTACTATACCACCGACGGCAGCGACCCCACCACGTCCTCCACGGTTTACAGCGGCCCTGTCGAATTGAAAAAGAACGCCGTGATCAAGGCTTTTGCCTGGCAGGAGGACGTGATCCCTTCGGAGCTGTGCGTGCAGAGCTATATCCTGGGCGTCAACCATACGCTGCGGCTGGTCAGCGTGTCCGGCGACAGGGCGGCGCTGGACGGCAAGAAGGGCATGCTGACGACCGGCATCAAGGGCGAGGGCAGCGAGGCCTATGTGGAGGTTTACGAGCCCGACGGCACGCGCATCGTGGCCCAGAAGTGCCTGATGAAGCTGGCCGGGCACAGCACCCGCGAGCACGAGGGGCAGAAGGGGTTTTCACTGCGGGCGCGGAAGGCCCTGGGGGCCAGCCGGTTCAATTACGCGCTGTTCTCAAACCGGGATTATCCGTCCTACAAATCCTTCGTGATGCGCGCGTCGGGGCAGGATTGCAGGCAGACCTTCATGCGGGATTCCATACTCAGCGCCCTCGCGGCGGATACCGGCGTGCTTTACCGGGAGACAGAGGTGTCCGTGGTTTATGTCAACGGCAGATATTGGGGCGTGTACAACATGCGCGAGCGCATCTCCAATGAGATGATCGCCCAGTTCCACGGCTGGGAGAACCCCGACGACGTGGAGTATAAGCAGAGCCGGGGCTATACCTCGGAGAGCTACCAGGCGCTTTTGCAGTTCGTCAGGACCCATGATCTGGCGGACGACGGCAATGTGGCGCAGCTGCGAGGCATGATGGACGTGGAAAACTATCTGGAATATGTGATGCTGGAAATGTACGCCAACAATCAGGATCTGGACAACGTGGGCTTCTATCGAAATCCCAAAGCCGACGGCCTGTGGCGGTGGGCGCTGTTCGACCTGGACCTGAGCTTTCAGCTCGACGGGGACAACGTGGCCGGTTGGCTGGAGGGCGATACGGTGGGCAGCATCACCGGCCAGGACAACCTGCTGTTCAAATCGATGATGAAGAACGCCGCCCTGCGGGACTGGTTCCTGCGGCGCATGGGCCAGCTGCTGGCGTCCGCATTCAGCGCGGAGAATGTGACCGCGAAGATACAGGCACGCTATGCCCTGCTGGAGCCGGAGATGGAGGCCGAGTGCAAGCGCTGGGGCTGGACGACGGCGAACTGGAAGCGGTATGTCCAGAGGATGGCCCGCTATGCCAAAAGACGGCCGGAGAATCTGATCCAGTACCTGACGGCCGATTTCAGGCTGACCGAGGCCCAGGCGCAGGATTATTTCGGCGCGGCGATGGCCATGGATTGACCGGATGAAGCGATAAAGGGCATTATATCAGGCAATAGTCACGCGCAAATTTGCGCGTGACTATTGCATTTTTTTGCAGATTATGTTAGACTATAATCGAATAAGTAAATGTTATTGCTAAATTCGGGCAAATAAATATGAATTATGGGAGGCTGCCATGATTGACGTTAAGCTGTTGACGCTTTTGAAAGTGCATGAAACCGGCAATTACACGCGGGCAGCGGAGCAGCTTTCCCTGACCCAGCCCGCGGTCAGCCAACACATCAAGCAGATCGAGAAGGAGCTGAACACCAGCTTGTTCGTGCGCAGCGGCGGCAAGATCCGCCCGACGCCGGACGGAAAGCTGGTCATCGAGTACGCCGAGCGGGTGCTGTCGCTGTACGAGAACCTGCAACAGGCCCTGCGCGACCAGCAGCGCAGCATCGAGCGGCTGCGGGTGGGCATCACCCACACCTCCGAGAGCAACGTGGTGACGGAGGTTTTGGCCAAGTATGCCGAGCAGAACGAGAATATGAGCATCACGATCCAGACCGATACGATAAATAATCTTTATGCCATGCTAAAGAATTATAAGATTGATATCGCCATCGTGGAGGGCGCGGTGCAGGATGACAGCATCAATTCCATCATGCTGGACACGGATTTTCTGGTGTGTGCGGTGTCCAACGAGAGCCCGCTGGCCAAACAGAGCATCGTCACGCTGGAGGAGCTGAAGCGGGAACGGCTGATATTGCGCCTGCCCAGCTCCGGCACCCGCAATCTGTTCGCAGCCCATTTGGAGAGCCGGAACATTTCCATCGACGAATTCAATGTGACCCTGGAGGTGGACAACATCGCCACCATCAAGGATCTGATACGGCGCAACTACGGCGTTTCGATCCTGCCGCGCAGCGCCTGCATGGACGAGCTGAAGAAGGGCAAGATGACCGTGCTGCCCATCGAAAATCTCAGCATGATCCGCGAGATGAACATACTCTATCACAAGAGCTTCCGGCATGCGGACATATTGCAGGACATCGTGCGAATCTACAACGAATCCGTTCGCTTCTACAAGAACGGGGAACAGTGAGGAACAAGGGGCATGCGCATACTCTTTACCAATGACGACGGCGTCTGTGCGCCGGGGCTGCTGGCGCTGGTTTCAGCCTTTTCCCGGGCCGGTCACACGGCCTTCGTCTGCGCGCCGGATCGCGAGCGTTCCGCCGTCGGACACGGCGTCTCGATGCGCATCCTGCATGCGAAGCCGGTGGATATGCCCGGCGCGACCCGCGCCTGGGCCGTGGATGGCCTGCCCGCAGACTGCGCAAGCCTGGGGCTGTACCTGTGCCGGGACGTGGGGGTGGACATGGTGGTCTCCGGCATCAACCGGGGCATGAACCAGGGCGGCGCCTGTGTGTATTCCGGCACGGTGGCGGCGGCACTGGAGGCTTCAATGTGCGGCTTCCAGGGGCTGGCGGTATCGCTGTGTGTCAGGCAGCCGGGCGGCGAGCGGGAAGCGGATTACGCCACGGCGGCGAGGGTGGCGCTTCGGGTGGCCGGATGGATGCCCGATCATCCGCTGCCCCGGGGCGTGGCCTACAACCTGAACGTGCCGCCGCTGCCCTATGAACAGCTGCGGGGCATAGTGCCCGCCCGGCTCGCGCCGGTATATCTGGTCGACCCGAAATACGAGGAATCCCAGGACGAACAGGGGCGCGGCTTTCTTTATGCGAACGGCGAGGGCCAGCCGCCCTATGACCCCGATTACGACACCGTCAGGACCGGTCAGGGCTATGCCACGCTGACCAAGCTGACATGGGACATGCGGCTCAATGCGGACGATGCCGAGTTGGGGAAGATCGATCTGTAAACCCGGCATCGCAGGCGCGTCAACGCCCCGCGACGGCCAATCATCATTGAAATCCATCGTCAAGGCAAGGAGGGATAGACATGAGCGCAGGAAAGCACTGTGAAATCGAGCGCAAATACCTGATTCGCTATCCGGATATCAAGACGTTGCAGGCCCAGAAGGACGTGCAGCAGTGGGAGATCGTGCAGATTTACCTGACGGTATCGGGCCCGGGCGAGACCCGTCGCATCCGTCAGGTGGTGTCCGGCGGAGAGATCAAATACTATAAGACCTTCAAAAAGCGACTGACCGATTTGTCCAACGAAGAGGACGAGGGCGAGATCGACCAGCTTGAGTTTATCCACCTTTCCCAGGAGCAGCAGCCCGGCTGCAAGCCCCTGGGCAAGACCCGCTATCGCATCCCCTATCAGGGGCACATTCTGGAATTCGACATCTACCCCTTCTGGAAGGATCGGGCGATACTTGAAATCGAGCTGGAGCGCGAAAACGAGGGCGCGGCCATTCCCGAATACGTCCATATCATTCGGGATGTCAGCGCCGACCCGGCCTATAAAAATCGGAGCCTGGCAGAAAATGTGGTGTACGAGGAGATTTGAAACGCAAAACGAAGGAACCGCCCGACAGAACGGACGGTTCCTTTTTTGCCGTTTCACGGAAAGCGGCGGGATTTACCGCGCCTCGCTTGCTCGCTTGCGCAGCACCTGCATCACCACGCCCAGGGCGATCATGCCCAGGCCGATGAAGTCGGTCAGCGTGCCGGGAATGATCAGCGCCAGTCCGCCGCCGATGGTCAGTATGCGCTCGATGATGTTCATGTCCGTCAGCAGATAACCGGACAGGCCGGCGGCCACGCCCACCATGCCCAGCGTGGCGGTAATGGTGATCAGCACCACCTCATACCACACCGTGTCGATGAACAGCAGCGCGGGGCTCGCCGCGAAAACGAAGGGGATGATGAAGGCGCCGATGGCCAGCCGCGTGGCCGTGACGCCGGTCTTCATCGGCTTGCCCTTGGCGATGGCCGCGCCGGCATAGGCGGCCAGAGCCACAGGCGGCGTGATGTCGGCCACGATGCCGTAATAGAACACGAAGAAGTGGGCGGCGATCTGGGGCACGCCCATCTGGATCAGTATCGGCGCGCAGGTGGAGGCCATGATGCAGTAGGTGGCCGTGGTGGGCACGCCCATGCCCAGCACGATGCAGCAGATCATCGTCAGGAACAGGCCCAGCAGCATGCTGTTGCCGGAGACGCCGACGATGGCGCTGATCAGCCGGTTGGCAAGGCCTGTCACGGTGATGCAGCCGCAGATGCAGCCCGCGATGCCGCAGGCCACGGCCACGGTGATGCAGCTCCGACCGCCCGCTTCAAGGGCGTCAAAGATGGTTTTCAGCGTGAAGGACTTCGGTATTTCGCCCGCCGCGCCCGACTGGTTGGCGTCTGCGGCCCGCTTGTAGTAGCCGGTGAGGTTGTTGATGAAGCCCACCGCGATGGCCGTGACGATGGCGACGGCGGCGGAGAACTGCATGGTGCGGGTGTTGGAGCACACCAGCACGATCAGCACGATCAGCGGCAGCAGCAGGTAGGTGTCCTTGAGCAGTGACACGAAGCGGGGCAGCATCGAACGGTCGATGCCCTTCAGGCCCAGCTTCTTGGCCTCCAGGTGCACGGCGATGAAAATGCCCAGGAAGTACAGCACCGCAGGCACGATGGCGCGCACGATGATGTTGGAATAGGGGATGCCCAGATAATCGGCCATCAGGAAGGCCGCCGCGCCCATGATGGGGGGCATGATCTGGCCGCCGGTGGATGCCGCGGCTTCAACGGCGCCGGCGAACTCGGACCTGTAGCCGGTCTTTTTCATCATCGGAATCGTCACCGAGCCGGTGGTGACGGTGTTGCCCACGGAGCTGCCGGAGACCATGCCGCACAGCGCCGAGGATATGACGGCCACCTTTGCGGGACCGCCGGCAAAGCGGCCGGTCAGGCTGTTGGCCAGGTTGATGAAGAAGCTGGACACGCCCGTCTTTTCAAGGAACGCGCCGAACACGATGAACACGACGATGTATTTCGAGCAGACGTTCACCGGCGTGCCCAGTATGGCGTTTTCGCCGTAGAACATCTCATAGCTGACCTGGGACAGGTTTTTGCCCTTGAGGAACGTGTAGGCGATGAAGAATATCGCCACGCACAGTATCGGCAGGCCCACGCTGCGGCGGCACAGCTCCGCCAGGGAGAGTATGCCGACGACGGCCAATATGATGTAGAAGGGCTCGGTGCGCAGCACGCGGGTGCCCGCAGTGAGGATGGCCTGGGCGTTGAAGGCGTAGTATAGGAACGCGCCGCCGCCCAGCACCATCAGCACGATGTCGTACCAGGGCAGATGGTTGGGCTTCATCTCGCCCTTGCGGGCGGGATAGGTCAGATAGCCCATGATGATGACCAGGCCCATGAACGAGGTCATGCGCGCCTGCTCCAGCAGATTGGCAAACAGGGTCACGTAGATGCAAAACAGAGAAAACGCGGCCAGAATGCAGCCGACGACGATCTTCGGCTTGCCCTCCCATATGCGGGTGTTCGACTCGCGGTCGTATTTTCGCATGACGGCTTCGACGTCCGCCGCGGAGCCCGTGGAGGTGTCGATGTCCGGCGCTTTCAGGTTCGGGTCCTGAGGTTTGTTGCTGGCCATGGGAACGGCCTCCTTCCATTTGAACATTTGAACACTGTAAAAACCGGGGCTGCGGGAAACCCGCAGCCCCCGAGACATTGAGAGTCTGCCTCGATAGCGGCTTACTTGGCCGTTTCAACCTCGATGCCCTTCTCGGCGAAGTACTTGGCGGCGCCGGGATGATAGGGCAGGCCGCAGGTGGAGGCGTACTCCACGTCCAGCTCAGCGCCCTTGGCATGGGCCTCGGTGATGGCGTCCTTGTTCTCGAAGATGGTGGACACGATGGCATAGGCCTCGTCGTCGGAAACCTGGCCGTTGGCGATGATGGTGGCCTTCACGCCCACGGTGGTGATGTCCTCGTCGATGCCCTGGTAGGTGCCGGCGGGGATGATGCTCTTGGCATAGGCGGCGGAGATGGCCTGCAGCTTCTCCACGTGCGCGTCGTCCAGGCCCACCAGGTAGCAGCCCTTGGTGGTGGCCAGGTCGACCACGGCGGGGGTGGGCGCGCCGGCCACGACGAACGCGGCGTCAATCTTGCCGTCCTTCAGGCTCTCGGCGGAATCGCCGAAGCTGAGGTACTGGGGATTGATGTCGGCCTCGGTCATGTCATAGGCGGCCAGGAAGTCCATG
>CACYZW010000059.1 GCA_902778995.1 uncultured Eubacteriales bacterium
CGTGGCCGTGAAGGCCCCCGGCTTCGGCGACCGCCGCAAGGCCATGCTGCAGGATATCGCCATCCTGACCGGCGGCCAGGTCATCACCGAGGAGCTGGGTCTGGAGCTGAAGGAAGCCACCATCGACATGCTGGGCAGCGCCCGCCAGGTGAAGATCGACAAGGAGAACACCGTGATCGTCGAGGGCGCGGGCGATTCCGACGAGATCAAGGCCCGCATCGCCTCCATCCGCAGCCAGATCGAGGATACCACCTCCGATTATGACCGCGAGAAGCTCCAGGAGCGCCTGGCCAAGCTGTCCGGCGGCGTCGCCGTGATCAACGTTGGCGCGGCCACCGAGGTGGAAATGAAGGAGCGCAAGCTGCGCATCGAGGACGCCCTGGCCGCCACCCGCGCCGCCGTGGAAGAGGGCATCGTGCCCGGCGGCGGCACCGCGCTGCTGAACGCCAGCAAGTCCGTGGCCAAGCTGATCTCCGAGGCCAGCGGCGACGAGAAGACCGGCGTGCAGATCGTGCTGCGCGCGCTGGAGGAGCCCGTGCGCCAGATCGCCAAGAACGCCGGCGCGGAGGGCAGCCTGATCGTCGAAAAGATCAAGAGCCGCAAGTCCACCACCTTCGGCTATGACGCCGCGAAGGACGAGTACGCCGACATGATGGAGCGCGGCATCGCCGACCCCACCAAGGTCACCCGCTGCGCCCTGCAGAACGCCGCCTCCGTGGCCGCGATGGTGCTGACCACCGAATCCCTGGTCACCGACATCCCCGCGCCGGAACCGGCTGCCCCGGCGGGCAACCCCGGCATGGGCGGCATGTATTGATGGCCGTCTGAACCCTTCAGAGGGCGCGACTCCCGCTTGCGGAGCCGCGCCCTTGATGTTTGTCGCGGACTATATGAATACTCTGGTCCAAAACAGCGTTGGATTGATTAAGTAATTTAAAAACGCTTGAAAAGTCAGATTTAATGTGATATGATATGATAAGATATACGTTTTGCTCGCTCTGCTTCCCCCTGCCGGTTCGGATCGCCATGCTGTTCCGTGTCCGCATTGCCGATTAAGGAAGGAATCCCATATGAAGTATTTGCCCCAGGAAAAGCCCGGTTCCGGTCATACCGGCTACCAGCAGCAGGTCAAGGAAGCCAATATCAAGCGCATTTTTGACCTGGTGCGCAGCGGGAAATGCAAATCCCGCGCCGAAATTGTGCGCCACATGAACCTGAGCGCCACAAGCGTGTCCGTGCTGGTGGAGGAGCTTGCCAACCGCAAGCTGATCGACGAAACCGGCCCCGCGCAGACGACGCTGCCCGGGCGGCGGCCCATCAGCCTGCGCCTGAACAAGACCGCCCATCACATGGCGATATTCGTCGTGAAGCCCCAGGGCGTCCGCTTTGCGCTGTTGAGCCTGGAATGCCGCATCCTGGAGGAGCGCTTCTTCCCCCTGGATTGCCATACGCTGAACGAGGCCAACGCCGGCGAGACCTATATCCAGCTGTTCGACGACATACTGCGCAACCAGTCGAAGCGCTTCAATCCCTCCCGCGCCGTGATGATCGGCGTGTGCTTCCCCGGCATGTTCATCGAACAGGATCACCTGTTCCACACCGAGACGGAGCTGGGCTTCGCCCTGACGGAAGAATCCATTCGCCGCTTCCAGCAGCGGGTGGGCCTGTCGGTATACCTGTTCAACAGCACCCGCTGCCTGGCCTACGCCGAAAAGAAATACCTGGACGCCCTCGATCCCGACGCCCCCGAGACCAGGTACATGATCTTCGTCAAAATTCAGAACGGCATTCGCTGCGCCATCATCTCCCAGGGCGACATCTACCCCGGTCCCTACAACCTGTCCGGCGAGATCGGCCACTTTACCATCGACTACAGGGGCAAGCCCTGCTACTGCGGCAACACGGGCTGTCTCGAACGCTATGTCAATTTGAGCGTCATCCTCGAAAACGCCAGGCGGGCTGCCCAGGAAGCGGGCATCGAACCGCCCGAGAGCCTGGAGGCGCTGGCGCAGCGCTACCACGACGAGCCCGTCTTGATGGAAGTCGTCAAGCAGTCGGCGCGGCTGTTGGCCTTCGGACTGTACAGCATCATATGCAGCTCCGGCATGCGGCAAATCGTGCTTGGCGGCGGCATCGAGATCCTGGGCGACACCTTCCTTCAGGAGGTCTATCACGCCCTGTTCAGCCGCACCTCGCTGATACGCAACCTGGATCTCTCCTACGCCCAGGCCGGCCCCGACGCCGAAATCCTCGGCGTGGCTGAGCACTATCTGGACAAGGTGTTTACGATTACGATGTAAAGCTACATGTCGTTCAGTCGATCGCAAACAGCAAGCGAATGGGGCTGTCTCTTTTGAGACAGCCCCATCGTATTCCCTGTCAGCATTGTCAGCCGGTTTCGGACATGCGCGGATCAATCCGCCTGTGCAGCGTCCTGTTCCGCATCCTGCTCCGCTTCCTGTTCCGCTTCCTGCTCGGCTTCCTGTCCCGCATCCTGCCCAACATTCTGGTCGGCGCCCTGAGCAGTCCACGCGGGCTTGATCACCTGGAGCACCTCGTCCTTTTCATCCAGGAACACGACGCCCCAATCCAGCGCATCCTTGGTGACGGTGCCCGTCACGTGGCCGGACTCGGTGTAATCGATCTTTTCAAAGAACACGGAATCGTTCTCGCTGAACACCACGGCGGTCTTGGCGTCGCCGCCCAGCAGCAGGTCAAAGTGAATCATGTCGCCCACAACCGGGTTGTACTTGGGCTCGCCCATCGGCTCCGCCGCGTCCTCCGGGTTCTGGTCTTCGGGCGCTTCCGTCGCTTCCGTCGCTTCCTCGGCGCCCTCTTCGGCCTCCTGGGGCTCGGGCGGCGCGCAGTAGAACAGTCCGCCGATGCCGAAATCACCCTGCAGTATGGGCGTCCACTGATCCGGCTTGGCAAGGTCATAGTTTGAAATCTTGCCGTCGCAGGCCGTGAAGCAGTTCAAATCCATCAGCACATAGTAGCTTTCGCCGAATTTCAGCGATACGGGCAGATACATTTCGATGCACACGCCGCTGCCCCACTTCTTGGCTTCCAGCTCGTTTTCCTGTTGAAAGCGCAGCTGGACCTGGTCGGGGTTGGCGAAGTCGATGTCCGCGACCTCGCCGGTGGAATCATACAGGTGGGCGTGCCCGTCGCCCAGGGCGATGTCCTCCCGGGGCAGGTAGATCTCCAGCACATTGCAATAATACGACACCTCAAGCCCCGGTCTGGGATAGGTGTAGCTGTAGCCCATCTCCTTGTTCAGATCCAGCTTTCGCACGCCCGGCAGGGGCTGGTCGGGCCCCAGGCCCTCGCCCCATTCGGCGGCAAGCGCACCCGTCGCGCAGAACAGGCCTACCAATACCATCGCAAGCAATCTCTTCATTCAAACGTCTCTCCTTCCCGAATTCGCCTGCCCACCACCACAAATCTGCCGTCGTGGTGGCGCGTGCGGTCGCAGGTCGTCAATGTGATAAACTCGTCGCCGAATTCCCGCTCGATGCCTGTGTCGTAAAGTTGATTTTCCGCGATCTCCTCCAGCCAGTGGTCGGCGTCCATCTTGTAGTCGATGATCGCGTTGTAGCGGAAGCCCGTTTCGTCCTCGTCGTAGTCCGCCGAATAGAAGCAGGCGAACAGGACGTAGTGCTTGCGCTCCATCAGCGTGTCCAGCTCCAGGAATTTGTGCTTTTCCCAATACTTCTGGTTCCGATACTGTGGCAAGCCACCGAACATGGAGCCGTTCTTCATGTGGTGGCCGCTGACGATCAGGTTGTAGCTGGGCGTGTAGGGATCGCACAGCGCGTCCAGTATGATCTGGCCGTTGATGTTCTCCTCGCCGTAGAAGTCGTGGCTGAGGTAATAATCGCCGTCCTCCGCCTGGACCACCGGATAGTCGATCACGGTGTCCGGGATGTTGATCCAGCCCACAAGGTCGTTGTTGAGGGCGTAGATGTCCTTGAGCTCCGGCAGTATGGCCGCCTTGTCCAGCACCACCTTTTCCTTCAGCGCATAGGGCAGCGGCCCCTTGCGAATCGAACGGTCCGGCGTGGGCGAGGGCGTCAGGGTCGGCCCCGCCACCGCGTCCGTGTGCTTCGGCGTGGGCGAGGGCGAGGGCGTCACCGCATAGTACTTGCCCAAATCCCAGTAATTGGGCTCCAGCGTGGGCTCCGGGGTCGGCTCGGGCGCCGACGCAGCCGGTTGCGGGGGAATGACATACCCGTCGTCCCCGCCGTCGATGGGCGCCGAAGCATCCCCGCTTCCGGGAGCGCCCGCGCCTGCGCCCTCCGACGCTGACGGGGGGCTTATGGGGGCGTCTGCTGCCCCGCCGCCCGACGCTGACGGGGGACTTACGGGGGCGTCTGCTGTCCCGCCGTCCGACGCCCCTTGCGGGCTTTCGGGGGCGTCTGCTGCCCCGCCGCCCGACACTGACGGGGGACTTACGGGGGCGTTTGCTGTCCCGCCGTCCGACGCCCCTTGCGGGCTTTCGGGGGCGTTTGCTGTCCCGCCGCCCGACACTGACGGGGGGCTTACGGGGGCGTCTGCTGCCCTGCCGTCCGAAGCCCCTTGCGGGCCTTCGGGGATATTTGCTGCCCCGCCGCCTTCGGGGGTTTCAGGGGCGGGCGCGCCTGGGACTTCCGACCCGTCCGCCGTGAAAGCGCCCGACGGCGAACCGTCGGAATGAACCGCCGCGCCATCCCCGGTCGGGCTGTCCTCGCGGAGGGATGGGGCGTCGGACGCCGCGTCCCCGCCGGCAGCGACCGACTGCGGCCCGATCAGGCCCAATGCCTCGGCTTCGTCCTCCGACGCTTCAATCAGCTCCCGGCGCACCGACTGGCGCATCTGCGCCAACTGATCCAGCTCGGTATCGTTTTTGTCCTGCGCCATGTGGTAGCGTATCGGATAGGACACCGCCACCCCAAGGCAGACCACGGCAACGATCACCAGCAAAACACGCACGATTCGCATATCTGTTTTCCCAATCGACCTGCTGCAGGGCAAGGACAACCATGAGGCCGCCCGCCCGACAACGGTTCAGCATTATATCATTGCTTGTGGAAACACCGCATAATCGAGTCGTGCAAAAATGCGCCATGGGCATTGTGCGGTGTTAATCAATATTATACCATTGATTTCATCTTTTCGCAATATAAAACTTGCTTCCAGGGTGTGGTTATCTTCAAAAATCGCTACAGCTCAGGGTTTCCGTTTCCAATCGGGAGCGGCGGCGTGTACGCCGGCCCCGCAGGCTGAACAGTAACTAAACGCCTCTATCACGGCTCCGCCCGCATGACGTGAAAGCCCGATCCGCGATCCACGATTTCTGCCCGGCTGTAGATCTCCCTGAGGTATTTCAGCGCCGAGGGCGCGCCCTGCTGCTTGCGGATGACGGCATACAGCGCCCCGCCCGGGTTCAGGTGCTCCCGCGCCTGGGCGAACAGCCCGTAGACCACCGCCTTGCCGGCGCGAATGGGCGGATTGGTGACGATGGCGTCGAAGCAGCCCTCCACCGCCGCGAAGCCGTCCCCCTGGACCACGGTGGCCGTCACGCCGTTTTCGGCCAGATTGCGCCGGGCGAGGCCGACGGCCCGGCTGTTGATGTCGGTCATGACGATGTCGAGCTCCGGGTAGCGCTTTCCCAGCGCCACGCCCACCGCGCCCCAGCCGCAGCCCAGGTCCAGCACCCGGCCCTCCAGCGGCGGCAGGGCGTTCAGGAGCACCTCGGTGCCCCGGTCCAGCCCGTCGCGGGAAAACACCCCCGCGTCGGTAATGAAGGTCAGCGCATTCCCCAGCGCCTGCAGCGCCACGCGCCGCTCCCCGTGGGCGGAAACGGGGTTTTCGGTATAGTAATGATCCGGCATATCGGCTATCCTTCCTCCAATTCACACATCCTGCGCAGCGCCCGCGCCTCGTCCCCGGTCAGATGCCGCCATGCCCCCGGCCCGAGGGCGGGATCGAGGCTCAGACAGCCGATGCGCAGGCGTTCGAGGCCGGTCAGCGGGTGTCCCACGGCGGCGAACATGCGCTTTACCTGGTGAAACTTGCCCTCCGTCAGCGCCACGTCCGCCGTGGAGCCGTCGTCCCCGGTCTCCAGCAAAACCAGTCGCGCGGGCCGCGCCGTAAAGTCGGACAGCACGACGCCCGAGGCGAAGGCCTCGACCTCCCGCTCCGTCAGCATCCCCTCGCAGCGCGCCCGGTACAGCTTTTCCGCCTTCCATTTGGGCGAGATCAGCCGGTGGGCCAGCTGTCCGTCGGTGGTCAGCAGCACCAGGCCGGTCACGTCCCGGTCCAGCCTGCCCACGGGCCCCAGGTCCCTGCGCCGCAGCGCGGGCGGCAGCAGGTCCACAACCGTGGGCAGGCGGCGATCCTCCGTTGCCGTGAGCACGCCCGCTGGCTTGTTCACCATGATGTACAGCGCGCCGGGCTCTTCCAGCTGGACGCCGTTCACCCGCACCTGTTCGGGCTGGACCTGCATGGCCGCGTCCCGAACCGGCCGACCGTCCACCCGCACGCGCCCCGCCGCAATCGCCCGGCGCGCCTCGCTGCGCGTCAGGCCCGTCAGAGCCACCGCCTTGTCCAAACGCACGAACGGCACACTTCCCTTTTTTCGGATTTTTCCAATTCAAGCGCCGCAACAATTCGGAAAAATGTCACGTCTTATTAGCGCAATATGATTGATACACGCCGCGCTTGCGGCTATAATCATCGTATCGCTTAATGTGCGGGTGTATGCCCGCGCCGCCGATATCAGTATAAGGCCTGATTGGCCCCACGTCAAGACAGGAGGGACGGTTTGTGAATCGCAAGTCCAACCGTGCGAAAAGCAGAAAATCTGTCGGGCGCACCGATCCGCGCACCGCAAAGCGCGTCCCCGCCGCCCAGAGGAGGCACCGCAGGCGCAAACAGAGCAGCCTGTTGCCCGCAGTGCTGTTCACGTTGGGCGTGCTGGCGATCATTGTCGTCGCCATCAGGCTGCTGCCAAAGCCCGCCGCGAACGTGCCCGCCGCCACCGAGGTGCAAACCCGCGCCCAGGGCGACGTGCAGACCGCCGAGATCCGGAAGGCCGACGTGGCGCCGGTCATCACGCTGGCGCCCGAGCCCACGCCGGAGCCCACGCCGGAGCCCACGCCCGAGCCGACCCCGGAGCCGACCTCGGAGCCGACCCTCGAGCCCACGCCGGAAATCACGCCCGAGCCCACGCCCTACGAATACCTGCCCGTGGTTCACCGCGCCGAGATCGAATCGAAAAAAATCGCCGTCACCGTGGACGACTGCTATCAGCTCAAGAATCTGACGCGCATCGTGGACGCCGCGGAAGCCGTCGGCGGCAAGCTGACGCTGTTCCCCGTGGGCGAGGCGCTCGGCAAGGACGGCATGCCGAAGCTGATGCAGCGCTGTGCCTTCGACCTGGGCTTTGAAATCGAAAATCACACCTACGGCCACACCCGCGTCTTCCGGCTGCCGGACGACGAGATGGCTGCTGAGATCTGGAAGCAGGACGCCGCGCTGAACCGGGCCCTGGGCGTCGACTATCAGGAGCATTTCCTGCGGCTGATGGGCGGCGACGGCGACACCGACCCTCGCATTCACAGCTACCTGAAAAAGCTGGGCTATCTGGGCATCGCCAACTGGAGCGTGTCCGGCTCGGATTCGGACATGAAGCACATCCGCGCCTCGCTGGCCCCCGGACAGGTGTACCTGTTCCACTGCACCGACCCGGACACCAAAAAGCTGGAGGAGTTCATCCCCTGGGCCGCCAGCAAGGGCTACAAGCTGGTGACGCTGAACGAGCTTTTCAACCTGCCCGCCAACGAGACGTCGACCCTGACCGACAAAGCCATGCCCCAGCCCGAATACGGCGTGGACGACCACCACACGCTGGTTCAGGAGGAATACACCTGGGTCGCCCTGCAATTGCAGGAAAAGCTGCGCGCCATGGGCTATTTGAAGTTTGACGGCCCTTCCACCGGCTACTACGGGCCGCAGACCGTGAAGGCCGTCGCCGCGTTCCAAAAAGACAACGGCCTGCCCGTCACGGGCGAGGCCGACATCGAAACCCAGCGGCTCATACTGGAGGGCTGAACGGCGGACGCGCCGGGTCAAAAGGCAACTGACCCGGCGCGCCTCTTATTGAAGCCGCGCGCCGGTAACGTCAAACGTATAGGCTTTTTCGTAGTTCTGGAACGGCCATACCTTTACGGTCCTGTGGGCGTTGTTGTAGATGACGCTGTATTGCGTGAACGACGTGCCCGTCGTTTCCGTGTACTGATTCTGAAGCGCGCTGCGCAGCATGACCAAAGCCGTCTCCTCCGGCATCATCGTCCAGTATGCCTCGCTCCGCTTGTCCTGATAGCGCACAAGCTGGCTGGCCAGGGTCACGAACCGGTGATAGCCGTGGCCGTAGCCAAAGCGGTAGAGTGTTTCTCCGTTCTCATCGACCAGGGCGACCGCTTTTTCCCGAACGACGCCCTTTCTGACGCTGTCCTGCATGTCGTCGGAGGCGAGGTAGAAATTCGTGACCACGTCATTCTCGACCAGGGAGACCTCGCCGTTGCGGCTCTCGATGACCATATAGCGGCCGTCGGCGTCCGTCACGAAGAAGTGGCAGCTCTGCCAATCCTCCGGCGTGACGATGGCGTTGTCCACCTTGGCGACGGCCTCCGCCACATTGGCGCAATCGTCCAGCATATAGCGCAACAGCATGCTGGCCGCGACGCCCATCCTGGCCGGCCGGTCCCCCGCCTTGATGTCCAGCCGCATGATGGAGACGAACAAGCCCTTTTCATTGATGCCGTCCATGCACTGATAGGGCAGCATATCCAGCACGGCCACATCAAAGCCAGCCATGTCGGGCCCCCCGTTGCGGAGCATGGGATCCTCCTGATCGCACCACACGGCATCCGCCAGGGCGATGGATTCGTACTTGCCCTCGGGCTTGCAGTGCAGGACGACGTTCAGCCCGGTGATCGTCCGGTCATCCCCGATTACGCGGTGGGGATAGTCATAATTCCGGCATGAGATCGGCTCGCCGTCCGGATTGTGGGTAAAGAACGAGGAGCAGCCCGGTTCGACGTAGCCCACGCGCCGCAGGGTTTCGAACACGCCCGGGCTGTAGTAATCCCCGGTGTAGTCCATGTAGTAAAGATAGCCGTCGTCGTCCAGGCGCGACAGGGTCATCTCCTCCGCCATGGACGCGGGCACAAGCAAAGCAACCGCGACAAGCGCGATCAGAAACACTTTTTTCACCGACATCAATCCTCCTCCAGGGCAATAAGGCAACACACGCTCATTCCCAATTCCTCATTCCCATCTCCTCCCCCGCCGCTGTCGGCCGTGGCACAGATCGCACACCCGGTAGGGCCAGTTCCAGGGCAGCGGCGCCTTGCACGAGGGGCAGGTGCGCTGCTGCAGCTTCTGGGTGGAGAGTATGTGGATGATGCCCTCGGAGATCACGCCCTTGCGCTGCTGTATCTCCTCCAGCACGTCGTCCGGCTCCTCCAGAAAGAGCCGGGCGTAGTTGTAGTACAGATCGCATCGGCGGTAGTCGGCCTCCAGGCCGTCCAGCATGGCGGTGGCGCAGTCCTCCGGCTCCGGCGGCTCGGGCAGCTCCGGGATCACGTCGATTTGCTCCTGCGCGCACTCGGCGCGGTACATGGCCTTCCAGCGGGTCAGCAGGTCCGGATCCTCCTCGTCGAAGGGGATGCACAAGAAGCGGTACAGCAGCGCCTTGTCGGTGCGGGGCGTCTCCATCATGGCCGCCAGCGCCGCCATGCGCTCGGTGGACGCCTTGGAAAAGCAGCCCTTGTCCTTCATGGCCAGCCACTGGTTGATGATCTGGGTCAGCGGCAGCGGCAGGCCCAGCAGCGAATCCGGAAAGCTGATGACGGCCTCGGTCAGCGGGTACAGCGGCTTGTTCAGCGCCTGGGCCACGATGCCCTTGAAGCCGTAGGCGTTCACATAGCCCACGTCGTACTGGCCGTAGCGCCCCGCCCGGCCCGCGATCTGCTTGATCTCGGCGTCGGTCAGGGGCCGGGTGATGTCGCCGTCGTACTTCTCCGATTCCAGGAACACCACCCGCTGGATGGGCAGGTTCATGCCCATGGCGATGGCGTCGGTGGACACCACCACCTGGGAATCCCCCTTCTGGAAGCGCTCAGCCTGGTCGCGGCGCACGTCCGGCGGCAGCGCCCCGTAGATCAGCGACACCCGCCAGCCCTGGCGCTTCAGCTCCGCCGCCACGGCGTGCACCCGGGCCTTGGAGAACACGATCAGCGCGTCCCCCCGCCTGACCGACGCCGGGAAGCGAAAGCCCTCCTTCTCCGCCATCAGGGGCACCATGCGCCTGTGGCGCACGATCTCCAGGTCGTCGCCGCACTCCTGAATGATCCGGGTCAGCAGCCCCTCGGCGTCCGGCGAAGCGCAGGCGTGGATCTCGTCGGCGCACAGGCCGAGTATGGCCGCCGTCCACGCGCCGCCCCGGTCCCGGTCGGCGATCATCTGGCACTCGTCGATCACCGCCACGTCGTAGTGGGCGCTCAGGTCGGCCATCTCCACCGTGGAGGACTGCACCCGGCTGTCGGGCACGCGAATCTGCTCCTCCCCGGTCACCAGAGAGCAGGGCGTGCCGTCCGTATTCAGCGTCTCGAACTGCTCCGCCGCCAGCAGCCGCAGCGGCCCCAGGTAGATGCCGTTGCGGGCGTAGCGCAGCCGCTCCACCCCCTCGTAGGTCTTGCCCGAGTTGGTTGGGCCCAGGTGCAGTATGAACCGGCGGCGCATCTGCCGGGCCAGGGGGTAGAGGTCGCGGTAGTGCTCGGGCACGGCGTTCAACAGCGCCGAGCGCAGCTTCCGCGCCCTGCCGCTGGTCGCGTCCGTCTGGCGCTGCATCTGCCGGACCGAGGGATTGACCGACAGCAGCCGCTGGATGCGCTCCCTCGGCCAGCGCTGGCGCAGGCGGTTGCAGACGGCGGTCCTGGCCTGCCGTATCGCCTGGTTCAGCGCCTCGGACACCGTGCCGCCCTCGGGCAGGCGCAGCTGGCCGCAGGCCGCCAGCTCGGGGTGCGCCCTGTACAGCTCCCCCCGCAGCGCCCCGTTCAGCGACCTGGGCCGCCACGCCCGCTCGATCACATCCGCGGACAGGCCCTTTTTGAAGGCCGTGTCCAGCAGCCAGGGCACCACCTGCTCCACGCCCGGCTCGCCGTCGGCCAGGCGGGACAGGTCTGCCTTCAAAAGGTAGCGCTCCACCTTGTCGTTGGACTGGTCGGCCAGGCGCTTCACCTGGCCCTCCAGCAGCCTGCGGGGCGCCTGCTGGCTGACGAGGCGCAGGGCCGTTCGCGCCTTTTTCAGGCTCACATGGCCGCGCTCCACCGACCGCAGGAACGCCAGATCAATGGGATTGCCGGCTTGAAGCTCCCGGTCGATCATCGGGGCGAGGCGCTCGAACTCCGCCTGGTGGTAATCCAGGGCCAGCTCCCCGCGCAGAAGCGCCTGGTAGGGCTTGTCCCCCCGGCGAACGTGGTGCAGCGCGCTGGCGAAGGCCTTGCTCTGATAGTAGGCCTCCGCCTCCTCCGGGCTCATGCCGCGGGTGACGGCGCGGACCCTGTTCAGGGCGCGCTGGAGCAGGTATTCCTCCCGCTCCGGCAGTAACGCCTGAATGTACGCCCGCAGCGCGGCCTGTCTGTCCATATGTTGCACCGCCTTCCCGGCGCGCTCCGGGCGCGCCGTTATTTCATTTTAACACGGATGTCAATGGGGATGGTGTCCCTTCCGGTATTCCCTGGGCGAGCAGCCCATCCGTCGGCGGAAGGCTGTGGAAAAGTGCTCGATGGAGGAATAGCCGGAGCGCTCCGCGATCTGGGTGACGGACAGGTCGGTGCCCTCGAGGAGCTGGGCCGCCGCGGCCATGCGGGCGTCGGTCAGCTTTTGGGAGAAGGTCTTGCCGAAATTCTGTTGCAGGAGCCGCTGGGTCTGGCGCTCGCTGAGGTTCAACAGGCTCGCCAGGTCCGCCAGCGTCAGCGTGGAGTGGCGGTAAAAGAAGGCGTCCTCCACGATGGGCATGAGTCCCGCCCGTGTCAGCGCCGGTACACGGTTCCTGACGGGCGCGGACGCGGCCTCCTGGCGGTACATGCGCGTCAGCAGCACGATGATCTGCCGCAGCAGCGCCTCCGCCATCTCCCGCGCCCCGCTCTGGGGGCGGCGGCCCTCTCCGATCAGCTGTTCCAGCAGCGGATAGACACGCCCGCCGTCCTCCCCCATCCAGAAGTGGGTCTGCGCAAAGCGAAAGAAGGGATCCGTCCGCGCCCGGGGGGACAGCACGCAATTCAGATAGAGGCAGTATTCGATGATCGGGCTCTGGGGATCGGAGCGCTGGGCGTGCTCGACGCCCGGGCCGGTGACGTACAGCGTGTCCGCCCGCACGCTCCGGGTCTTGCCGTCGATGGTCACGTCCCCCCGCCCGCTGCGGGTGTAGTGTATCTCGTAGCTGACGTTTGAATGCCGGTGGGCCGCGATGACCGACGGCAGCTGTTCGATGCGCACATGCACCGGCGTGATATGCAGGCACCCCAGTTCAAACCCGAAGGAAAATTCGTAGGTCTCCATAGCGCCACCCCCCATTAACCCGCCATACGTCGTCCGTCCCCGTGGCGGCGTATACGTCACCGCTACAAACAATTCTCTTCATCCGTCTCCCGTCCCCGTGGCGGCGTATACGTCACCGCTACAGACAATTCTCTTCATCCGTCGCCCCGTCCCCGTGGCGGCGTATACGTCACCGCTACAAACAATTCTCTTCATCCGTCTCCCGTCCCCGTGGCGGCAGATTGCCGCCGCTACAGCCGACTGCCATACCAATTCCCAATACCTGATTCCCGGTTCCTGGTTCCCGGTTCCTAGTTCGTAATTCCTAGTTCCTAGTTCCTGGTTCCTGGTTCCTGGTTCCTAGTTCCTGGTTCCTAGTTCCTGGTTCCTAGTTCCTGGTTCCTAGTTCCTAGTTCCCCATTCCCCATTCCCCATTCCCCATTCCCAAGGGCCTACCGGCCCCATCGACAGGGGCCTACCGGCCCGTTCTCGCTGAAAACTCTCCATTGGAGAGTTTTCCGGGCGCTCGAACCACTAAAAACAGCACACTGTGCTGTTTTCCGGGCGCTCGATGTCCCCATTCCCATTATACTCCACATTTAATCCTATCGGACATCTACCTTCGCCAAAACGACATATTTAACATAAAAACGTCGGGTTTTTCTCTAAACCCGGGTCATATAAAATGTTATACTCTTATAAACAGTACAAATATACAGGGAGGCTACATCATGGATAAAAAGATTCTTGGCGCCATTCTTCCCGGCAACAGCACCGTCGAGCTGAAGGAATTTGACATGCCCAAGCCCGGCCACGGCCAGGTGGTCATCAAGACCAAGGCTTCCACCATCTGCGGCTCCGACATCCGCTGCATCTACCGCGCCCACGTGGGCAAGGGCCCCGAGGGCTACCAGCCCGGCATGATCGCGGGCCACGAGCCCTGTGGCATCATTATAGAGGAGGGCGAGGGTCTCAAGCGCTTCAAGAAGGGCGACCGCGTGATCGTGTACCACATCTCCGGCTGCGGCGTGTGCTACGACTGCCGGCGCGGCTACTACATCTCCTGCAAGAGCCCCTACCGCGCGGCCTACGGCTGGCAGCGCAACGGCGGCATGTCCCCCTACATGCTGTGCGACGAGAAGGACCTGATCGCCCTGCCCGACGAGCTGACCTATGAGGACGGCGCGCAGGTGGCCTGTGGCTTCGGCACCTGCTACGAGGCCCTGATGAAGATCGGCGTCTCCGGCAACGACCGGGTGCTGGTCACCGGCCTGGGCCCGGTGGGTCTGGCCACGCTGATGCTGGCGAAGGCCATGGGCTGCGACATGACCATCGGCACCGACATCAACGAGGAGCGCATGAAGCTGGCGAAGGACCTGGGCCTGGCCGACTACGTGTTCAACAGCAGCGACGTGGCCGCCTGCGAAAAGGCCATCATGGACGTGACCGACGGCTACGGCTGCGAGCGCGCCATCGACTGCTCCGCCAACAACTCCGCCCGGGCGATGGCGATCCGCTGCACCCGCGAGTGGGGCAAGATGGCCATGGTGGGCGAGGGCAACGACGTGACCTTCAACCCCTCCCCCGACATCATGCACGGCCAGAAGAGCATCTACGGCAGCTGGGTGACCTCGCTGTGGCGCATGGAGGAGCTGGTGGAGCACCTGGTGCGCTGGGGCATTCATCCCGACAAGCTGATCACCCACCGCTTCGAGCTGAAGGACGTGGCCGAAGCCTACCGCCTGATGGCCTCCGGCCAGTGCGGCAAGGTGGCGGTCATCTATCCGGACTGATCTGAGCGTAGAGCGTGTGTTTCTAAAATGCTAGAAGTGCATTTTAGAAACACACTCTAATTCCTAGTTCCTAGTTCCTAGTTCCTGGTTCCTAATTCCCCCCAAACGATATAACGGAGGTAAGACCATGATCGATCCCAAGACCGTACCTTCCTTCAAATTAAACGACGGCGGCGTCATCCCCTGCATCGGCATGGGTACCTTCGGCTCGGACCGGGTGACCCCTGACGAGGTGGCCGGGGCCGTGGCCGGGGGCCTCCGCACCGGCTACCGGCTGTTCGACTGCGCCGCCTGCTACGGCAACGAGGACAAGATCGGCGTCGAGTTCCGCCGCGCCTTCGACGAGGGCGTGGTGAAGCGCGAGGAGCTGTTCATCATGTCCAAGGTGTGGAACGACATGCACCGCCGCGTGGCCGAATCCTGCAAAAAGACCATCGCCGACCTGCAGTGCGACTATCTGGACATGCTGTTCATCCACTGGCCCTTCCCCAACTACCACGCCCCCTTCTGCGACGTGGATTCCCGCAACCCCGATTCCAAGCCCTTCTCGGTGGCGGAATTCGTGGACACCTACCGGCAGATCGAGGCGCTGGTGGATCAGGGGCTGGTGAAGCACATCGGCATATCCAACATGACCATCCCGAAGCTGAACGCGGTGCTCGACAAGCTGCGCATCAAGCCTGCCGCCTGTGAATCGGAGCTGCACCCCTGCTTCCAGCAGCAGGCGCTGTTCGACTATCTGGTGGAACGGGACATACTGCCCATCGGCTACATGCCCCTGGGTTCTCCCCGCCGCCCCGAGCGCGACATACTGCCCGAGGACATTGCGGACATGCAGATGCCCGAATTGGTGGCCATCGCCAAGGCCCACAACTGCCATCCCGCCATCATCTGCCTGAAATGGGCGCTGCAGCGGGGCCAGCTGCCGATCCCCTTCTCGGTGCACAACTACGAGGCCAACCTGCGCGCCGCCGTCACCGAAAAGCTGACCGACGCGGAG
>CACYZW010000060.1 GCA_902778995.1 uncultured Eubacteriales bacterium
GGCCGTGGTGCTGGAGGTGGCCGCCCGCAACCTGCGCCTCAAGCAGATGGGCTACAACGCCGCCAACGAGCTGACCCGCCGCCACATGGCGCGGTTCCAGAACAATCTCGAAGAGTAATACGACGACAGTATAACAGGAGGCTATCACCATGCTTTATATCGGCATCGACCTGGGCGGGACCGGCATCAAGGCTGGCGTCGTGGATGAACAGGGCAATATACTCATCAAGGACAGCTGTCCCACCGGATCGGAGCGCGGCTACGAAGCCGTGATTCACGACATGGCCAACCTCGCGCTGGACATCGTGCAGAAGGGCGGCTACAGCATGGCCGACGTCAAGGCCATCGGCATCGGCCTGCCCGGCGTGATGGACCAGCGCACGGGCCGCGTGCCCTTCTGCACCAACCTGTCCTGGCACGACGTGCCCCTGGTGGAGGAGATGGCGAAATACACCGACGTGCCCGTGTTCGCCGACAACGACGCCACCGTCGCCGGACTGGCCGAATCGGTGGCGGGCGTGTCCGCCGGATGCAAGAGCAGCGTGTTCGTCACGCTGGGCACCGGCGTGGGCGGCGGCGTGATCATCGATGGCAAGGTATTCACCGGCAGCCACGGCGTGGCCACCGAGATCGGCCACATGGTCACGGTGGACAACGGCCTGCAATGCACCTGCGGCAAGCGCGGCTGCTGGGAGCGCTACGCCTCCGCCACCGCCCTGGTCAACGAGGGCCGCATGCTCTGCGCCCTGAAGCCCGCCTCGACCCTGATGCAGCAGGTGAACGGCAACATCCGCAAGATCAACGCCAAGCACGTGATCGACCTGGCCAAGGAGGGCGACCCCGAGTGCGCCCGCATCTTCGATGGCTACATCCACCATCTGGTCGTCGGGCTGTCCAACCTCATCAACGTGTATGACCCCGAGATCATCGTGCTGGGCGGCGGCGTCTCCCACGCGGGCGCATTCCTGCTGAACGCCGTGCGCGCCCGCCTGCCAAAGTACGTGTTCTTCAAGGACCTGCCCTACGCCCGGGTGGAGCTGGCGAAGCTGACCAACGACGCCGGCATCATCGGCGCGGCGATGCTGGGAAGATAAAGCTGGAGGAAGACAACCATATCCAGGCTCCAGGAAAAAAGAAAGGGCTTATTATGCGCACCTACGAACGCTTTCTGAACTACATACAATACGACACCGCCTCCGACGAATCCAGCGACACCTGCCCCAGCACGCAAAAACAGCTGGTTCTGGGCCGGGCGCTGGCGGAGGAGATGAAGGCCATGGGCATTGCCGACGCCCGCATCGACGAACACGGCTATGTCTACGGCTCCATCCCCGCCAACGCCGAGGGGCTCCCCGCCATCGGCCTGATCGCCCACATGGACGTGGTGGACAGCGTGCCCAGCGCCCCGATGAACGCCTCCGTCGTCGAAAACTATGACGGCGGGCCGCTGGCGCTGAAAAACGGCCTGATACTCGACCCGGCGGTATTTCCCGAGGTCGCCGGGGCGAAGGGCAAGCACCTGATCGTTACCGACGGCAATACCACCCTGGGCGCGGACGACAAGGCCGGCGTCGCCGAGATCATGACCGCCTGCGAGCGCGTCCTGGCCGACCCGACCCTCCGCCACGGCAAAATATGCATCGGCTTCACCCCGGACGAGGAGATTGGCCGGGGCGCGGACCGCTTCGACGTGCAGGGCTTCGGCGCGGACTTCGCCTATACCCTGGACGGCGGCGTGGTGGGCGACATCAGCTATGAAAACTTCAACGCCGCCTCCGGCACGGTGACGGTATACGGTCGAAGCGTACACCCCGGCCACGCCAAGGATATCATGCGCAACGCCTCCATGATCGCCATGGAGTTCGCCGCCATGCTGCCGCCCCAGGAGCGCCCGGAGCACACCGAGCACCGTGAGGGCTTCTACCACCTGTGCGCCATGCAGGGATCCGTCGACCGGGCGACGCTGAATTACATCCTCCGCGACCACGACAAGGCCCGCTTCGAGGCCCGCAAGAGGACCTTTTCCGCCATCGCCGACTATCTGAACGGCAAGTACTGCCCGGGCACGGTGGAGGTGGCCGTCACGGACAGCTATTACAACATGCGCGAGGTCGTCGAGCCGCGCATGGACATCGTGGAGCGCGCCCTGGCCGCCTACCGCGCCGTGGGCGTGGAGCCCGTCGTCTCGCCCATACGCGGCGGCACCGACGGCTCGAAGCTGACCTTCATGGGCCTGCCCACGCCCAACATCGCCACCGGCGGCATGAACTTCCACGGGCGCTTTGAATGCATCGCCGTGGAAGACATGGACATCATGACGGACATGGTCGTGCGTCTCATCACCCAATAGCGGCGCCGATTCATCAACGGCGGGACTGACTTCGCCGACAACGAGGATAAACCATGAGCAATACCCCTTCCAAAAAGGTGACCCGCGTCACCGCCGCCATACTGACCGTCGCCTTCCTGGGCTTCGTATTCTTCGCCTTCTTTGCGATGGTCATCGGCAACACCCATGAGCTGGTCCATTCGGTCCAGATGACCTCCGACCTCAAGAAAGCCCTCCCCGCCCACCCCGACCGGCTGGACAGGCTCTCGGCCCGCATCAACGGCTTTACCTCCACCATTGCCGAAATCATGTGGCGCAAGGACGAGATGGGCTACATCAACTCCGCCTTCCAGTACGCCCTGGGCAAGAAGGTCATCAACACCGGCAGCCAGAACATGATTGCCCTGAACGACGGGCACCTGTACGACCTGTGCAATTACAAGTCCCTGACGGAGAACGCGCTGGAGATCGCCGAGCTGCGCCGCACGGTGCTGGCGGGGCTCCCCTTCCTGTTCACCTACGAGCACCCCACCCTCTACGACGCATCCCTGCTGCCCGCCGGCTACGAGGCGCTGGATCATTCCGCGCAGATGGCCGACGAGGCCGTGGCGACGCTGCGCGGCCAGGACATCCGGGTGCTGGACAGCCGGGACGTGCTTCCCCACTGCGGCAGGGACATGAACGACCTGCTGATGGTCACCGACCAGCACTGGTCCACGCTGGCGGCCATCACCATGGCCCAGGCCATCGCCGGCGAGCTGAACGACATGACCGGCGCAGGGCTGGACCTGTCGCTGCTGGATTTGGAAAACCTGAACGCCGAGACCCACGAAAAGCTGTTCCTGGGCAAGTACGGCCAGCGGGTGGGCACGGCCATCGTCGATCCCGACGACATCGTGGAATACTGGCCCAGGTCTGAAACCCATCTTGCCCGCCAGAGCCGCCGGAAGAAGACCGTCGTCGAGCAGTCGGGCAACTGGCGCGAGGCCATGACCCGCTTCGACCGGCTGGAGACCGACCCCGGCAAGACCTGGAACACCACCGCCTATGCCTATTACGGCCTGGTGGAGAGCTACGACATCATGACCAACGAAGCCGCCCCGGACTTCACCATACTGCTGCTCAAGGACTCCTACAGCTCCCCCATCGGCCGCTACCTGTCCCTGCTGGCCCGGCACGTGATCAGCGTCGACCTGCGCCAGGACGTGGAGCCGCTGGAGGCGTGGGTCGCAAAGTACAGGCCCGACGCCGTGGTGATGTCCTACAGCCTGCAAATGCTGCGGGACGACGAATACGCCTTTGAATAGCCCGGCCTTCCGAAATCATCATTGACAGTCTGTTATTTGGGTGATATAATCATGTTAACCACATAAAGGAGGGGTATTATATGAAGTACAATTGGATTCGCCTGCTCTCACTGACGCTGTTGCTGACGCTCCTCGCCGGCGCGGTGCCCGCGCTTGCGGCGGCTAAGCCCGCCATCGAAAAGCCCGACGTCTTCTGGCAGGGCGACTGGCAGATGGTCGTCGTGAAAAATCTGCCGAAGAGCGCCGTCATAACCTCCGTCAAGTCCTCCAAAACCTCCGTCATCGAGGTCACCGAAGGCGATGAGGAACGGCCCTGGTACCTGCACGCCATCAAGGCCGGCAGCAGCAAGATCACGGTCAAGTACAAGCTGAAGAGCGGAACCATCAAGTCGGTCTCCGCCACATTCAAGGTCAAGAAGTATCCCAACGCCATCAAGTTCATCAAGCTGAACGGCAAGAAGCTGGATATCAAGCCCGAGGAGAACGTCGATCATCAGATCCACGGCTACAAGAAGACCACCACGACGCTGCAGGTGGCCGCCAACACCGGATGGAAGGTGGATCAGATCTTCCTCTTTCTCAACAAAGGGGGAGAGACCGTTAAGGAGCTCGATATCACGAAAAAGAACGGCAAGAGCATCAAGACTCCCAAGAGCTACGATGTCTTACAATACCTGATCCTCTTCACGAGCACCAAGACGGGCGAGATGTATCCCTCCGTCGTAACGCTGTTCCGGAACTAAATGCGTTTCATCATATTAATCACGGTTGCCGACAAGTTCGGCAACCGTGATTTGCTTCGCACTGTTTTTATACTATTCTCAAGATAAAATGCGACAAGATGTGGGATGGATTTTCCGTTCTGGCAAAGCAGAGTGGAAGGAAGCGATGCAGCGCATCGTTGACTGCAACGAAGCACAGCCAGAGCGGAAAAGACGCCCACAGATGTCGTGGTTTAAATTGAGAAGAGTATTATCCGTCACCCGTTCTTCGACGGCAGCAGGCTTGCGATCAGCGCCGCAAAGCCGCTGATCGGCATGGTCTGCAACAGCACGCGGCCGGGGCCGGTCACAACCGTGTTGAACATCCCCTCACCGCCGAACAGCGCGTTCTTCACGCCCTTGATCTGCTGAATGTCCATCTTCACCGAGGCGTCCATCATGGCCAGATAGCCCGTATCGACCACCAGCTGCTGGCCCGCTTCCAGATTGTATTCAACGGTAGAGCCGTCGATTTCGATAAAGACCACGCCGTTGCCGGAGATCTTCTGCATGACGAAGCCCTCGCCGCCAAAGAAGCCGGTGCTCAGCTTCTTCTGGTAGTAGGTTTCCAGCTGCACGCCCTCGCTGCTGGCCAGGAAGGACTTCTTCTGGCAGATGATCGGCGAGGAGGGGGTGATCTCAAACGCACGGATGGCGCCGGGGAAGCTGGACGCGAAGGCGATCATGCCCGCGCCATGCTTGGCCTCGTAGTGGTTCTGGAACATGTTTTCACCCGACAGCATGCGGCCGAACATCTTGCCGAGCCCGCCGCCCTCGGTCTTCATCTCCATGTTGGGGCTCATCCAGCTCATCGCGCCGGATTCGCAGGTCACCGTCTCGCCCTGCTCCAAATGGCAGATGACGACCGGCATCGGCTCGCCCTTGATCTGATACTTCATACGGCAATAAACCTCCATATTCTTTATTCACAGGCCGCCCCGCAAAGCGCTTTGCCGGAATCCCGACCTGCCTGATGGTTCTATTATGGCCCAGTTCAGCACGTTTGTCAAGCCACTCGACGGAAATCCCCGGAGCAAACCCGTGAATTACAGATGTGCGGCGAATGGATGCCGTTTCCCTTGCAGCGGCGGGCGGCATGAAGAAAAAACCAGACCCGGCTGTCGCGTCGGGCCTGTCGGTCTGTACGGTCTTTCCCTGCCGCCCACCGGCATCGCGTCGGCGGGCGGCGGGCATTATCAAAATCCTACTCGTTCTCCTTCCGTGCCCTGAGGATGAGCCCCAGCGCGGCCAGGGCCAGCAGGCCCACGCCCAGCGCGTAGATCAGGCTCGTGCCCATTCCACCGGTGGCGGGCAGGGCGACGCCGGGGGTATTGCCGACGGTGAAGGTTGCGGCTTTATCGCTCTTTTCATACTTTATCAACGCCTCGTCGGTATTTTCCGCAATCGGAACCCTATCGCTTTCGCCGACTTGTTTGTTGTATCGCGTGACCACACCGTTTTCTACCTTGAAGTAGATGTCGTTGTTCTCTGCCTTGATGTAGCCGGCCGGCGTCACCATCTCCTTGATGCGGTACTCGCCGTTCAGCAGGCCGGTAAAACTGCACCTGCCGCTGTTCTCGTCGCTGCCCTCCGTGGTAGCGTAGTCGTCGCCCACCTGTTGGTATTGTGTACCGTCCCACTTCGCAAGCTGGAACTGCGCGCCGTTCAGTTTTTGTCCAACACTGTCCGCGTTGACCTTTATGATGTTAATTGTGGTTCTGTACGTCGCATTGGTGAACGTCACGTTTGATCCGATCTGCTCGGCTTTGGTATCCCCGGCCGTCACCGTAACCTGTACGCTGTCCCCCGCCGGATTGTTTGTCGGCGTGCCGACCGTTGCCGAAGTGAGCTCAAGGCCGTTCTTATTCGTCTCCTTGACCGTGTATGTACCTGGAACGAGGTCATTGATCAACGCCCACTGGCCCGTTCCGCTGGTAACCGTGCTCACATTATTCTCGATGTCATCGGTCGTATCCGCAATCATGTAGGATGCCGCGACGCCGTTTGTCACGGTGATCTGCACGTACTTCACCACGTCAGTGGAGGGGGCTGGGCCGGTGATCGAGAACATGTATTTTCCATCGGCAAGGGTCTTATCTTCTGCCTGAACGTCATCACCGGAGAGATCCACATCCCCAAGCATCACGACCTTGGTCAGCTTCAACGCGCCAAGGGGCTGGTTTTCGATGCCGACGATATAGATGCCGCTTTCTTCGGTCAAAGAGTTTTCGTCGCAGGTCATTGAAGCGACCGACTGTTGCCAGTAGTAGGGCTTCTGGCCGTCCTGCAAATCGCTCGTGGCACTGTTTTGCAGCTGATTCCAGGCCCAATACTGGTTCGACAGGTTCATCTGGATGACCGCCGGCGTCTCGCGCCTTATATATCCCTCCGGGGCCTCGGTCTCAACGAGGTAATAAGTGCCGTTCGGCGCCAGGGGCAGCTGTTCCACCGTCGCAACGCCGTTGACCGTCGTAATCTCGCCGCCGATCTGCACGACATCGATCTGGTCACTGCCAACCGCCAGCGTTCCCGTCTTTGTCTCCCCATCGTACTGGCCCCTGTAGAGCTTGAACTTCGCGGCGCCGGTGGTAATCGTTTGATTGTTCTTGTCCCTCTTTTCGATGCGCAGGCCCTTGACGAACACGTCGATGACGTGTTTGTTGGTGCTGAGCATATTTTCGGTCACATCGCCTCGCTCGTGGCCGGGCGTGGTGTGCCATTCGCCGTCCCATTCCGGGCCCTGATAGTCGGTCCTGTTTGAATCCGTGCGAATATACCCATCGCGTTCAGTCACTGTATAGGGAATGTATTCGACCTTCAGGGTATATGCCTCCACCTTATCTCCTACGACAGCCGTCGGGTGCGCATCTGTGGTTATGGTACCCGTCTTTGATTCTTCATCATAGGTTGCTGCGATCTGAGGCTCGTCTGCGGCATAGGCCTTCGTAAGGCTGATCTGGACTTTGCCAACCCTGTAATGGCCATACGCGCCATATCTCGGTGAGATCGGCTCCCCGGAAATCAGCTTCGCCCACTGATCGTCTGTCAGATTCATATTGGCCAGCGCCGAAAGGGGGAAGGTCTCAGGCGTGAAACCATACTCCGTGATCATCTTACTTCCCTGAGTTCTGCGATGATCCGCGCCGGATTCGGATACGACCTCCAACACATTGATCTTGTTGTACAGCGCCTTCAACTGCTCAACCGGCGCAACCTCTGTACCCAGATACACAGTCCACTCGGTGCTGTTCTCCGTCAGCACCAGTTCGTCCACGTTGACGTAGGGCTCGGGGAGCGGAATGGGCGTCGGATTGTCATAGATCATCCACGAGCCGCCTTCGGGACAATACGCCTCGGGTGTTACGGAGGCGCTCACATTGGTCGGAATCCGATTGCCGCCCAGGAAATCCTCCTTAGCCTTGACGTGGAATGACTTTTCCCACGGCCTGTTGTCGACATTCGCGTTATTCTCATCCCAGCCAATGTGCTGGTTGTACCAAGTGATCGTCCACACGCCGTTATTGACCGTCCACTCGTAGATCGACTCGCGGGCGTTCATCTTCTGCTGCCATGCATCGGAATCCAGAGGATTCCCATCCTTGTCATAACGGCCCGCCGAAATGGGATAGCCGTTTTCGTCAACGGGATAGAACGCCGGGTCGACCGTATCGGTAATTTTGCCGCCAATCTGTGCGTGCTTGATGATGGTCTCCACGATCTCGTACAGGATGTTCTTGAGGTCGCCGTCCTCCTCTGCTTCGAAGAACAAATTCTGGTCGGGATTGTTCGGGTTAACACTTGCAATATCGAACATCTTCCGGGAGCCACGGGTCACGTTCTTCGTGCTCAGGCCCACCGTGATCAGCGTCACACCATCCTCTTCCTTAAGAGCGGTAGCATTATTGCCGACAGCGGTATACACAGTCTCAAGGTCAACACCGGAATCTCTGGCAGCAACCGGCGCACCGTCCGTAATCAGGATGGCGTATTTCTGGTGACCTTCTGTCCAGTTGAATTCTTTTGCTTTAGCCAGCGCGAGATCCTGCCGCGTACCGCCTTCGGTGTTGGTAATAGATACCCCCAAATTCGGATTCTCAGACAATTTCTTGAAATTATTGAACTCCTTAACCTCATAGCAGAAATTCAGACTGGCAACATTGATCTCCGCTGTGCTGCCTCCGTTATTCCGGACGCTGGTCAGGATGTTCTTCATCGACTGGATGGTGTCACTCAGGCAGGCATTCAAATAATCCTGACGGTGGGTGGAAATGTCGATCGTATAGAGCGGATAGGCATACGGCCCGCCTACGGGATCGCTGTAACGGGAGGTCTCCTCAGCCGGAAACTTTCTTAATTGCACGGTCGATCCTTGCTGATCGCCCCCGTCGGTTTGCCACCACGCTTCATCGACGGCATACCACTTTTCTTCCACCAAATCATAGAAAAGCCTGTACACGGTCGAACTGACCGTCGGGCTGCTGATGAAGAAGTGCTCGCTGTTGTGATCCGGGAACAACGCGTTCAGAGTTTCCTGCGTCAGGAGCACCGGCTCATGATTCATGCGCACCAGATGGTAGGGGAACAGCATCGAACTGGACATATCCAATATGAACGCCAGGTCGATCTCCGCGCCAAAATCGATCTTGGCGGAGCTCGCCGAAATATCGACCTCGTAGATGCGGTTGTCGTAATCCACGACATGCGCGGTCTTGTCAACCGTCACATCCTTTTTGTTTTTCAGGGATTCCATCCACTTCTCGAATTCTTTTTGCTTGTCGTCACTGATGTGGATGTTCTGCTGGGCATTGCCGTTCGCGTCAATCACCGTGGCAAACATGGCCTGCAAATCCAAAGCACCCGAGAAGTTATAATCGTTGGGATGGATGGTGTCGGAAGTAATGGGCAAAATCTGGCCATCCAGCTTCCAGCAGATGAATGTTTCCCCGCTTTGGGGTACCGCTTTAATGGTCTTTGTCAACTTGCCATCCTGAGTCAACGGCACATGTCCAAGACAGCTGTTATTGTATTCATCAACCACGTCGCCAAGATTCGCGCCAGTTTCCGTCGATTTATTGACGCCGACACTAAACCCTATCGGCAAGAAGACCGCCTTGTAGAACCAGCCCTTGCCTTCGCGATAGAGGTCGAATTGACCTACCTCAAATCTTTGCTGATACAGGTCGCCGCTGGTTTTACGTTCCCACACATTGTGTTTGGTCTCTTCATAATACTCCCAGCAGACAAACTGATAGGCCGATCCCGGAATAGCTTCAATTACATATCTATTGCGGTTATTTCCGTCGTTCCAGTTATCTCTCCATCCGGGCAGATACTCCGCTTCTTCACCCGTAGTATAATCCCACGGTACATGAATCTGACCCATGCCTCTGCAGTTAACATCAACCGACATTCTGCATTGGATAGGCTCAAACACAGCGGTGAAGACCAGTTTTTGATTGTACAACTGATCTTTAGTGACAGCGTTTTTTGGCAAAACACTGGTTTGATAGTTTTCACTCTGAGCATCCCAAGTACTAGACCCGTTGCTTAGCTGCCACTTGCTAAAAACATAGCCATCCTTTGCTACAGCGGATATTGCGTATTGGTTTGAGTCCATTACGTTTCCGTTTGAGCCCATCAGAACACGATAGGAATTAATTTCACTACCCATTTCTGTATTAGCACGCATCAGATAACCTCTGTTGCTGTCGTTTACGATAATATAGCCATTGCCATCGTCCGGGGCATCCGTCACCTTCACCCGCACAACTTCCCCGTTCTTCAGGGTGATAGTGAGGCACTCTTCGGTAAGGAAGGGCTTCAGGCTGACCAGCGCCCAGTCGGGGGCGGTGAGTTGAGTGGCGCGGATTTCTGCGATTTCCGCCTCAGTCAGCTCCGCGGAGTATTCGATCTCGACATCCAGCGCGTCCACGATCTCACCCGCGGTGGTGTCCGCGCTCACGGACACGGGCTTGACCAGGCTCTCGTCGGAGAATTCGACCTTCTCGATGTCCTCAATGAATCGGGAAACCTCATCCATCTCGGTCTCGGGCGCATCCTTCACGATCTCCAGAATCGGCAGCAGGGCCCGCAGGCTCTGCACCATACCGCCATGGATATGGTATTCCACGGTTCTTCCGTCCACATTATAGTAGAAGTCCACCGTGTACACCACGCCCCATACCGAGAAGGAAGCCGCGTCGAACGACACTGCCTCTTTGGTTTCGGTGGCCTCCAGTACGTCGGTGTTCTCCTCGCCGAAGTGCACAACGCACACGTCGGGGTCTCCCAGATCCTGCTTGTCGTATTGTTCCTTGAATTCGGATACGGCCTTGGCGCCCTCGGCCAAGGTGATATTCACCTGCACGGGGGCGTCGGGTTGAATCTCGTTGCCGTCCGCGTCCAGTATGGTGATGTCGAAGAAGTACGCCTCGGTGACGCGCTTGGCAGCGTCCAGCGCCTCCACGGCCTTCTCCAGGTATGCTTCGCTGGTGACCTCGCTGACCCGCAGCGTGGCGTCGGCGGGAATGTTGGCCTCCTTGCCGTAGCCCAGGGAGATGTTCCAGGTGTCGCCCTTGGCGTCGATGTACTTCGTCTCGATGGTCTTCGCCACCACGACGGCGTACACCGAAAAGCTGTCGGCCTCAAAACCCACGTTCTCGGTGGCCGGCATTTCCCCGTCGGAAGGCTGTTCCCCGGCCTCGGAAGCCTGCGCGTCGGACGCCTGTTCCCCGGCCTCGGCTGCCTGCTCGTTGCCCGGCATCTCCATGACCACGTCGGTCGCGCCCTGCTGGGCCTCACCCTGGCTGTCCACAACCTCGGTCCCGCCGTCGTTGTCCACGTGGACGACCACGGCCTCCTCCTGCGCCTCGACCTCGGGAACGCTCATGACCACCGCGATAGGCACGCCGGGCTCGATCTCATTGTCCTCGTACCAGAAGCTGATGTCCACGGCGTGGACGCGGGTGACCTCGACAAAATCCTCGGAGACGGTGTTCTCGATGTCGGACAGGGTCTGTTCGTCCTCCACGTCCTGAACCCGCATCGTCGTCCCCTCGGGGAACGCGCCCGCGGGGGCGTCCACGGTCACCTTCATGCTCCCGGTGCTGTCCTCGAAGTGCTGGGCCGGATAGTTGACGGCAGGCGCTGCCTCCGCCCCGTCGTTCGCGGCCTCGGGCAGGCGGCAGTTCGTCAGGGTCAGCTCAAAGCCGTTGACGGTGATCGCCGCGCTGTCAAAGCTCGCCAGGGGCATGACGGCATAATCGTCGTCCTCGGGCGTGACGGCAAACAGCGCTTCATCGTATTCGATTGTCCACTCGGAAACGGGCAGTTCCTCCCCGCGCGCCGCTTCCGCAGGTTCCTCCTGTTCCGCCGGTTCAACGGATTCCACGGACTCGGCGCCTACTGTGGGCTCTGCGATTTCTTCGGCAGATTCAGCCGCAGTTTCAGCGCCGGCTCTTGCCTGAGCCAACAGTGCGCGCAGGTAGAGCGGATATTGATCGACGCCGGAGAGGTCTACGAGCGCGGCGGATTGAGCCTCGCCCTCGCCGGGCTGGTCGCCCTCCTCGCCCTCTGCGGGCTGGTCGTCCTCTTCGCCCTCGGCAGTTGTCGTCTCAGCCGCTTCCTCGGGCAGGCGGCAGTTCGTCAGCGTCAACTCAAAGCCGTTGACGGTGATTGTCGCGCTGTCAAAGCTCGCCAGGGGCATGACGGCATAATCGTCGTCCTCGGGCGTGACGGCAAACAGCGCCTCGTCGTATTCGATTGTCCATTCGGAAACGGGCAGTTCCTCTCCGCGCGCCGCTTCTGCGGGCGCTTCGCTGCCCCCGTCCATGGTCTCATCGTCTTCCGTCGCTTTGTCGGCCTCTTCATTCGACACGGCAGCTTTTGCCTGGGCCAACAGTGCGCGCAGGGAGAGCGGATATTCGTCGACGCCGGACAGGTCTACATATGCGGCGGATTGAGCCTCGCCCTCGCCGGACTGCTCGACCTCCTCGCCATCGCCGGGCTGGTCGGCTTCCTCGCCATCGCCGGGCTGCTCAGCTTCCTCACCGTCTGCGGGCTGGTCGGCTTCTTCACCCTCGGCAGGCTGCTCGGCTTCCTCGCCTTCGCTGGGCTGCTCAGCTTCTTCACCCTCGCCGGGCTGGTCGCCTTCTTCACCCTCGGCGGGCTGGTCGCCTTCCTCGCCCTCGGCGGGCTGGTCGGCTTCTTCACCTTCGGCGGGCTGGTCGGCTTCTTCACTCTCTGCGGGCTGGTCGGCTTCTTCACTCTCTGCGGGCTGGTCGCCTTCCTCGCCGTCTGCGGACGGCTCAGCTTCTTCACCCTCGCCGGACTGGTCGGCTTCCTCGCCCTCGGCGGGCTGGTCGCTTTCCTCGCCATCGCCGGGCTGGTCGCCTTCTTCACCCTCGGCGTGCTGCTCGGCTCCCTCGCCCTCGGCGAGCTGCTCGGCTTCCTCGCCCTCGCCGGGCTGCTCGGTTGTTTCAACCTGGTTATCTTCTGTGGACTGCTCCACCGATGCGTCGCCGGACCCAGTCGTATCAGACATTAAATCGGTATCTGCAGACGAATTTTCTTCTTTGTTATCATTCTGTTCCGCCTGTGCGTCCACGAGCAGCGTCGCGCCGTCGTCCTCTGCGGGTTGTTCCGGCTGCGCGTCAATATTCAGATCCGTCGCACCGTCCTCCGCAGCAGGCTGCTCCGGCTGCGCGTCAACATTCAGATCCGTCGCGCCCTCGTCCACTGTGGGTTGCTCCGTCTGCGCGTCAGTATCCAGCTTGGTTTCGCCATCATCCGCCGCAGGCTGCTCCGGCTGCGCGTCAGTATCCAGCTTGGTTTCGCTGTCATCCGCCGCAGGCTGCTCCGGCTGCGCGTCAACATTCAGATCCGTCGCGCCCTCGTCCGCCGCAGGCTGCTCCGGCTGCGCATCAGTATCCAGCTTGGTTTCGCCCTCGTCCGCCGCGGGCTGCTCCGGCTGCGTGTCAACATTCAGATCCGTCACACCATCATCCGCCGCAGGCTGTTCCGGCTGCGCGTCAATATTCAGATCCGTCGCGCCTTCGTCCGCCGCAGGCTGTTCCGGCTGCGCGTCAGTATCCAGCTTGGTTTCGCCCTCGTCCGCCGCAGGCTGCTCCGGCTGCGGGTTCTGCACGGCAAGCTGACCGTCCAGCGTTATGTTCACAGCGTCCTGTGCGTCATCCTTTACAGGCTGCTCCAAATCCAGGGATGCCTGTTGCGCATCGCCCTGTCCTGCATCCGCCACAGGCTGCTCAGGTTGCTGTGCGTCCACGTCCAGAGACGGCTGCTCAGTTTTACCGACTCCGGTCTCTTTTTCAGTGCCGACGTCTCCGCTAGCCGGCTGTGCGTCCGATTTCGCCGGAGCCCGGCCATCCGTCAGTTTGACAGTCACCACTCCGGTGGCTTGCACCAACGCCAGTTCGACCTCTGAGAAATTCCTTCGGGCCCGGATGATATAATCGCCGTCCCGCTTCTCCGCCTTGATCAGCCCCGTCTGCGTGCCGTCGTTGTCCACGACGCCCACTTCCTCGATGGCTGAAATATCGATCTGCAAACCCGTCTGCCGGATAATATCGCTCAACAGGGCCTTTTCCCCCAGCCTGTATTCCGGGCAGCTCTCAACAGCGTTAGCCTCGTTCTTCTGCACGTCGTTTGAAACCAGACCGTCCGACAAATCCAGAGACTGATCGAGATCCACGTCGAGCGCGCCGTCCAAATCCATGGCCTGGGATTGATCCATGATGCCTGAATCCTCTATCTCCAGCCCATCGCCAACGACCGGCGCCTGTTGATAGCAGGCGTCGGTATGGACGTGCTCGATCTTTCTGCACACGACTTCTCCCCGTTTGTTATAGCACGCCTGGCTGTGCGTGTGCTGCTTCAAACCACACATCGGCTTGCGGGAAAGCGTATTCGCGGTCAGCTTCAGCGAATTCATCGTAAAGATCATGACCAATACGCACACAAGAGCCATCGCCCGCTTGAGCAACCTTTTGTGCCTGTTTTTTTCCGTCAGCGTTTTGATTTGATTATTCATTTTGTCACGCTCCTTTTCGCAAGAGCCCAATAATTCGATAAGTCTATGCCCGTTTCGTCGATTTTAGACCAAGGTCTGTAATTAGTGGCGGCGTTCTGTATCTATAAAACTATCCTCTTGGTGCTCTGCACCCCTATCCGGGGCGGGCAGGGTGCTGTCAGCCGTATTAGTCTTAAATGCTTCGGGCGAAGAGACGACAGGCTAAGTAATTCGTCGTTCAGATTTGAAAAAGAACACTCTGGATCCGAAGTGGATTGTTGCCTGTTCAAACAATCCATGTCCACATTGCTTCATCAAACATTCGCTGTCATTTGCGCTCTTAATTGACAATTCTGGCTTCTACTCCACCTTGTGCTCTTATTTTACCATACATAGGTTACGTACGTGGTTACATGGGAAAAATTAACGGTCAATACTTAATTTTCCCGTTTTCTTAAGGAAATACCGCACAATCGAGTCGTGCAGTAACGAGATGAATTTTAGTCGATTGCAAACTGCAGATTTCGAAGGCTTGCTGGCGGCAAGTCGCCATGAGCATTGTGCGGTGTTTCCTTAATTTTGTCAACACAAGCATGTCCTTTATATCGGGCTGCCGTTTTCAAAGGTTGTCCGCTGTGGTTTACAATCCGTCATCGTATGCGCTATAATACAATCAGACATACGAATGACGGGAGGCTTTGACCGTGTCCATATGGATAATACTTCTCGTCATCTTCGCCGTGCTGATCTATATGACCCACCCCAGCCTGCGCTACGTAATATGTCAGCGCTGGCGAAGGGAGCGCTTCGCCCACAGAGGGCTGCACGACATCGATGGCGGCATTGTAGAGAACACGCTGCCTGCCTTTGCCGCCGCCCGGGACCACGGCTACGGCATTGAGCTGGATATACGCTTTTCAAAGGACAGGCAGGTGGTCGTTTTCCATGACGACGATCTTCTGCGCCTTGCGGGAAAAGCGCGCAAGGTGCGCGAACTTCCGTTGGATGCATTGAAAGCCATCCCGCTGTGCGGCGTGGACAGCGCGCGCATCCCCACGCTGAAGGAGGTCCTGGAAACCGTCAACGGGCGCGTACCCCTTTTGATCGAGTTGAAAAGCGACATCGGCAACGGGCGGCTGTGCCGGGCACTGATGGACATTATGCGGGATTATCCGGGAGAATTCATCGTGGAATCCTTCAATCCGCTGATCGTGGCCTGGTTTCGCCTGCACGCGCCCCAGGTGGTCCGGGGGCAACTGGTGGGGCCGTTCTCGAGCTATCGGCCCACCGCCAACGGTATCGCCGCCTTTTTCATGTCCGGCATGCTGGCCAATTTCATCTCGAGACCCGACTTCATCGCCTACAACGCCAACGCGCTGCGCTTTTTCACCCCGCATTTCCAGCGCTTCATGTTTCGCACGCCCATGGCCGCCTGGACCGTCCGCGACCCGGCTTTGGCGGCATTGATAAAAAAACGGGGCGAAATGATCATATTTGAAGGCGCGGGAAGGCTTTGATTCCCTTCCCGCGCCATAGCATACGCTTATTCTGTTTTAATAGAGACAGCAGCAGGCGGCTGAAATCCAGTCGTCAGGATTGTGCGGTGTTTCCCTAATTTACTGCAGCGCGTCCACAGCCGCGTGGTCATAGTACACCGCAAGCAACGTCCTTGCGTCCACGACGCCTGTCTTTTCCAGGCCGTATGCCTCCTGAAGCGACATAATCGCGCGCTCCGTCTTGGGGCCGAAGCTGCCGTCGGCGGAGCCTCCAAGGAAGCTGCGCCGTATCAGGCTTTGCTGGATGCCCTTCACCGCCGCGCCCTTCGAGCCCTTCTGGGCGTCAAAGCCGTACCAACCCATGATGGCGTTGACGAACGCCGTCAGCCCTTCGCCGTCCGTCAGCCTGGGGGGCGTTTTCCAAAAACGCCCTTCTCCCCGCAGCGTGACGGTCTCCTGGGGATCGTTCGTCCGCGTAAAGCTGACGCTGTTGTCCGTATTCGACAGCTGTCTGGCCGTCAGGCGCACCGTACAGGAATAGCCCTCGGCGCTCATGCCTCCGCCGCTGTATTCGCCATAGCGCTTGAAGCTCTGGCAGGCGCTGACAAGCAAGTCCGCATCGTTCGGATCGGCCACAAAGCGAATCGCACCGTCCGACGTGGCCTGTATGTCATCCATCCACTCGTCGATATAACCGGTAATCTCCGGTATCAATCCCTTCTCGCGGACCGCATACATGTCGTCCCCGTCTATGCCCACCTCGCACTGCGGATCGACCACCATATAGGCGTTCAGCGGCTGGGCGTTGGCCGGCTTGTACAGCGGCATGCCGTCTGTCAGCCCTATGCCAAATGCCTCCGCCAGGGTCTGTGCCTGCTCGCAGCCCTTCGCGGTTTCAACGCGGTATAGCCCCGGGCCGTAGATGACATCGGCGCAAGCCGCGGCGGAAAGCAACAGCAATACTGCAAGCATCAGGGACAGGATTCGGATGTGTCTCATATCATTAGCTCCTCTGCTTCTTATTTAAGGAAATACCGCATAATCGAGTCGTGCAGTAACGAGATGAATTTTAGTCGATTGCAAACTGCAGATTTCGAAGGCTTGCTGGCGGCAAGTCAAG
>CACYZW010000061.1 GCA_902778995.1 uncultured Eubacteriales bacterium
CATAATCGAGTCGTGCAGTAACGAGATGAATTTTAGTCGATTGCAAACTGCAAATTTCGAAGGCTTGCTGGCGGCAAGTCAAGAAATCAGCAGACAGCAAGCGGCTGAAATTCAGCCGTTAATGCGCCATGAGCATTGTGCGGTATTTCCTTAAAACGGAAAACCCGTGAAAGCATGGCGCAGCGGCGACCTTCAGCCGCCGCAGAGGCCATCGATTTCCCGTCGATTGTCCGCTTGGAGACAGCCCCCATTGTACCCCGCAGAAGGAGGACGATCATCATGTACATCATGGACGACGGCATTCGCCTGAACGCGAAGCTGGACATGCCTTTGGATTACCGGGAAGGGCAGAAGTGCCCGCTGGTGGTGGTCATCCACGGCTTTACCGGCCACATCGAGGAGGCGCACATCGTGGCCGTGTCGAAGGGCATCAATGCGGTCGGCTTTGCGACGCTCCGGGCGGACATGTACGGCCACGGCCAGAGCGACGGCACGTTCCGCAAGCACACGCTGTTCAAGTGGATGACCAACGCGTTGACGGTCATCGACTATGCCCGCAGCCTGGATTTCGTCACGGACATCTACCTCTGCGGCCATTCCCAGGGCGGGCTGCTGGTGATGCTGGCGGCGGCGATGAAGCACGATGTGATCAAGGGCCTGATCCCGCTGTCCCCGGCCTGCATGATCCCGGAAATCGCCCGCAGCGGCGAGCTGCTGGGCCTGAGCTTTGACCCGAACCACATCCCCGAGGTGCTGTACAGCTGGGACGGGCGGGAGCTGGACGGCAACTATGCCCGGGTGGCCCAGACGATTCGCGTGGAGGATGCCATTGAACGCTACCGGGGGCCTGTGCTGGTCGTCCACGGCGACGCTGACGAGTCTGTGCCTGTGGAATACGGCATCCGGGCCGCCGAGGCCTACGCCAACGGAAGGCTGGTATTGATTCCCGGCGACGACCACTGCTATAACCGACACCTGGATCAGGTGGTGGACGCGGTGAAGGCCTGGCTGAAAGCGCGAAAAGACGCGGAGAATTAAAAATCATAGCACGTCGATGTGCAAGCGAGAGATTCAATACGGGATGACAGATGGTAAATAAGCTGTCATCCTTTTTTAATTTGATTTTATGACAGAAATATGATAAGATTTAGAAGGTTATGTCAACAAGCGGGCGGTCGTACTGACCGTGCGGAAAAGGCGCCCACCGGAGACGATACCGGCCTGCCGCCGCCGTATATCGCCGTGGCGCTGTTGTGGCTTGCGCCCGGCATACCGCCGGTTAGGATTCATCTCGTCGGGCGACGTATTCGTTTTAGAGGTACCCATGTGAAAAAACGTATGGGAGGATTTGCAGGATGCGTATGCTGAAAAGAAGCCGGGTGCTGGCGCTGGTCGCGGCGCTGCTGTTGGCCCTTTGCGCCCAGGCCATCGCGGAGGCAGGGCCTTCGACGGAGGCGGCGGTCGGGACGAGCGGCGCGGAGGCCGAGGCCACGGGCGAGGGTTCGGATACTGCCGCCGGGGATGACCCCGTGGTCGTGCGCGTGGGGGCATTCAGCTATCCCCAAAGCGTGGTGCAGGGTTCGCTGGACAGCATGCTGGAGCTCTCGGAGATGCTCCAGGGCGACGCGCCCAGCGCCGAGGAAAAGGCGGCGCGGCTCCAGGCGGCGGTGGACAGCTTCGTCGGCCTCGGCGTGATCGAGAACAAGCTGACCGAAGCGGGAAAGAACGATTTCACCGAAACGGAGGTCGAGGCGCTGAACCAGACCGCCCGCAGCAAGTACGAGGAGCTTTGGCAGCTGATGTACCAGCAGATGCAGAAGGAGGACGCCTCCGTGACCGAGGACGCCGTCACCGGGCAGCTGGAGGACATGGGCTATACCTTTCAGGCCATCTACGACGAGCTGGAGCTCCAGACCCGTCAGAACCGGGCCATCGAGCTTTTCGTCGGGAATATCGTGCTGACCGAGGACCAGGTGGACGACTACTACGAGGAACAGTTCGTGGGCCCGGACCGGGAGGACTACGAGGGCAATATCGCGAAGTACGACCAGGAGATATTGATGAACAACAACGAGGCCTTCTATACACCCGAAGGGTATCGCTACATTCACCAGATCGTGCTGGAGATTCCCGAGGCGGCCATTAAGGCGGCCAAGACCGAGCAGGTGGCGCTGAACCGGGTCACCCAGGCCATGGGCACGGCCCTGCAGCAGCTGACCATGGACGCCATCCAGGCCGAGAAATGGGAGGATATGGCCGAGGCAAAGGCGGCCTACGAGGCGGCGGAAGAGGCCCTCAAGACTGCCCAGAGCGAATACGCCCGGCGTCTCGAGGCGGAGGCGCTGCCGCTGGTGAAGGAGACGACGGACGAGATCGCGGCGCAGTACGCCGCCGGCATAGACTTCAAGACGCTGATCAACCGCTACAGCACCGATCGCACCGACCGCAACGTCAACGGTGACGGGTACCCCTTCCACCCCGATTCCACGATGTGGCCGGAGAACTTCATAAAGGCGGCTTCGGCGCTGGAGAAGCCCGGCGACCTGTCGGCGCCCATCGTGACGGAACAGGGCGTACACATCCTCTGCTACGCCGGGGACGTGCCTGCGGGCCCCCATGTGCTGACCGACGAGGAGCGCGAGCTGCTCAACGCGGCGGCGCTGCGCTACTACCAGCTGGAAAAGCTGAACGAGCTGGTGGACGGCTGGCAGGCGGATTACGAGATAGAGACGCATCCGGAGCTGCTGATGTACTGACCGGTTGAAGACAAACGAAACGAGGTTGCGCGTTATGCAGCGTAAGAGAAGGCGGCGTATCAGCTACAGACCGGGGAGACGGGCGGGCTTTCAAATGCCGCGCCTGTCCCTTCCCGCATTCCTTCCCGCCCGGCATCGGCGAAGAAGGCGCTATCGCGTGGTCAACCGGCGGCGCTTTATGGCCGTTCAGGCCGTGCTGGCGCTGGTCGCGGTGGTGGCGGTTTCACTGTCTGTGTCTGTGATCGTGCGCAGCATACGCACCGCCCGGCTGAACCGGGAGCTTGCCGCGATGTACGGCGTCAGCGGCGAGGCGATGGAGGCCCAGATCGCCGCGCCGCCCATCGGCGGGGAGGAGAGCCAGGCCTTTTCCACCCAGGCAACCCGCGCGTCCTCTTCCCCCTATGGGGAGCTGTCGGCCATGGTGATGCCCGACGGGTCGCCCATCGTCGTGCCGGACGTGGCGACCCTGCCGTCGGAGGCGTCGGATGTCGCAGAAACAGCCGCCTTCCACCGCACCGACCTGGACATACTGCCGGAGATGCGCGAGCTGGCGCAAAAGAACCCCGACACGGTGGGCTGGATCAGCATATCCGGCACGGTGCACCTGCCAGTGGTGTACCGGGACAACGTGTTCTATCTGGATCACGACTTCACCGGCGCGAAGAACGCCTCGGGCACGCTGTTTTTGGACGAGAATTCGCCGATCAACGCCGACACCCAAAACCTGCTGATCCACGGCCACAGCATGAACGACGGCAGCATGTTCGGCATATTGACCCATTACCGCAAGCTGGATTTTGTGCGCACCCATCCGATGATCGCGTTCAGCACGCTTTGGGAAAAGGAGAGCTACGCGGTTTTCGCGGTGATGCTGGTCTCCTCAAAGACGGAGGACCCGAATTATTTCAACTACTTTTCCAGCCCGACCTTCGCCTCCGACGCCGATTTCAATGATTTCGTGGCTCAGATCCAGGCGCGGTCAAAGTTCACCATCCCCGTGGACGTGGAGCCCCACGACGCGCTGCTGACCCTGTCCACCTGTATCGACGACGATCGACTGGTGCTGGTGGCGCGGCGGCTTCGCCCGGGGGAGACGAAGGACGCGGTCGTTTCGGCGGTGGAGGCGGCGTATTGACATACTTATCAAACCAGGTCGTTACAGCTTAGGGTTCCCGTTTCCAATCGGGGGCGGCGGCATGTACGCCGACCCCGCAGGCATTTTTCTGGCGGAAAATCCCATTTTCCAGAAGTAAAAATGCCACTCGAAGGGGGACCTGTCCCCCTTCGACAGTTACTGCGAAGCCGGAGGCTGAGCTGTAACACCAGGTTAGATGATGAAGGTCTGAAGATGAAAACCATACTTGACAACTGCGGCCAGAAGGTGGAGGCGGTATTTTCCGAGGCAGACGTAGATGGGATTTTCCTGCCGCTGCTCCGTCGGTTGACCGATATGCAAAAAAAGAAGGATGACCGGTTGCTGGTGCTGCTGGCCGCGCCGCCGGGCGCGGGCAAGAGCACGCTGGCCGCGTTCCTGAGAAAGCTGTCCCTGGAGACGCCAGGCATTTGCCCGCTGACCGTCATCGGCATGGACGGCTTTCACTGGCCCCAGCGCTACCTGGAAAGCCACGCCATACTGAGGGATGGCGCGAGCGTTTCGCTGGCGACCGTGAAGGGCGCGCCGGAGAGCTTCGACCTGGCATCGCTGGGCCGCGCCCTGGAGCGCGTGGCCGCAGGGGAGGACTGCCGCTGGCCGGCCTACGACCGGGCGCGCCACGATCCCGTGCCCGACGCGCTGGACGTGAACGGGGATATCGTGCTGCTGGAGGGCAATTACCTGCTGTTGGACGAACCGGGCTGGCGGGAGCTTCGCAAATTCGCCGATTACAGCGTGTTTATCGAGGCTGACCCCAAAAAGGTGCGCGGACGGTTGGTCGCCCGCCACCTGTCGGGGGGCAAGGGCGAGGCGACTGTGGCAAGCCATGTGGACGGAAGCGACATGCGCAACGTGCGCCTGTGCCTGACCTGCGCGCTGCCTGCGGATTTGCATTTGAGGCTGCGGGCCGACGACGGGTTTGAAGTGGTGGCTGAGGAATGACAAAGCCCATGTCGGCGAAGCTGACATGGGCTTTCACAGGTATTTCCCGCTTTGAGACGGGCCTTTGAGAGTGAGGGAAAATTGTCTCACACCTGCTGGGCGAACTTCAAATCGATTTCCTTGATGTAGCCCTGATGACCCTGCAATTCGATCAGCGACCATCCCTCCACGGTCTCGATGACGTTGACCTCCACGCCGGGCTTCAACGAACCCAGTACCGGGCTGCCCTCGTCGGCGGATTCGTACACGGGCGCCTTGTCACCCTCGTGGGGGTTCGTCAGAGCGGTTTCCGTGGTGTCGTCCTCAAAGACCACCGCAGCGCTGCCCGGCATGTCGTCCGATTCACCGGCGGCCAGCTCGAAGGCCGCGGCCTGGGTGGAGATGTAGCCCTGCGTGCCCTCGTATTCGATCAGCGACCATTCGCTGCTGCGCAGCAGCACCGTCGCCTGAGCGCCCTGGGGCAACACACCCAGCACTTCGCTGGATGCCGACGGCGCGCTGTGGATGTCCAAGTCGGTCTCGCCGACGGCGCGCTCCACCAGATCCTCGTGCTTTTCAAGAGAGCCGCCGCCCTCCACGTAGGCGATAAAGCGCTCGGCGGGGCTCTCGTTCAGGTCGGTGATGCCGATGGAATAGGCTGCCGCGCTGCCCTCCGCGGAATAATCCAGGCATAGGGTGGCCTTGGGGATGTATTCCATGAAGGTGTTCATCACATAGCCGGTTTCCCCGCTCTTCATCACCTTGGACCACTCGTCGCCGTGCTCCACGCCGAGCACGGTCGTGCCGTTTTTCAGGCTCATCAGCGATTCGGATTCGACGGAGGGCTCCTTTCTGAGCTTGATGCCAACGTCGCACTTCACGACGCCCAGATAGAGGTTGCGCTCCTGCACCGCCAACTGGTAGTCGCCGACGTCCACGAATACCGCCTTCACGTGCTCGGATTCGTAGTAAATCGCCTTTTGCACCATCGGCGTCGCGACACCGTCCGCCTCGAACCCATAGGCGTTCTGAAAGGTGGTCACGGCGTCGGTGACATCCACGTCGTAAACGCCGTCGATGGCGCCGCTGTACAGCTTCAGGGCCTGCAGATACCGCTGCAGGGCGCGCACGGCGGGCCCGCTGCTGCCGTGGCGCAGGGCGACGTTCATGGCGGCGGGGGCGTCGGGGGCGGTGATGGCCTCCTGGAACTCCAGCGTGGCCAGGCCGGTCTGCGCCTGGCCCAGCAGCTTTTGGGCCTCCCGGACGGCGCGCACGGTCGCAAGGGTGTATTCCTCGGTGATGTCCTCGTCGTAGATGCCCAGCGCCTTGAGCTTGAGCTGCAGATCCCGAACCTCGCTGCCGGTGCAGCCCCGGCCCAGCATGCCCGGCTCGTCGGGCACGCCCAGGAACTGGCTGTAGGACTGTCCGCTCGCGGCGTGGTAGGAGGCCTGGAAGAGCAGGTCGCGCAGCTCCTCGTCCCGCTCGTTGTCCTTGTGGATTCTCACGCGTGTGCCCACGGGGCAGTTCTGCGCGATGAACTTCGCGTCCTCGGTGCGCATGCGGATGCAGCCATGGGAAACGGGATAGCCGAAATCCCGCACCGACTGTTCGTTGATGGCGCTCTCCTTTGGCCGGTTGTAGAGCAGGGAATGGAACATCACGTCGTAGTGGATGCGGGTGGCATAGCGGGCGTAGCCGCCGAAGGCCCGGAAGTGAAACCACTCCTCGCGCTCGCCGTCCCGCTTCTTTTCCGGCATCTTGAAGTTGCCCAGGGGGGTGGCGTCGTCCGCGCCCGAGGAGCACAGCCCCTGCATCACAATCGCGCCGCCGTCCTTGTTTTCATAGACGGTGACGATCTGGTTCACGATGTCCACATCCACCCGATAGGGGGATTGGGCGGCCAGCGCGGTTGTGCAGGGGGCGAAGGCGGCGAGCAGCAAGGAGCATATCAGGGTATAGAGCGCAAAACGCCTTGTGTTCATGGCGTATATATCTCCCTTGGAAATTGATAGCCATAGTATAGCATATCTTTGTGTCAGAGTTTTATGCTTTTTGTAACAAGCTTTGGCCGTTGTATGAAGTGAAAATTTCCTCCACAAAATCCGCCGCCGTACTTGCGCCGCCGCAGGCGCGCAGGTCGTCGCGCATGTCGAGGGCGGCCTTCAGGAGGGCGTTGTCGCCGAGGGCCTCCATGACCAGCGCCCGCAGGCGCTGCGGCGTGTGAGCGTCCGCCTCATGCAGCATCCGCCCCGCACCCATGTCGAGCACCCGCTGGGCCACCGCCCGCTGTTCGCCGGTCTGGGGATAAAGCAGCTCCGGCACGCCCATGTAAAGCCCCTCTGAGGCGCTGTTCATGCCGCAGTGGGTGATGAACAGGCTGGCCTCGGCGAGCACGGCCATCTGCTCAACATACGGCTCCATTCTGATGTTCTCCGGCAGCGGGGCCAGCGCGCTCGGGTCGAATTCATGGCCGCAGGCGATCAGGGCCTTTACCGGCGCGTCCCGGAGCGCCTCAATACAGTTTTTATAGAAATCCGGGCGGTCATTGATGACCGTGCCCATGGAGATGTACACCAGGGGGCGCTGCCCGTCCTTCGGCCCGGGCGGGACATCCTGTACGCAGGGGCCGACGAAGCGGTAGCGGCGGGGATCGAAGGTGTCGCTGCACGGCTGGAACCGCGGGGACGTGTAGACGACGGTGTTCGTGTCGTTGTCATTCTGCACGATCTCCAGGGCGCTCTTCACATGATAGCCCAGGGGCGCAAGCTTCCGCGCCTCCCGGTTCAGGCGGGGCAGGCCGAGAACCATGTCGGCAATTTCGCCGGGGCTCTGCTTCATATATTTGGAGGAATACCGGTTGAAGGCGAAGGTGGTGGTGGAGCACACCAGCGGCAGGCGGTGCTTCATGGCCGTCAGCTTGCCCCAGAAGCAGGCCGCGTCGGAGACGACCAGGTCGGGGCGGAAGCGCTGGATCTCTTCGGACAGCATGCCGTCCATGTTGGCGGTGGTGCGGAAGGATTGCAGCGACATCTCCGTGGTCGAAACCTTTTTCAGGCGCTTCATGTCGGCCTCGGTCAGCGGCGGCAGATAGCTGTCGCAGGGTATGAAGGTCGCGCCGGCAGCCTCGATGCGGTGGCGAAAGGGCTCGAAGGAATAGTAGCGGATCTCGTGCCCGCGCCGGACCAGCTCGCGGACGAACTCGACGGTGGGGTTGGTGTGCCCGAAGGCCGGTATGCAGAACCACATGATCCTCACGGCGCATCCTCCTCTCCGAATATCGCGCCAAACCACTGCCCGAACGTCGCCTTCGGGGGTATGGCGATGCCCCGCTGAGGGTCTCCCAGCAGGATCAGCGTGTCCCCGGGCCTTATGCCGAACATCTCCCGGGCCTCCCGGGGAATGACGATCTGTCCCTTCGCGCCCACCGTCGCCGTCCATGCGGCCCTTCCATCCGGCCTATTCATGTGAACACCTCCAGAAGTTATACAAATCATACTTTTCATACATTGTAGCACAAAAAAACAGGCATGTCAACCTGCTTCGAGGGGGGGGACATGCCTGCGGCGATTGCCTGCGAAATCCAAGCGTCAACCAGCGATATGGGATGTCGGCTATGACCGAAGGGTACGGATTTCCTATGGAAATACCGCATAATCACGAAAAACTGCTTTGTCCCATTGCGACAAAGCAGTTATTTGCCTCACACCACCCTGCGAATCGCCTCGTGGCTTTCGCCGGTGATCCAGTCCACGTCGTCGGTCAGCCAGTTCATGATCTCCAGCTGGCGCGTCTCCCAGGCGATGGTGGCCGCCCTTTCCGCCTCGGTCATCTCGCGGTCAAAGGCCTTCACCTTTTCACAGTAGCCGAAGATGTAGCCCGCGCCGTACCAAATGGTGAAATTGCTGTCCGGGCCCTCGGAAACGGTGTCCCCCCGCGCTTCGATGAGCCCGTCATGGCGGCGCTTGTACTCCGCCTCGCAGCCCGGCTTCAGCCTTGTGACGAAAACCCTGTGGCGGATCAGCGACTTGTCCTCCCGAACGACGCCGATGTCGTGGTACATCAGCCGCATGGTTCCTGGTGCGCACAGCAATTCGCCGTCCGCGCCCACCGCCGCTTCCATCGACGCGGGCAGCTCCGCCGGGGCGTCCTCCGACGCCCACTCGCCGTAGCCGCAGAGCAGGTCCGCCACGCGCCACAGCGAGAAATTGTCGATCCCCAGCGCTGCCGCCTCCTGGCGTATCTCCCGGGCGTTCGCCGACAGCCGCGCCGCCACGTTCTCCCGTTTATCCTGCGGCAAACGGTACAAAAATGTCCTCCGTATCATAGTAGGCTTTACCCCCTGTCAATGATTTTCACACAGTTCCCTGCGTCATACAGCGCCGCCTTCGCCGTCCTGCCGCCGCTGTCCGAGCCCATGAAGCCCTCCATTTTACGCCTGCGTCGACGACAGCGCGGCGATTGCTTCCTCCAGGTTCCGATAGAACCGGGCCAATTGCAGGCCGTCCACCAGGGCATGATGGGCCAATAGCGTCACCGGCATCATCAGGCGGCCGCGATGATCCGCCGCGTAACGTCCCCATGAGATTCGGGGGTTGGATTCGTCTCCGCCCGCCGTGGGCTGAACCAGCTGGGTGTATCGCAGCCAGGGCAGCGACGTTACGAAGAACAGGCCTTCCACATCGTCGTCCTCCGCGATGGAAGCGGCTTCCCGGCACCGGGCGCGCTCAGCCTCGGCGTATTGGATATACGCCCGGAAGGGCTGGTCGTGGTACAGCGTGCAGTAGCCGTAGGTACCGTCGGCCCGAAGCTCCACATGGGACGTGCCACAGGCATCGTATTCCACGATGCCGCCGTCCCGAATCCGCTGGCGCAGCTGAGACACACCATTGGCCGCCCGCGCCGCGCAGCGCATGAAGGCCAGGTAGAAAGAGCAATGCTCCCCCTTGCAGAAATCCCGAAGCGCCGTCACGTCCACGTCCACGGTCACGCCCAGCATTGGATTTTGAAGGCTGCGGAAGTAGTCGAAATGGGTGCGGCGGGGGTAGGTATTCATGTCGATGGTCCTGCATATCATGGGCAGCTCCCCCCAAATGGCTCGGTGTGAATACGACTGTAGGGGCGGCAACGCCGCCCCTACGATCATTAAGGAAATGCCGCATCATCGCATTGCGCGGTGTTTCCTTAAAGCTGCCTTTACGCCAAGGGCTCCGCCTTGACCTTGGCCAGCCGCACAAAGCGCGGCAGGCTGTCCACCTTGGGCAGCTGGGTCTCGCCCTGGATCAGCGGCAGGGCGTAGTCGATGAAGCCCTGGTTCAGGCCGTCGCCGGTCTCGTTGATCCACTCCAGGGGCACCTTCTTCTCGGTGTTGGCCACGTCGGTCAGGTTGAACAGCTTGATGTTGCAGACGTACTTGCCGTTCTCATAGCTGCGCTCGAAGCCCACCATCTTGTCGGTGATGCCCGCAACGGCGTTGTCAACCGCGGCCTTGCCGGCGGCAAAGGACTCTTCGATGTCGGTCTGGGAGGCGGAATGGGCCGCGCAGCGCTGCAGCAGGCTCAGCTCGATGCCGCGCACCTTCGCGCCGGTGGCAGCCTTCAGGTGGTTGGCCAGGAAGGAGGCCAGGCCGCCCAGCTGGGTGTGGCCGAAGGCGTCCTTAGCCGCGTTCGCGGAGCCGTACTCGCTGATGAACTTGCCGTCCTTGTCGTGAATGCCCTCGGAGACGACCACCAGGCACTTCTTCTGCTTGCTGTAGATGCCCTTGACCTTCTCGGTGAAAGCGTCGAGGTCGAAATCCAGCTCGGGCAGGTAGATCAGGTCCGCGCCGTCGCCGGCATAGTTCGCCAGCGCCGCAGCGGCGGTCAGCCAGCCTGCGTGACGGCCCATGCATTCGACCACAGTGATCTGTCCGTTGTCGTACACGGTGGAATCGCGGTACACTTCCATGATGGAGGTGGCGATGTACTTGGCTGCGGACGCGAAGCCCGGGCAATGGTCGGTGCCGTACAGGTCGTTGTCGATGGTCTTGGGAATGCCCATCACGCGGCAGTCATAGCCGTTCTTCAGCATGAACTTGGAAATCTTGTTGCAGGTATCCATGCTGTCGTTGCCGCCGTTGTAGAAGAAGTAGCGCACATTGTACTTCTTGAAGATCTCGAGGATGCGCTTGTAATCGGTGTCGTCCACATCGGGGTCGGCCAGCTTGTAGCGGCAGGAGCCCAGCGCGGAGGAGGGGGTGTACTTCATGTAGGCAAGCTCTTTGGGGTCTTCCTTGCCCATATCGATCAGGTCGTCGTTCAGCACGCCCTTGATGCCGTGCAGCGCGCCCAGGACCTGGGTGATGTCGGGATTCTCCAGCGCGGTCTTGATCGCGCCGTAGGCGGAAGCGTTGATGACGGCGCTGGGGCCGCCGGACTGACCGATGATGCATGCGCCTTTCAACTGGCTCATAGTCATTCATTCCTTTCAAATCTGTGTATTCTGGCATTTGCGCGGATGCCCCGCGCATACATATTCAATATAGCATAAAAACCCATGAGCGTCAAATTCACTGGCGTTAAATCTACATCTGGGATATGGCTCAGGCTACGATTGCAATACAGCTTTCATAGCCTCTGCGGCAGGGCTGTCCGGCCGACAGCCCTCTGCACAAATTGGGGCAATGGGGCAACATGCCAAATTGAGCGCCGCTTCGCATTGCAAAGCGGCGCTCGCATCCTATGAATCAGAAATCTCCGCCCTCGGCCTCGCCGCCCTCGGTCATCCCGAAGTCGTCGATGACGATCTCCTCGTCGGCGGCCTCCTCCTCCGTGACGATGGGCACGAACACGGTGGTGTAAGTCTCCTCGGGCAGTCCGGCGATCATGCCGGGCAGGTTCAGCACGATGCCGTCCTCGCCGTAGGGTACCTTCACGGTGTAGGCGTAGGTGACGGGATCGTCGCCCTTTTCCTTGGTCACTTCGATCTCAAAGCTCAGCTTCTGGCCGGTGAAGGTCGCCATGCCGCGATCCTTGGCGGAGAGCTTGGCCACCTGCTCGCCGTTCACGAACACGTTGATGCGGCGGTAGGTGTCGTACTCCTGGCCCTCGTATTCCAGCTTCTTGTTGTCGAAGTACATGGTGTGGCCGCGACCGATCACCATCATGCAGGCGGCGATGGCGATCAGCGCCAAAATCGTGCCCGCGCGGAACAACAACCTGCGCTTGTTCATCGCTTATCCCCCTCCTGCTGCGCGGCGGCCAGCTGGGCGCCCATGCCTGCCTTGGCCCTGCGCTTCTTGGTCTCATACATCACCAGCGCCACGGTGATGACGCCGTAGGACACGAACACGCGGAAGTATTCGCCGATGACCTCGTTGCCGGCGATCACCGCGCCGGCAGAAGGCGCGAGTATGAACATGGTGTGGAACAGGATCACACCCAGGAATACGTTGCCGATCGAAGCGCGGTCAACCGACGCGCCGCCCACCAGCAGCGCGGCGATGCAGAACATGCCGATCTGGCTGTGGGAGGAGTAGGTGGCCATGTCGCCCATGTTTTGCAGGTAGATCACCATGCCGATGCCGGCCAGCACCGTGGAGATGACGATGGAGATGATGCGCGTGCCCTCCACGTCGATGCCCGCGGCCCGGGCCACGTCCATATCCTGGCCCACGGCGCGCATATCCTGGCCCAGCTTCGTGCGGCGGAACCACACGATCACCAGGCACATCAGCGCGATGATGAGCAGCGTCAGAAGCGGCACCTTGACGCCGGCGATGTTGATCGACCATACGTTGTCCAGGCACTTGCGGATGCGGGTCAGGTCCACCGAGGCGCGCACGCCGTAGCCGCGGGGCAGCTTGATGTTGGTGTGCACGATGGGGATGATCGAGCCCATCATGTAGAGCACCACCAGCTGGTACACGCCGTTCATGAAGAAGGAAATGATGTAGCTGGTGATCATCTCGCGGCCCTTGGCGGCGTTCAGTATCCTGCCGCAGATCAGGCCCAGCAGCGCCGAGATCGGTATGGACATGATCATCGCCAGCACAATGCCGGGAATGCCCCAGATCTGCCAGTCGGAGGTGAGGATCAGCGCGATTTCCGCCGCCATGGCTCCCAGCGTCATGCCGAAGTTCAGGCCCATGCCCGCCATGATCGGTATCAGCAGGCTAAGGATCAGGAAGGCATTGCGGCTCAGGCGGGTCACGATCTCGTTCAGCAGGAACGTGGGCGAAAAGCCGGCGATCGGAATGCAAATCGCGATGATAATGATGAACATGATGGGCACGGCGTTGTTGCCCAGGAAGTTGAGCGCCCGCTTCGACGCGGAGGGTTTGTTCTCGTTCATCGTACCGCCTCCGATTTACGGGTCAGCGCGTAGAGGATCATGCCGTTGGACACGATCACGCGCAGCACCTCTGAAATATCCAAGTTGATCAGGCCGTTCATCACGGTGGGGGTCATGGTCACCATGCCCTGGAACAGTATGGTGCCGATGATGACGTTGGTGATGGATGCCTTGTTGGCCGACGCGCCGCCGATCAGTATCGCGGAGACGGCGGGCAGCGCCATGTAGAAGGGGGCGTTGTACAGCTGCACGAAGCCGAAACCCTGCTCGTAGACCAGTATGCCCACGGCGGCCAGCCAGGTGCTCATCACCACGGACAGCATGCGAATCCGGTCCACGTTGATGCCCGCCGCCCGGGCAAAGGTGGCGTTGGAGCCCACGGCGGTCATGGCCGTGCCGGTCTTGGTGTGCAGGAACGCCCACATGGCCAGCGCCAACAGCGCGAAGAACAGCAGCGCGCCGGTGGGTATCACCAGCCTGCCGATCTGTATGCGCAGGAAGTTGGCCAGCACGCCGCCGTAGTACTTGTCGATGGGGAAGGTGGTGCGCAGGCCCGTGCCCTCGAAGCCCCAGGCCATGTCCGGCTTCTTGTAAGGCAGCACCAGCCACATCATGCAGAAGAAAGACACCACTGAAAAGCCCACATAGGTGGCGATCATCATCTCGCCGCCCTTGATCTTGTTCAGCAGCCATCCGTAGGCCAGACCGAACACCAGCGCGAAGGGCGTGGCGATCAGTATGGCCATCACAAAGCTCATCGGCCCGGTGAAGCCCCATTCGATGGAAAGCGTCGCGCCCAGCAGGCCCGCAATGATGCCCACCGGCAGGCCGAAGTTCAGGCCGCAGCCGGAGTGCACCATGGGCACCATGGCCAGCACCAGCACCGCGTTCCAGCTGAAGCGGTTGATCACGTTGGTGATCTGGGTCCAGAAGTTCGCGCCCGTGAACGGTGCGATGATGAACATCAACAGCAGGAAGGCCGTGATGATCAGCCGGGGCAGGCCGAATTCCTTCAGCTTCCCCTTCACCCTGTCCAGGAGGGTGCGATTGCTCTCGTTGATATACTCGCTCATTGTGCGCCTCCTCTTAAACCACGGAGCTGACCATCAGCTCGCCGAACGCCTCGCTGGGCTCCGTCGCGGGCAGTATCCCCGCGATGCGCCCGCCGGAAACGATGGCGATGCGGTCGCAGATCTGCCGCAGTTCCTCCAGCTCCGAGGAGATCATCACGATGGTGATGCCGCTTTCCCTGTTGAGTTTCTCCAGCGCCTCCATCACCAGCGCCTTCGCGCCCACGTCGATGCCGCGCGTCGGTTCGGACACGAACAGGAACTTCGGCTCCAGCGCGAAGGCCTTGGCCAGGCAGACCTTTTGCTGGTTGCCGCCGGAGAGCTCCTTGGCCTTCTGCTTGGTGGACGTGCACTTGATCTGCAATTCTTCGATGTAGCGGTCCGTGACCTCGCGGATGGCCTTCTCGTCGCGCCACTTGATCAGCCCGCCCAGCAGGGGCTTCAGGAAGCGGTCGTGTACCTGCATGGCGGGGAAGGCGACGTTCCATTCCAGCGACTCGTCCATCAGCAGGCCCACGCCGCGCCGGTGCTCCGACACGAAGGCCAGTTGGCAGTCCAGGCACTTGCGGGGGTTGTTCAGCGGGATCTCCTGGCCGTCAAGCGTCACCGTGCCCCCGGCGGGGTACAGGCCCATGATGCCGTTGGGAATGCCCAGCTTGCCCTGGCCCGCCAGGCCGCCGATGCCCAGTATCTCGCCCTGGCGCACTTCCAGGTTGACGTCTCGCACGGTCTCGCCGGGCATGTCCACCCACAGCCGGCGGATGGACATCACCGTCGGGGTCTCCGGCGGCTCGCGATGGGCGTTGCCCGCGCCGCTGACGTTGCGGCCCACCATCCAGCGGGTGATTTCGGGGATGGATGTCTCCGCTGCGGGCACATCCTTTATCAGAACGCCGTCGCGCATGACGACGATCTTGTCACAGACGTCCAGTATCTCCTGGAGCCTGTGGGTGATGAAGATCACCGCGATGCCCCGCTTCGACATGCCCCGGATGGAATCCAGCAGCGCCTGAGCCTCACGTTCGGTCAACACGGCGGTGGGTTCGTCCAGGATCAGCAGCCTCAGCTGTTCCTTGGAAAGCTCGCGGGCGATCTCGGTGAACTGCTTGTGCCCCACGGGCATGTCGGAGATGACCATGTCGCCCTCGATGTGCACGCCCATCTTTTCGATGGCGTCCTCGGCGCGGCGATCCATTTCCTTTCGGTCAAGGGTGTCCAGCCGGTCGCCGAAGATCTCGGAGGCGACGCTCTTCCTCTGGGGCTCCCGGTTCAGCAGTATGTTTTCGGTGGCCGTGAAGCCCGGAATCAGCGAAAATTCCTGGTGTACCATGCCGATGCCCGCGGCCAGCGCGTCAAAGGGCGAGTTGAAGGAGACCTTTTCGCCGTTGATCAGCACGTCGCCTTCATAGCCGCCGGTGTCCCGAATCTCGGTCATGCCAAAGAGGAGCTTCATCAGCGTTGACTTGCCCGCGCCGTTCTCCCCCACCAGGCCCAGCACCTCGCCCTCGCCGAGGGTCAGGTTGATGTCCTCCAGGACCTGGTTGCCGAAGAAACTCTTCTTGATATTTTTCATTTCCAGCAGTGGCGCCTGATTGCTCATGATTATCTACCCTATTCTATCTGTTCTATAAAGCCCGACATAGGGGCGTCGATCCGCCGCCCGCGTTCGCACAATATCGCCATGGGGCAACCCGAAGCCGGGAGAAGCGTCTGTGGCTGGAGCGTAAACGCTGTCGCCTTCGCTCCGGCCGGAATCGTGGCGGCGCAGATGCCGCCACATGCGCTCCATAATATTTGACGATATTTGCCTTGAAGGGCGGGCGGCGCATCGCCGCCCCTGCGACACTGAACAAAAGGGGGAGCCATTCTCCCCCTTTTGTTCCCAGGCCGATGGAATTACTTGACCGTGAAGTACTTCTCGGGAACCTCGACATCGGCGTTGCCCATGTAGTGGCCGGGATCGCCCATGATGTAGGTGTCCTGATAGATCAGCATATAGTTCTCGGTCTTAACGCCGGTGCTGGCGTCGGTGTAGTAGGAGCCGTTCCACTCGGCGCCGGGGCTGTACACGGCCAGCGCGTCGGCGATGTCGTCGATCTCGGTCAGCTCGCTGTTGCCGTCGATCACGTTCATGGCGTGCTCGGTCAGGCCCGCGACCAGGGAGAACAGGTAGGAGTAGGCCCAGGTGCCGAAGCGGCCCGCGCCGCCCTTTGCGACGATGGCTTCCTCAACGCTCTTGAGCAGGTACTCGTAGTTGGTCATGTCCTCGTCCTTGAACTCAACGCCCAGCGCGTCCGGATAGCCCATCAGCGGGGAGGGCAGGTCGGCCTCGATGAAGTATCCGCCGTACTCCAGCAGCTGCTTCAGAAGGGGCGCGGTGTGGGCGTCGTTGGTGCAGAAGTAGGCGGAATTCTGGCCGTACTTCTCGATCCATTCGGGCGCCTTCTCAAGCACCTGCTGCTGCGCGCCGGGGATGCCCACGTCGCTCATGGGATCGGCGGCGGTCTCCTCGACGATGGTCACGCCCAGCTCCTTGCCGGCTTCCTTCATGACGGCCAGGCGGCGGGCCAGGGACTCGATGCCCAGGTGACGGGGGAAGGAGATGTGCACGAAGGTGTCGCAGCCCAGCTCCTTGGCGGTCTTGATGATCAGGTAGCCGCGGGCCACGAAGTCGTTCATCAGAACCACGTCGGCAGCCTCCGAAATCAGGGAAGGATCTTCCTGGGATTCGCCCGCGAGGCAGATGATGTCGTCGCGGCGCTCCTTGACCTGGCGGAAAGCCTCGGCGGTGCCGGGCACGGCCTGGGCCACCACGATGGCCTTCACGTCGGGATCGTCGGCGTACTGCACGATCTTCTGGATGACGGTTTCCTTCTCCTCGGTGAAGTTGTCGGGATAGACGTCGGTGGTGATCATGTCGCCATACTTGTTCTCCAGCATCATGGCGGCGGCGCGTTCGTCGATGGCCTGGGACATGGTGCCCGTAACCACGGCGATCTTGTAGCCCTTGGATTCTGTCTCCGCAGACGCGGCCACGACCATGGTCATAACCATCGCCAAAGCCAGCAGCGCGCAAAGCAGCTTCTTCATGTGTCTTCCTCCTAAATACTAAAGTGCGGTTATTTAACCACATAATATAATAGCATATAATCCGCGTTATGTCCAGCGCTGTGACAGATTCTTCATCTTCTCTTATCATCCGGTTTGTGGCGAAAAACGTCCAATCTATTGCGGTCATTGTGACGGCGCGCACGGATTGTGAAGCATACATATGTATATTCGCTGTATATATGCATTTGTTTTCACAATAAAGCGCAGGAATTTGGGGCGGATTTGTCGTATATTAATACCATATTCAATGCATATACAGTAACGGCGGAGCATATAATATGACAAAGACAAACACCTGGAGGATATTGACATGGAAAGCCTTAAATCCGGAATGCGCGGTTTTTCGGGATTGGATGCCCGAAGAAAGGCGATTTTCGTCGCCGCACTCGTGCTGGTCGCCGTGCTTCTTGCGGCCCTTTGCATATCCATCGGTATGCGTGCGAATATACAACGTGAATATACAGCGGCGCGGAATCAGGCAGGGGTGGCGCTCTATGACAATCTGTTCATACTGATGCAGACCTTCGATTCCACCGCCGTGCCCAACATCGACGTGCGCAACGCCATACTGCCGCAAATGCGCAACTATTACATCGCCTCCATCACGCTGAACAATCTGCTGGGGCAGACCTACGGCTCCCGCTACGCCGTGTTGAACGATGCGGACATCGAAAGCCTGACCAACGCCTTCACCGCCTATGAGGCCGCCTACCAGAACAATACCTCCACCGACCTCGCCCGGGCCGACATGCAGGCGTGCATGGAGCGCATTCAGGAATTGCTGAACACCCGCTACAGCCAGGGCGTGCTGAAGCCGGGACGGTAGTGTTCGGTTGCGATTGTTCGCCTGAGCGCATAGTTCTATAAGCCTCGCGCCATACTATGGGCGAGGTGATTTTATGGGATTTCCCAAGTATTCAGGACTGGCGGAGCTGCTCAAGCACGACGCGGAGGCGCTGCGCTTTTTCGAGGATCTGCCGATAGAGGTGCGGGAGCGCATCGCGCCCAAGGGCAAGCGCATCGATTCCCTGGAAAAGCTGAAGGACTTCGCCGAGGCGCTGTCCGGGGAAAAGCCGTAGCGCAAAATGAGGGGCTGTAAAGCAGCCCCCCGCAGATGATTGCCACTTGATGCAGGTTCTGCGTGTGTTCCTGATGCACTTCAGGCATTCAGGAACGCACGCTAGAGTGTGTTTCTAAATGGAAGGAGATGCAGTTTCGGATGGATTTGACTGCATTTCAAGGCGCTTTTCGCGGTGCCGCATCCCAAATCTTCGATTTGTGATGTCGGCAGTCTGCCCGACGGGCAGACCAA
>CACYZW010000062.1 GCA_902778995.1 uncultured Eubacteriales bacterium
GCTCTCGTTTCCTCTGTATCGTTTTCAAGGTTCGCCCGCCGCCAACTCGACCGGACTTCGCAGCCCCCATCTCGCTGACAGCTTGATTATTATAGCAAATGCCCAAGCATTTGTCAAGCACTTTTTTTATTATGATTTTGCGATTTGCTTGTGGTTTCGGCACGTTCCAACCACAATATATAGTGTTGTGGAGGAAAAATCCTGTTCAGCATCGGGATATTACCGTCTTTTAACATTATTTGAGGCAATATTGATTTGCCTTTTTAGTACGGGAATCGCCAACAGCGCGGTCACGAGCGCGCCCGTCGCCAGCGGATTTCTCCGAACCGAATCGATCCAGCGCACATCCTCCAGGGACGGCAGCCCCTGCAGCGCCGCCATGAACCCCGCGCCGAGCAGACCGGCCAGCGCGCGGACGGCTATATAGGCCCCCGCGCTGACGCCGCAGCCCTTCAACGCGTCAAGGCCCTGCGCGATGAGGCACAGGCCGCCGAAGCCGCACATCCCCGCCAGAAGGATCGCCCTTATCCCATCCGGGAGCGGCAGCTTCCCAATTTGCAGCGCGCCCGATGGCACGTCCAGCAGGCAGAGCGCCAAATTCGACGCGCCCTGGCCGACCCATCTTCCCGCGACGCCGGTCAGCGCGCCAAACAGCGTCATATACCCGCAGACCGTCAATATGCTCAGCACCGCGCCGCGGATCGGATGGGCTTCGACCGCACCGCCCGCCGCCGCGACGGTTTCAACCCGTCCCTCCCGGCAGTGCCCGAGCAGCGCCAGCAGGGAGACCTGGGTCAGCAGTTGCGCCGCCATCAGCCTCCAGCCCGCCGCGACGCTGTTCAGCATCCCCGCGCCGATGCCGCCCACCAGGAAGGCCGGACTGAAGCCGGCCGTGGCCGCCGCGAGCCTTTGCAGCTGGCCCCGATCGATGTCGCCCCTGGCGGCAATATTCCTGGCCGCCAGCGCACCCGCAGGCGTCCCTGCCACCATGCCGGCAATCATCCCGGGCGCCGCCGCGCCGGGCAGATTGAAGCACGCCCCCATGAAGCGCGACAGCAGCGCCTCATACGCAGCCATCGCCGCCTCGCTGGTCAGCAGCGGCATGAGCGCCAAAAACGGAAACAGCGCCGGGGCCACCGACGCATACCATTGTGCCATCGCCCGGGCAGCGCCCCGAGCCGCGTCCTGGGGGCTCGACAGCAGCAGCGCCATCGCCGCGAGCCCGGCCAGCCATTTCAGGTACTTCACAGACAACCCCCCTGTCCGCAACAATCTATGCGGGCAGGGGGGATGAATATTTGGCAAGTCAGGAAATCAGCAGGCGGCTGAAATCCAGCCGTTAACCCTAAGGCAAGGAAAAGCAACACAGAAATGCAGGCAAAGACACCGTATCTGCAACGGAGTTTCCAGCCAAATGCGCTTCAGGCATTTTAGAAACACACTCTAGTGCGCCATGCGCATTGTGCGGCATTTCCTTTACAGCTTCTCGGGGTAGACGCCCTTGGCGTGCAGCGCCAGCAGCGCCTGCTGAACCAGGGGGCGATCCTCCTTGTAGGTCACGCCAAACCATACGGCCTCGGTTTCCAGCATGTCCACGGTAATTTCGCCGCTCTTGAGCATGCTGTCCACCATCACGGGCAACAGGCACTCGCACTTGATGTCCGCAGGATCGGCATTCTTCAGGAACGCCTCAAAGTAGCGCTGCATGCCGTCGAACAGGGTCGGGTGGAAGCCCCAGAAATTCATTGAGACCAGGGCGTCGGGGTCCAGATCGATCCCGGGCTCGCCGCCGGAGGTATCGGCGATGCGGCCGTCCGCGTACAGGCGGATCTTCGCCACCTCGTCCACGTCCACCATCCGCCCGTCCACCACCCTGCACACGCCGCGCGTGACCGCGCCGTGGATGCTGACGGTGTTCTTAAGGCGATAGCCCACCATGGCCGCCCTGCCGGGCGCGGCGCTCTTCACCAGGAAGTCGTGCATCTTCTGGAAGGAATCCACGCCGTAGTAGTCGTCGGCGTTGATGATCGCGAAGGGCTCGTTCACGCAGGCGCGGGCGCACAGCGCGGCGTGCACCGTACCAAAGGGCTTGGTCCTGCCTTCCGGCACCGCATACCAGTCCGGCAGGGAGCTGTAATCCTGAAAGGCGTATTCCACGGCGATCTTCTTCGAGAGCTTGTCGCCGCAGATGCGCTTCATGTCGTCCAGCATGTCGGGGCGGATGATGAATACCACCTTGTTGAAGCCCGCCCGGATCGCGTCGCAGACGGAATACTCCAGCAGTATTTCATTGTTGGGACCCATGCCGGTAATCTGCTTGTTTCCGCCGTAACGGGAAGCCATGCCCGCCGCCATTACGACCAGTGTCGTGTTCATTGTGAACCATTCCTTCCTTCATATATTGTATAGGGTTTGTTTGCTTCATTGCCCCGCGCCCGTGCTGCCGAAGCCGCCGGTGCGCTCGCCCCGGGCGTCGTCGTCGTCGGTCAGTCCGAAGGGCAGGAATATCCCCTGGGCGAAGGCCTCCCCCGCCCCGATGGAGACGGTTTTTTCGCCGGCGTTGGTCAGCTTGATGAAGATGTGGCCCTCGTTGCGCGCGCCGAAGTAATCCGCGTCGACGATCCCCACCGTGTTGTTCAGCTGCAGGCGGTATTTGAAGCCCAGGCCGCTCTTGGGAAACAGCATCAGCACCCAGCCGTCGTCAATGCGCGCGCGAACGCCCGTGGGTATGCGCACACACGCCCCCGGCGCCAGGCTGAAGCTTAACGGCGAGAAGAAGTCGTAGCCCGCAGAGCCCGCTGTAGCCCGGCGGGGCAGGTTGGGCAGCGCCGGAAGGGCGATACCCCCGAAGGTTTCCTGCCAGTCCGCGCGAAAGCGCTCGGGCGACACATGCATGAACCGCGCCACGCCGCCCATGTCACACCGCCTCCAGTATCGCGCGCACCAGGTCGGCGTCCGCCTCGCCGGTCTCCTGCATGCCGTGATCCTTCTGATAGGCCTTGATCGCCGTCACGCAGCCGTCGCCATACACGCCGTCAGGCTCGCCGGTCAGGTAGCCCAGCTCGATCAGCTTCTGCTGCAGCAGATAGGCCTCCCAGCAATAGGCCGTCTTTTTCAGGGGCACGTAGACCATCTCGTAGGGCTCCAGCGCCGGCGTGGGATATTCGTTGGCGGCCATGGTCAGCGGGCTGGTTTCGTTGGCGGGATAGCCGAACATCTCGTTCAGCGTCACCAGCTGATAGCCCTGCTCCACCACCCAGGGGATGAACTTCAGCAGCTTTTCCAGGTCGGCGTCGGTGGTGTGGAACAGGTAGATCGCGCCGGGCTCCAGAGCCTTGGCGATCTTGCTGTTGTTGGCCGATCCGGAGGCCGACCAGTGGGCGATGCCGTAGTAGCCCAGCTGTCTGGCGTACATCTGCATGCGCTGGTCGCCCCGGGCGTCGCCGCCCCTGGGGCGCAGGAAGTGGCAGTGGTACTCCACGCCCAATACGTAACTGAGGGCCATCTGGGCCTTGAATACCTCCTCGGCCAGCTCCTCGTTGCTGCACGCGAACAGGCCGTTGTGGGTATAGGTATGGTTTTCCAGCTCAAACCCGTTCTCCCAGGCGTATTTGAGTATCTCGCCCTGCTGCTTTTGTATCGTATTCTTGCCGATGGGGAAGATGGTCAGCTTGCCGCCCACCTCGATGGCCTTGTCCACGATCTGTTTGAGGTTTTCCGCCTGGAAGCAGTCGTCCACGGTGATGGCGACGATCTTGTCCTTCGTCGTGGCCTTGGTAAATACGGGCATAAAGCCCTCCGCCGTGGCCGTGGGCCGGGCAGCTGCCCGCTGGGGATCCACCACCGCCGGTTCGGGCGTGGGCGTAGGCGTTGGCTTGGGGGTCGGCGTGGGCGAGACGAGGGGCACCAGCGGCTCGCCCTCGGCGATCCTCGGTTCGTCCTGCGCCGGCTGCGCCGCCGCCTCCACGGCGCGGTCGCGGCTGCCCTTCGGCAGGAGCAGCGCCAGCGCCACGACGACCAGCACCACCGCCAGCACGCCGCCGCCGATGATCATGAGCCTCTTTCGATCCTGGGAGCGCTGCCGCGCCCTTGAATAAATGGGTCTGCTATTGCGATTTGCCATGGTCCTGCCCTCAAAGCCGTCGATTCCCATATAAAAAACGGATAAGCGCACGGGAATAACCCGCCACCTATCCGCCGGTCTGTCATATGCGCGTTGAGACGGGAAATCCCCCCGGATAACGCAATCAGTATAGCAGAATCGCACATAAAAGTCAATGAAACAAGGTGTCGGCAACAGGGCAACAATGGGGCGGCGCAGGTCCGCCCCGCCCCATTGCCGTCATATTTTCACCAGTGAAAGCGTCACCAGGGGTTGCGCCGAAGGATCGGTGATGTTGATGGCCTCCGAGCTGCGCAGCGCGATGGTGGAGCGCTCGCACACGTCGCAGATGGCCTGGGCCGTGAAGCTGACCGGGCCGTCGCCGCCGACCTCGGTGATGGCCGAGGACTGGGAGGCGTCGTTGACGTTCAGCGTGATATTGGAGGCCACCGTCTGCCCCTCGGGCACGCGCACCGTGTAGGTGGCCAGGTAGGTGCCCGCCTCCTCGACGGTGATCAATCCGCTGTTCACGGCGAAATCCCCCGCGATGCTCATGCAGTTGGTGTTCACCAGGGGAATGATGCCGTTGGGGGCCACGGCCATGGGCAGCATCGCCGTGAAAACGCCGTACTTCCCGCGCTTTTCAGGGGTGATGGAACCGCCGTTTCCGTCGCCGTATCCGCCCTTCACCGGTTCGTAGCATCCGTTCCGGTCGGGGCAGGGCCCTTCGTAATAGGGATAGTTGGGCCAGCAGCGGTCATAGCCGCCCAGACAGTTCAGGCATCCATAGCGATTATTGCAATCCCGGCGTCCACAGCCGCCGCAGCGATAGTTGTTTGCCATTTTCTTCGCTCCTTTCAAGGGGTTCGGCATATACTACGCGCCCCGCACAGAATATGTGCGGGGCGCGGATTGGCGGTAAGCGCTGACTATTTCATTACCTTTTACTTCTTGCTTTCTCCCTGCGGCGCTGCGCCCAGGGATTCGCCCTCGAGGAGGGTCACGGGAATCAGCGTGGAATCGGAGATCGCCGTGGCGGGATGGTCGATGCGGTCGATCAGTTTCAGCGCGGCCTGCCGGCCCATGGCGTCGCTGTTTTGCTGTATCGTCGTAAGCCGCGGGCGCACCGCGCGCACAGACCGTATGCCGTCATAGCCCGCTATGGAAATGTCCTCGGGCACCCTCAGGCCCCGCTCGCGGATGGTGTCCAGCGCCCCGAAGTAGGAGGCGTCGTCCGGCAGCAGTATGCAGGTCGGGCGGTCCGGCCGGTCCAGCAGCGCCACCAGGCTTCCCCGGATGGTTTCAAAATCGTCATAGCGTCCAGCCACGACATAGCCCTCGGGCAGGGACAGGCCGTGTTGCTGCATGGCGCGGCAAAAGCCCCGGATCCGGGTCTCCGTCACGGAAGAATTGCGCTGGCCGTGGATATAGGCGATGCGCCGATGGCCCAGCGCCACGGCCCGATCCACCAGCATACGCACGCCGTTCAGATTGTCGGAGATGATGCTGGCACGGTTTTCGAAGGCGTGGTCGATGGTGACGCAGGGCAGATCGCTGTTGACCAGCTCGACCACCTCCGAGGAATAGAAATCCACGCAGGCGAGGCATACCCCGTCCACGTTGCGATAGCGGCAATGCTCCAGAAAGGACATGTCCATCGTGCCGATGTTGTGGTTGATGAACGTGATGTCGTAACCCCGGCTCTCCACCTCGGCCTTGAAGGCGTTCAGCACCGCCGCAAAGAAGGGGTGCAGCAGCCCGCTGATGTTTTCATCCACAAACAGCACGCCCAAGTTAAAGCTGCGGTTTGTCTTCAACGCCCTGGCCAGCGCGTTGGGCCGGTAGCCGATCTCATGGGCCTTCTCCATCACCTGCCTGCGCGTGGCTTCGCTGATATCCGGATAGCCGTTGAACACCTTGCTGACCGTGGAAATGGACATGCCGCAGCTGCGCGCGACGTCCTTTATGGTCACGGACATAGAAAGCCCTCCTTATACTATTCAATCGCGGCTCAAATTGCGCCCTCAGCCCGGCCTGTCGGCCAGCCAGCTCCCTCTGCGAACTAAAACGATTTCGATATTACATATAGTATACCGAATTTTTAAGAAAAAAGCAAGGGGTTTGGGGGGTGAATGCAGCAAAAAGACAACCGATGGTTACTGCCCGGCGTTCCCCTGATAAACGCCTCGGGGTCGGCGTGTACGCCGACCCCGACCGAAAACGGGAATCCTGAATGGCAACGGCTGACAATCCCGCTGAAGCGCTTCCTTCGATGCTTTCTCACCGTTCGTCCACGGTGGGCGCGTCGTCGGCGTAGAGCTTTTCCTGGGTCAGCACGTCCGCCGCGCCGGTGGCGGCGATGCCCAGCTTCGCCTGGAACGCGCTGAGGGCCGCGGCGGTGCTGCTGCCGTAGACGCCGTCCGCGCTGCCCGCGGGCAGATAGCCCAGGTCGGTCAGCCTGCGCTGGAGCAGGTTGGTGGCCCAGGTGCAATCGCCGGTCTTCATAAAGTAATAGGGAATGTTCTTTTCCCTGATTTCGGGCATGTCCTCCGCCAGCACGTTCACGCCCGTCTCGCACAGATTGGGCTCATAGCCGAACAGCTCGTTCAGGGTCACCATCTCGTAGCCCTGCTGCTTGGCCTCCTCCATCAGCACGACCATGCGCTCCAAGTCATCGTTGTTGCTCTTGAAGTAGTAGATGTTGCCCGGGGCCAGGTTGTTGCCGATGCGCCCTTCCTCCATCCGGCTGCCGTTGTAGGTCCAGCCGGCGATGCCCATATAGCCCTCCTGCTTCAGGAAGGTGTGGGTGCGCAGGTCGTTTTCGCCGTCCCTGCCGTACAGGCGCAGGAAATGGGGGTGATACTTGACGCCCAGCACATAGCTGACGGAGAGGGATTGCTTCCAGATCTCCGACACCATCAGCGAATCGTTCAGCGTGTAGAGCCTGGCGGTGGTGCTGAAGCAGCGGTTCTCGATTTCAAAGCCCAGGCCGTTGAGGCAGTATTGCAGCGCCGCGTCCATGCCCTTTTTCATCACGCTCTCCCCGGTAGGGAACAGCGTCAGCTTCGCGCCGTATTGCAGGGCCGTCTCCGCGAATTTGCGGGTAATGCCTGCGCCGGAGCATTCGTCCACGGTGATGGCGATCTGCGGCTGGTCGGTATAGGCCTTGGTGAATATGGGCAAAAAGCCCTCCTGGGTCGGCTGGGGCCGCACCAGGGCGTAGGGATCGTCGGGGTTGTAGGTGGGCTCGGGGGTGGGTGTGGGCTCGGGCGAAGGGGAAGGCGAAGGCGTCAGCACCGCGATCTTCCCGTCGCCGTCGAGCTGGCCCGCGGTCAGCACCATCTCGTGCTCCGCCACGGGCGGATTGTTGGCGTCCACAAAGCGGCCGTCGGCGCCGCCCGGCGCCTGTGGGCCGAGTTTGTCTGCGTTCGGCTTCAGGCGATTGGTCACCACGATGGCCATGACCAATGCCAGCGCCGCCACGACCAGCGCCCCAATCGCGAAGGACAGACACCCGCCCTGGGCGCGACGGCGGCGATGGATGGTTCTCCTGGGCATTTTTTACCTCACTTTTGATTTTAGAGTTGATCGTCAAGCGTGCAGCGTGCAGATACAGTCACGTCCAACGCCTGGCTCTCAACTCTCAACTTCCGTCTCCTGGCTCTCAATTTCCGTCTCCTGGCTCTCGGACTTCCCGGGTCTGTGAAGGGTGAAGCTGAATTCGCTGCCCTGCCCCTTTTCGCTGGTCACCCAGATGTCCTCGTCCATGCGCTTCAAAAGCTCCCTGGCGATGGACAGGCCCAGGCCGCTGCCCTTGCCGCTGTGCGCCTTGTCCACCTTGTAGAAGCGGTCGAACACATAGGGCAGGTCGTTCTCCTCGATGCCGACGCCGGTATCCCTCACGTGCACCACCACGCGCTCGTCGTCCCAGTCGGCGGCGACGGTCACCGAGCCCTCCTCGGTATATTTGATGGCGTTGTCCACCAGTATAATCAGCATCTGCTCCACCCGGTCGGCGTTGGCGTACACCGGCGGGCACTGGGAGAAGTCGGTCTCCACCTTCAATTCAAGGCCATGCTCGGCGGCGATGGTGCTGTAGCGGTCGCACACGTCGTACACCACGTCGTCCAGCGCCATGACGCTCTTTTCGATGGCCAGGGTGCCGCTCTGCAGCCGGGAGAGCTCCAGCTGGTCGTTGATCAGCCGGGACAGGCGCAGTATCTCCCGAAGGATGATGTCGTAATAGCGCTGGCGGTCGGCCTCCTCGGTCACCATGCCCTCCTTCAGCGGCTCGATCAGCGCCCGCATGGCCGTCAGCGGCGTGCGCAGCTCGTGGGACACGTTGGATACATAGTCCCGCCGGGTCTTTTCCAGGCGCTCCTGCTGGGTGATGTCGGAGAACAGCCCCACCGCGCCGGCGATGCTGCCGATCTCGTCCACGATGGGCGTGATTGTCATCCGCAGGATCATATCCTTGGACTGCATGTTGCGGCTCATCGGTTCCCCGGACTGTATGACGGCGTCGAAATCGTCCCAGACGCCCTTGTCGCCGATGACCTTCATCCTCGGGTCGGGCAGGTGGATGGCCGTCTTCTGCCGGGTGAAGAACTTCTCCAGCGCGGGGTTGGTGTGGGTGATCTCGCCCTTGGCGTCTATGGCGACGATGCCCTCGGAAAGGCCGTTGAGCATGTTGCGCAGGCGGTTGCGCTCGATGATCAGCGTGTACATGTTGCGGGACAGCTGGTACGAAAGCTGGTTCACCGCCTTGCCCAGCTCGCCCAGCTCGCCGTAGGCCGATTCATCGGCGCGGATGTCCAGGTCGCCCTGGGACATGGCCACGGCCACATCCCGCAGCTTCGCCACGGGCTCCATTGCCGGCTGCATGATTTTCCCGGCCAGCAGCCATGCCGCGGCCAGCGCCGCGACAAGCGCCGCCGCCCCTGCAATGAGCGCCGGAACCACCATGTCAGACCGCGCGGCGGAGGGCGTCCGCCCCCCTGTGAGAATAAAGAAGGCAGACATACCCACGGCAACCGCGATAGTCACCGCGATTGCCGCTAAGAGTGCCGCGCGCCGAATCAGCACGCTGCGTTTTTTCATGCGTTGACCTCAAACCTGTAGCCTACGCCGTAGACCGTCTTCAACGCCCAGGGCACGTTCTCCTGGGGCAGCTTCTGGCGTATGCGCTTGATATGTGCGTCCACGGTGCGGGTATCGCCGAAGTAATCGTAGCCCCACACCCGTGAGAGGATCTGCTCCCTTGAAAACACCTGGCCGACGTTGCTGGTCAGCATGTGGAGTATCTCGACCTCCTTGGGTGTGCAGGGAATGACCTTGCCGGACACCTTCACCTGATAATTTTCCAGGCTGATCTCCAGCTGCGGCAGGCGGATGATGCTGCTGTCCTCCTCGCTGGTCTTTTCGCTGAAACGCCGGAGCACCGCCTTGATGCGAGCCAGCACCTCGCGGGGGCTGAACGGCTTGACGATGTAATCGTCCGCGCCCAGCTCCAGGCCCAGTATGCGGTCGATCTCCTCCCCCTTGGCGGTGAGCATAATGATCGGCAGGCTGCTGGTCTGGCGGATGGTGCGGCACACGTCTATGCCCGATACGCGGGGCATCATCAGATCAAGCACCACCATGTCGGGATGCAGGCTTTCGACCATCTCCAGCGCCTGCTGGCCGTCGTAGGCGCTTTGGTGCTCGTACCCCTCGGAGCTCAGATACAGGCCCAACGATTCGTGCACCACCGGATCGTCGTCTGCGATAAGAATAAGAGGATACATTGACATTAATTTCACCCCAAATATCACTTTTGTACTTTTATTATATACATTCCTTCATCTTAGTGCAACCGAATATGAAAGAAGCCCAATTTTTATCATATTTCCGACTGGTTTATGGGATATTTGGGGAAAATACGGCTCAGTCATCCCCGCCGCCCCTGCGCACCTCGTCGTCCACATTCCTGAAGCCGGCCACGATCCGCTTCATGCCGCCCGGCAGGTCCAGCTTGGCGAACTCCACCCTGTAATGCCTTATGCCGTCGTCAAAGACCCGGCGGAAGGGCACGGAGTAGAGCGGCTTGTCCTCCGTGTTCCGGACGATGTTCTCCGGCGCCACCGCGTCCAGGAAGCGCTGCCGGTCCGCCTCATACACCAGTTTGGAATAGAAGGCGAAGGCCTGGGAGAACCTGTCGATTTTGACGGCCGCGTTGGCGGGCATCGTGTGAACCATATCAGGGTCGACCCGGAACAGCTCGAAGCTCTGTTTTTCGATGTCGTTGATGAGCCACACCGAATCGTAAGCCCTGGTCAGCGCCTCGATGACGGCGGAACGCAGGGCCTTGTCCGATTCCGCCTGGGCGTGCCTTTCGGTGATGTCCGAGATGAATACATAATACAGGCCGCTGCTGCCGTCGTCGTATTCGATGTAATGGCCGTAATCGTCGATCCAGCGGACCTCGCCGTCCTTGCGGATGATCCGGTATTCCACAGAATCAAAATCCGCCTGGCTCGCCTGCACCTGTTCCTCTATCGAAGCGGATATCCCCTCGTAATCCCCGGGATGGACCATGCCCCGGAAGGTGAAGCCGGTCAGGGCCTTAAAATCCTCCAGGCCATCGCAGCCGAATATATCGAAGACGACCTTGTTGGCGTACAGCAGCTCCTCGCCCTCGTCCGCCTTGTAGATGAAGAAGCCGCCGGGCATATGCTCTCCGAATTGCTCGATCACGGTGAGGATCTGCTCGGCCATCAGCTTCTCGTTCGGCTCCCGGATGGAAAGCACGGCGATGGCGACGGCGATGGTTCCGCTGTTCGGATTGGCCCCGATCCGGCGCGCAAAGGCGTGGACAACGGAACCGTCCGGCATTTTTTCGTCGTAAAAGGTGCGAATGCCCTGTTCGCAGCAGGTCCTGACCACGTTGTGCATGAAGGCCGCGTCGTATTTTACGAACTCCGGCCCGAGGCTCGAGGGATCGATATTGAAGAAGCGCCTGAAAAAATCGCAGTAGGACTGGTTGGTGCGCACAAAGCGCGTGCTGTCGCCCCTGACCTCAATGATGCACATGGGCAGCGTGCTGTAGGCGTTCTGCAGGGAGTACTTCTCGTCCCGGGCGATGACGCCCACATCATAGAGGTTCAGGCCGCAGATCGAATCGAAATAGGCGGACTCCTCCGGGTTTTCGTAGCCGGTCAGCTTGTGCGTCCTGTGGTATTCAAGCACGTGATCGAGGGGATAGGGCTTGCTGAAATAGAACCCCTGCAGCTTGGAGCAGCCGATTTCCTGCAGGAAGCGAACCTGCTGAGCCGTCTCGACGCCCTCGCAGATCGTATCCACGCCCAGCGCCGAGGCCATCTTCATCAGCTCGGTCAATATGATCCTGCCGTCGCTTTCGTCGAGCCGGCGCATGAAGCCCATGTCAAATTTCAACAGGTCGAACTTGATGCTCTGCAGCATGTCCAGCGAGGAATAGCCGCTGCCGAAGTCGTCCATCCACACGGGGAAGCCCAGCGCCTGGAAGCGCTCGACCTGCGCCTTCATGAAGTCGAAATCGCTGCCGATCACGCTCTCCGTGATCTCTATGCTGATCCTGTCCCGGCTGACGCCCGCCGCGTCCACGCGCTGCCGGACCGCCTCGACCATGTCGCAGGCGTCAAAATCGGATCGGGAAAGGTTGATGGAGTGGGGCACGATGTAAAAGCCCTCGGCCGCCTTGGCCTTGATGCTCTCCAGGACGCTTTCAAGCACATACAGGTCCAGCTTGTAGATCAGGCCCGCGTCCTCGAGATAGGGAATGAAGTCCGCAGGGGACAGGAAGCCCTTGACCGGGTCGATCCATCGCGCCAGGGCCTCCTCGTCGCAGACCTTCTGGTTGATGGCCCGCATGATCGGCTGGTAGTAGACCTGTATCCATTTTTCGGAAAGCGCCCGGTCGAAGTTTTCAAGGACATACTGCTGCTTTACGATCCCGTCGTACATCGCGCTGTTGAAATAATTGAAGGACGAGACATATGTCCCCTTGAGCGCGTCGCAGGCGATCTTCGCCCGGTCATAGGCCAGGCCCACGGGCACCTGCTCGAGCCTGTGGGGATAGATGCCGACGCATATGGGAAGATGCATGCTGTTCTTCATCTCCCGCCATTCCCTGAACAGGCGGTCGAGCTGTTCCTCCACGACATTTTCATCCACAATCGCGGCAAAGCGGTCTGCCCCGACGTGACAGCAGTTCTCCGCCCGGAAGATGCGGCTGAGCAGCTGGGCAAAATAGCGCAGCAGCTGGTCGCCCTCGGAAAACCCGTATTTGTGGTTGAAGGCCTTCATGCCGCTGAGATCGATGTACAGCAGCGCGGGGGATTTCCCCTGCGCCAGCATGCTGTCCCTTTCCGTCTCCGCCAGTTCAAAGAAGTGGGCCATATTCGAAAGCCCGGTGAGAAAATCGTATTGCGCGGCGTTGACAAGGCTTTGCTCATGGAGGGCCTTGTTGAACAGGCGGTTGATTTCAGAGCCGGTCCCCCCGCTGTACTTGTCGTAATCCCCCTCCTCCGTGAGCCATAAGTGTGCCAGCTGCGACCCGTCCTCGGCGGTCACGCGCTCGCCGATCAGGTGGATGACCGTGTAACCGGGGGCGTTCTTCTTCCTGGTGCGGTAGATCACCTCGAGTCTGCCGCCCTCGGCGGCAAAGTGGAGAATCGCGTTGGTAAACTTTGCGGTGTCGTCGGGATGGGTGTCGCTGAACATGCTCTCATTCATGCCCGCATAGGCCTCGGCACGGTTTTTATAGCCGAACAATTCACAAAAGCCGTCGGATACGGCGAGGGTTTCAACCCTTTTATCCAAAAACTGGCAGACGGCGAAGGGCTGCCGCATCCCTTCGATGAATTGCCGTTGCTCCTTTGAAAACTCGTATCTGCTCATGCCGGTATTCCTGCCTTGTCGGTAAGTTCTTCAATAGAGGGTATTGGAAATTACCCGCGTTTTCATGTATTTCAGTGCGTGTTTCAATGTCGCTTTCGTGCAAGGGGCCTGTCGGGGCCGTCTTTCGGACGCCCGCCGACCCGGAAAATGTTCCATTTTCCTAATCATTATACCATGATTGTCGGCGTGCTGCGCAACTCGCTTCGCTCCCTTGCCCGCCGACCCGCGCAACGGCGCTTCGCGCCGTTCGCTAATCATTATACCATAGTTATTTCCTTTTTTCCACCCAAATTAGAAAAAACTGCCGGGCGATCGCCTGCATCGTCAGTATCAAGACAACCGTCCCGTCCAACGGTTCGCGCTACCGCTCTCCGGCGTCGTCCGACTTATGGACCCAGTTTTTGTCCGTCTCTTCCCTGATATATATCCTGAGGATGGACTTGCAATCAAGGCATAGGTCGGAATAGGCCTGGGCGATGCCCTCGCCCATGAAGCCAAAGTCGTATCGGAGCCCGACATCGCCCGTATTCACAGACATGCCCCATGTAATTCCCGTTTCAATGCGACTGCTTCCGCAATAGGGGCATTGCATGATCATTTGATGCGCATCGTTTCGCCCTTCAACCGTATACCACATGCCCGTTCGCCTCCGATATCTGCATTTTATGATAACATTATATCGCTATTATGTTATTTTCTTGTTTAATTTCCAAAATAATCATAGATACCGCATTGCCTTTTTCCCTTCCATAGCGCATCGTAAATTCATATTGATATATTTTTGGTAACTATTCAGTCGCGGACTGAATAGTTACCTCATCACTTCTGATTCCTGACTCGCCGTTGCGCCGCTGACCGATGACGCCTCTTGCCGTCAGCCCAAAAACCCCTTCTGCCGGTCGATGGTTTCGTTCTGCTGCACCACGAAACGGCTGGCCAGGTCCCGGGCGCCGGCGTCGGCCCCGTCATACTGGTTCAGGGCCTTGGTCATCTCGATGACGCCCATCGTCGCCCCCTGGATCACCAGCTCCGCGATGTGGGCGTTGGAGCGGTCCGCCATGGTCTGCATCTCCAGCCCCGCCCACATGCCCGCCTTCTCCAGCGGTCCCACCGGCTCGGCCGTGCCGCCCGCGTCCATCAGGGCGCGCTCGCTCTCCCGCCGGGTGACGGCATAGTCCTCCTTCTCCCGGATCAGCTCGTCCCGCATGCGGCCCGCCTCCGTCTTTTGCATCAGGTGCTCCACGGCGTCCTGTCCCGTGCGGGCATTGCGCACCACATCCTGCAGCAGTTGAATCGTCTCGTTCACAAAAAGAGCCTCCCTCGCACACGTTTTGAAGATAGTGTGCGCGGGAGGCAAATTGATTATGGATGGAAAAAACCGTCATCTCGCCGTCGATCCCAGATACGCGTCCCGCACCCGCTGGTCGGCCAGCAGGGCTTCGCCGGTGCCGGACATGGTGATGCGGCCCGTCTCCAGCACATACGCCTGGTCGGCGCAGCGCAGGGCGGCGTTGGCGTTCTGCTCGATCAGCAGGATCGTGATGCCCTCGCTCTTGAGCTCCCGGATGATGGCGAAGATGTCCCGCACCACCAGCGGCGCCAGGCCCAGGGAGGGCTCGTCCATCATCAGCAGCTTCGGCCTGGCCATCATGGCGCGGCCCACGGCCAGCATCTGCTGCTCGCCGCCGGACAGCGTGCCCCGCTGGAAGATGTCCTCGATGCCGGAATCGATCTCTCCCTTGTCCTTGCGCAGGTATGCGCCGATTTTCAGGTTTTCCAGCACCGTCAGGTTGCTGAACACCCGCCGTCCCTCGGGCACCAGGGCGATGCCCTCGGACACCACCTGCTGGGCGTTGAAAGGAATGATGTCCCGGCCCATGAAGTTGATGGCCGCGCCGATCAGGGTGACGATCTGGCCCTGCTCCACGTCGAAGCTGATGCCCTTGAGGGCCTCGATGCCCCCGTAGTTGACCTTCAGGTCCTTCACCTTGAGCATGCTTGCCTGTGCCATCACTGCACCCCCTCTTCTTCGTCAACCCCGAGATAAGCCGCGATGACAGCGGGATTGTTCTGCACCTCGGCGGGCGTGCCCTGGGCGATCTGCTTGCCGAAGTCGATGACGTAGATGCGGTCGGAAATGCCCATGACCAGGTTCATGTGGTGCTCGATCAGGAACACCGTCAGCTTGAATTTGTCCTTGATCAGCTTGATGAACTCGCCCAGCTCCTCGGTCTCCTGGGGGTTCATGCCGGCGGCGGGCTCGTCCAGCAGCAGCAGCTTCGGCTGGGTGGACAGCGCCCGGG
>CACYZW010000063.1 GCA_902778995.1 uncultured Eubacteriales bacterium
GCGCTCCATGGGCCTGTATGATACGCTGTGGGCGATCGTGGTGCTCCAGTCGTTCAGCGCCTTCGGCGTGTTCCTGATGCGCCAGTTCTACCAGGGCATACCCACCGAACTGTGCGAGGCCGCCCGCATCGACGGCCTGAGCGAATACGGCATCTGGGCGCGCATCATGCTGCCGCTGAGCCGCGCCGCCATCGCCACGCTGGTGATCTTCACCTTCGTCGGCACCTGGAACGACTACATGGGGCCGATGATCTACCTGACCCGCGATGTCAACAAGACCGTGCAGGTGGGCCTCAAGCGCTTCATCCAGGAGAATTCCAGCGACTACCACCTGATCATGGCCGTGTCCGTGTGCAGCCTGCTGCCGGTGTCGGTGGTCTTCCTGGCGCTGCAAAAGTACTTCATCCAGGGCATCGCCACGACGGGACTGAAGGGCTGACGGCCTGGGGGCATGGAGGTGATGAAGGGTGTTTGCTGAATACCTGGAGGCGCATCCGCTGTCTGGGCTGATCGACCGGCGCCCTGCCTGTCCCTTTCCGCCTGCGGACGTTCGCGCCGCGTGGGAAGAGCTTTCCACAGAAAAGCGAGAAGCGCTCGAGGCGCTGGCGGAGCGCTTTCGGGGGCAGGCCTACGCCCCGCTGACCGCCGGGCAGTACATGGCCTTTGCCCGGACCGGCGACCGGACGGCGTGGGAAGCGCCCTATTTCCAGCGCCGCAGGAAGCTGATCGCCGCGCTGATGGGGGTGTGCCTGGGCCATGCGGGCGACGTGGACGCGCTCGTCGACGGCATATGGCTGCTCTGCGAGGAATCCACATGGGTCGTCAGCGCCCACAACGGCGGCGAGCACGCGGGGGTGGCCCCGACGCCGCCCGTGCCGCTGCCGGACGTGGAATCGCCCTATGTCGACCTGTTTGCCGCCCAGACGGCCATGATCCTCTCTCTGGCCTGCACATTGGCGGGGAAGGCGCTGGATCGCATCTCGCCGCGCATCCGAAAGCGCGTCGCCCGGGAGATCGAGGCCCGGGTCCTGGTTCCCTTCGAGCGCCGTGACGACTTCTGGTGGATGGGCTTCATTCGCAGGGATCTTTGCAACTGGACGCCCTGGATCGTTTCCAATGTGATGCTGACTGCCTGTGCGTGGATCGACGATGCAGCACGGCTGTGCGCCCTGTTGGAGCGCGCATGCGCCATGCTGGATCGCTACCTGGCGGTCATTCCCCCGGACGGCAGCTGCGACGAGGGCCCCGGCTACTGGAGCATGGCGGGCGGCGCGCTGCTGGACTGCCTGGAGCTGCTCGAGGAGATCACCGACGGCCGGATGGCCTTCTGGCAGGATGAGAAGCTGCGCAATCTATTGCGGTTCCCGATGAACGCCTGGCTGGGCGGCGAATGGTTCGCCAATTTTGCCGACTGTGACGCGAAGCCGGACATCCCCGGAGAGCGCCTTTCGTCCGCCGGGGAACGGCTGCATGACGGCGCGCTCAAGGCCTTCGGCGAACGCTTTCGCGGTGCTGCCATATCGTTCGTCGAGGACACGCCCCAGCTCTGGCGGCTGCTGAAATGGGTATTCAGCGCCGCTGCCGGCCCGTGGGTCGCCGAACCGCCGGCGGACGTGTGGCTGCCCGATTTGCAGATGCGCATCGTCCGAAGGGGCGGAATGACGCTGGTGGCCAAGGGCGGCGTGAACGCGGGCAGCCACAACCACAACGACTGCGGCAGCTTCATGCTGTACGCGGGCGGCGAGCCCCGGATCGTGGACGCGGGCAACGTGGTATATAGCGGCAAGACCTTTTCCGACGCGCGCTACACGCTCTGGAATACGCGGGGCGTGTACCACAACGTGCCGATGATCGGTTCCTTCGAGCAGGTCGAGGGCCTGGATCGTGCGGCGCGGGACGTGCGGCGCACCGACGACGGCCTGACGCTGGATATCGCAGGCGCGTACCCCGACGGGGCGGGCGTTCGCTCACTGGCGCGCGCCCTCACACTCAAAAGCGAGGCGCTGTTGTTGAGCGACACGGTTGTGCTGGAAAACCCTGCGCCGGTGACAGAAGTATTCCTGCTCAGGAACCGGCCCGAACGGCGCGACGGCGCGCTCTGCGCGGGAGGTATTCGCATACTGGCGAATCTGCCCGCGGCGATCGCCGTCGAGGAGATCCCCGTGACCGACCCGCGCATGGCGAAGAGCTTTCCCGGCAGCCTGTGGCGGGCGGCGCTGACCTTTGAACCGGCCAGGGAACGCCGGATAACGCTCAGAATCGAGGCGATGGTGTGAACATCTATGCTGACAATCCCCTGAAGACCCGAAGCGACCTCGCGCGACTGGCCTCGGACCTGATCGAGCCGCTGGTGCCGCGCCTGTCGCCGGGCAGGGCGCGGCTGACATTGGGCGATACCGGTGCGGTATACCGCCCGGACATCGCGGGCATGGAGGGCTTCTCCCGGGTGCTGTGGGCGCTGGTGCCCATGCTGGCCGGAGGCTGCCCCGAGGCCGAGCGCTACTGGCCGCTGTGGCGGGAGGGACTGATCAACGGCACCGACCCCGCCCATCCGGAATACTGGGGCGACATCGGTCCCTTCGATCAGCGCATGGTGGAGATGGCCGTGATGGGCATGGCGCTGTGCATGATCCCGGAGCGCTTCTATTTCGACCTGCCGGAGCGGGCGCGGGCGAACCTCTACAGCTGGCTGAACCAGATCAACCGCCATGACATGCCGCAAAACAACTGGCTGTTCTTCCGGGTGCTGGTCAACATCGGCTTAATGAATGTGGGCCTTCCTGCGGACGAGGCCCGGATGGCGAAGGATCTGGACGCGCTGGAGGGCCACTACTGCGCCGACGGTTGGTACTATGACAAGCCGGCGCAGCGGGATTACTATACGCTGTGGGCGTTTCACTACTACGGTCTGGTCTACGCCCGCTACATGAAGGACAGGGACCCGGTGCGCGCGGCGCGCTACAGGGAGCGGGCCCGGGCGATCCTGCCGCGCTTCGCCGCCTGGTTTGACGGGAAGGGGCGCGGCCTGCCCTACGGCCGCAGCCTGACCTACCGGTTTGCGCAGGGCGCGTTCTTCAGCGCCTGCGCGCTGGGGGACGTGACGTTTGAAGGCGACGATACCTTCAATCCCATCGGCTGGGGCGAATTGAAGGGGCTGCTGCTGCGAAACCTGCGCTGGTGGATGAACAGGCCGGTTTTTGACCGGGACGGCATACTGACGATAGGCTACGGCTATCCGAACCTGATCTTTGCCGAGGGGTACAACGCGCCGGGCTCCCCTTATTGGGCGATGAAGGTGTTCGCGCCGCTGGCGCTGAACCAGGCGCATCCCTTCTGGCAGGCGGCGGAGGCGGCCTGGAAGCCGCCCCTTGTGCTGCTGGACGCGCAGGCGCGTCAGCTGGTCACGCGGGACGTTGCGAACGATATGGTCGTCGCCTACACGGCGGGCAACCACGCCTACGAGCATGCCCACGAGGACGAAAAGTACGAAAAGCTTGCCTATTCCACGGCCTTCGCCTTCTCAGTGGTGAAGGAGGCGGGCACCCTGCGCAAGGGGGCCTATGACAGCATGCTGGCGCTGCGACGCCCCGGCGGGCTGTGGCACGGGCGCAGCGGGTTTGAAGCCTTTGAGCTGACCGACAGCGCGGTGGACTGCACATGGCGGCCGATGGTCGGTGTGCGGGTCGAAACCCGCGTCATTCCCTGCGGGCGCTGGCATGTGCGCCGCCACGTCATCGATACCGGCTTTGCCCTTGAAGCGGCGGAGGGCGCGTTTGCCGTGCCGTCGGAGGCCCCCGGCCCCCGCCCGTGCGACAGCATTCCCGCCGCGGTGCGGGAGAGCGCCGACTGCGCCGTCGCGAGCGGCGCGTTGGGCAGTACCGGCATCTATGCCGCCTGCGGCTACGAGCGGGGCGAGGTGATCGTCCCCGAGCCCAACACCAACATCATGGCGCCACGCACGCTGATTCCCACGCTGCACGCCCAAATTCAGCCCGGCCGGACCCGGCTGGTCTGCGCCGTGTTCGCCGCTGACGGCGATGAAGCGCCCGATGAGATGGACGAGGAGGTTCTCAAAATTGCGAAACAATGCCTCTGAGATACTGAACAGGATCGTCGAAAAGGCGCGCGCCACCGCGCCGCTGGCCGCCCGCGAGGGCATGCTGCCCTACGGCGGCGAGGGAGGGCGGTGGCGGCCCTCGCCCTTCGACGGCAACAGCTGGTGGACCGGCGGCTTCTGGCCCGGGGCAATGTGGCTGCTGTACGCCGCCACCGGGGAGTGCCTTTTCATGGATGAGGCCCGGCGCACCGAGGCGCTGCTAACGGCGGAATTGCGCGCCTTTAAGCTGCTCAACCATGACGTGGGCTTCATGTACCTGCTGTCCTGCGGCGCGGATTTCAAGCTGACCGGCGACGCCCAGGCCGAGACGGATTGCCTCCACGCCGCCAGTCTCCTGATGGGGCGCTTCAATCCGGCGGGGTTCATCCGCGCCTGGAACGAGGTGGATCGCGTGGGCTATGCCATCATCGACTGCATGATGAACCTGTCCCTGCTCTTCTGGGCGAGCCGTCGGACGGGCGACCCGCGCTTTGACCATGTGGCGCGCATTCATGCGGACACGACCCTTCGCCACTTCATGCGCCCGGACGGGTCGGTCAGCCATATCGTAGAGTTCGACCCGCAGACCGGCGCGCCCTTGCGGGAGCATGCCGGACAGGGCTATGCGCTGGGAACGGCGTGGTCGCGGGGGCAGGCGTGGGGGCTGTATGGCTTCGCCCTGGCCTTTGCATGCACCGGCGACGGGCGTTATCTGGAAGCATCCCGCCGCGTCGCGGATTTCTTCATCGCGCACATCCGCCCGGACGGTTTGACCGACTGTGACTTCATGCAGCCCGCGCTGCCCGAGCGCATCGACAACATCGCGGGCGCCTGCGGCGCGAGCGGCCTGCTGACGCTGGCCGAGCTGACCGGGGAAGCCCGTTATCGCGAGGCGGGGGAGCGGTTGCTGGACGGAATGATCGAGCGCTGCTGCGACCTGTCGCCCGGGCGCTGCGGTCTGCTGACCCACTGCACCGCCAGCTATCACGATGACGCGGCGGGCGTGCATACCAACATCGTCTATGGCGATTTCTTCCTGATCGAGGCGCTGCTGAAGGTGCTGAATAAAAACCCGAATCTGTGGAGGCCCAACTGACATGATTACCATCACCGCAAAGACCGCCGCCGGCAAAATCATTGCCGAGGCGCAGCACGGCCACGAGGCGCTTTTGTGCTTCGACCGGGCATACGCCGAAGGCGATCGCATCGAGATCGCTGCGGACGCAAAGCATCTTTGGGTGCAGCCGGACGCGTCCGTCCTCCCCGGCGAGGTCTTCCTGCCGGACGGGCGCATGACCTGGCGGATCCCCTGGGACGAGCACCGGCTGGCCTACCGGCCCGGCGCGTTCACGGACGCGCGGCACATCGTCTCCGCCCGGGAGATGACCGCAGATGAAATCGCTGCCGAGCGCTGCCTCAGCCGAAATCCTGCCGACCTGCGGGGGGACGCGGATTTCTTTCCCCATTGTACCGCCAACGTGGAGACCCGGAACGAGAGCTGCTTTGCCGCCCGGAACGTGATCGACGGGCTGCGCTATAACACCTTTCACGGGGAGTGGCCCTTTGAAAGCTGGGGCATCGGCGCCCGCCAGGACGCCTGGTGCCTGCTGGACCTGGGCAGGGAAGCGATGCTCAGCCGCATGGCGCTGACGCTGCGCGCGGACTTTCCCCACGACGCCTGGTGGGTGCGCGGGCAGGTCGAACTTTCGGACGGCGCAGTCATCGACTTCGCGCTGGACAGGACCGGCGAGCGTCAGTTCGTAGACCTTGGGGGCCGTCGCGCGCGCTGGCTGAGGCTTCAAAATCTCGTCAAGAGCGACGATCCATCCGCCTTCCCGGCCCTTCGGCAGTGGGAGGTCTACGGGCGCGACGTTCAATAGCCTTCGGCAAAGGCGCCGACGATTGCGGCCGTTCGCCGGCATGGAAACGGCTCGGCGCGTGTTTGCCGCGAAAGCAGAAAGAAAACAAATCATATCCCTGGCTTTGAAACGCATTACGGTATCCAAAGGGAAAAAGATGAGGATACTGTCAGCGATTTCTAATCTTTCCCTAATCCAGTTTTCTTGCCATTTCATTTTCCTTCGGTACAATAAGCCCATCAAATCGAACGGAGGGCAAAACCATGACGCAGAATGAAATGGTCAGGAATCTCGCAGAGAAGTGCGACGTGAACCGGGAGGAAGCCAGGGCTGCTTTGGAGATCGGTGAATGGAACATGCTCACTGCGGCGCAGCAGCTGGAATGCGACAAGCTCCGCAAGGCTCAGGCGGTCGAAGAGGCCGTGTCGAGCTGCGAGGCCGCGACGGCTCAAGCCACGGCCAGCGAAGCCGTCGAGGGCGCGCAGACCGCACAGAACGAAAGCTGCGAACAGGCTGAACGCCCCGCACGTACCGCAGCGGGGATGCACTGCGGCGACAAGGGCCTGAAGAACCTGGGCGATCACATCCGCCGACTGGTGGCCTGTGGCAATCGCAACCGCTTTCTGGTGCGGCGCGGGGAAGCCGTGCTGCTGGAGCTGCCTGTCACCGTGGTCGCGGTGCTGATGCTGTTCGCCTTCTGGACCTGCGTGCCGCTGCTGGCGGTCGGCCTCTTCCTGGGATGCCGCTACAGCTTCAGCGGCCAGGACCTCGGCCGGAAGGGCATCAACGACGCCCTCGACAGGGCTGCTGCAGCCGCCGAGCATCTGCGGGGAAGCGCCGCGGAAGCCTGACTTGTTCAAACCCATGATGCGCAATGCTCATGACGAAACAGAAAACACCATGCCGGCTCCGTCGACATGGTGTTTTGTATTATGTGCTGCAATATGGGGCTGGGCAAGACGGGTAAAATATGGTATAGTAAGGGGAATAAGGACCATAGCCATCGGTTGCGCGGCGTGGTCGGCAGGAGAGGCGCATACGAGAAAATGATGAAGACGCAATCACCGAAGAGACGTGCTCTGCGCAGCGCCAGGTTCCGGGCTGCGGGGGATAATATGATTCACCGCAAGCAGCTTGAAATCGCCAAGCAGGCGGATGGATCCTATGATTTTCACCCGCAATTTGCCCTGGTCGCGGAGGCGTTGAAGAACGCGGATTACACCATCGCCAATCTGGAGACCACCATCGGCCAGTTCCGGGATGTTCCCTTTACCGGCTTTCCCCGGTTCAACTCGCCCGAGGCTCTCCTGGACGCATTGCGCGACGCGGGGGTGGATTTCCTGACGCTGGCCAACAACCACATTTTGGATCGCTTCTTCGAGGGGCTGGTGACGACGGTCGATCGCGTGGAGGCGTGGGGCTTTGATTTCGGCGGGGCGAATCGCACGCCGGAGGAGAAGGCGCGCCCCGTGGTGGTGATGGTCAACGATATTCGCGTGGGCATGCTGTGCTATACGGAGCTGACCAATGAGATGGACGATTATTTCAGCCCCGAGGCGGAGGCCTATGGCGTGAACTACATGTGCGGGGCCGACTATGCCGCCGACGTGCAGAAGCTGCGGGACGCCGGGGCAGAGGTGGTGTTCGCCATACCGCACTGGGGCGAGGAGTACCGGCGAAGGCCGGAGGAAAACACGGTTATCCAGGCGAAGAAGCTCGTCGCCGCCGGCGTGGACGTGATACTGGGCAGCCATCCGCACATGGTGCAGCCGGTGGCGTTCGTCGAAGCGCAGACCGGGGACGGCGAGGTTTGGAGGGGCCTGGTGGCATACAGCCTGGGCAACTTCATCAGCAATATGTGCCTAAAGTATACCGATACAGGCATCGTGCTGGACTTCACCCTGCGGGAGCGCCCCGAGGGCGGCTTTGCGGTGGAGGATGTGCGCGCCGTGCCCGTCTATTGCTGGCGGCGGGAGGACATGATCCAGACGCTGTGCCTGAAGCGGTATCTGAACCAGCCGCCGGAGGGCATGAGCGCCTTTGAATGGGCGCGGCTGAAGGAGGAATACGCAGAGCTGCGGGAGCTGATCGACGAGCGCATCCCGATGACAGAGGGCTGATACCGCTTTCAGGTATATCGGCGAAAATGAACCGCGCACATCATCACGCGCTGGCTTCCTCGGCGTACAGTCGGCGGTATTCCGGGCATACTTCCAAAAGCTCGGCATGTGTGCCCGAGGCCAGTATCTTTCCGTTTTCGATGAAGAACAGCCGTTCGCAGTTGATCACGGTGGACAGCCGGTGGGCGACCATGATGACCGTCCGCTTGCCGTGCATGTTCTCTATGGCGTCGCGGATGGTCGCCTGGGTCTCGTTGTCCAGGGCGGAGGTGGCCTCGTCGAGCATGATGAGCGGGTAATCCTTGAGCAGTGCCCTGGCCAGGGCGATCCTCTGGCGTTGGCCGCCGGAGAGCATGGCGCCGCCTTCGCCGATCATCGTGTCGTATCCATCCGGAAGGTTCATGATGTCGCCGTGGACGCAGGCCGTTTTGCACACATCGACGATCTCCTCGTCCGTCACGTCGCTCTTGATCAGCCTGAAGTTGTCGCGCAGGCTCATGCTGAACAGATAAGGCGCTTGCGTGACCATGCCGATGTTGTTTCGGATCGTGTCCTGATCCAGCGTCGCGATGTTCGCGCCGTCGAGGGTGATGCTGCCACCGTTTGGTTCGTACAGGCGGGAGATCAGCGAAAGTACGGTGCTTTTGCCGCAGCCGCTGCGACCGATCAGGGCTACGGATTCACCGGCGGGGATGTGCAGATTCATGTTCTTTATGACGGGAACCGGCGCAAAACCCTTGTTGTGATAGGAAAAGCGGACGTTCTGCAATGCGATATCCCCGCTCACGGCATCCAAAGACTTGTCGCCGAAGCTCTCCCTGGAGAAGTCGCTGCTCTCCATGAGCTGGTAGACGCGCTCCGAGGAGAGCAGCAGCCTGAAGAAGGCGTCTGCAGCCCCGGCGACCGCCCGGGTGCTCGCAAAGACCTTGCCGTTGTAGTTATACAGGATCAGGGCCGTGGCGGGTGACATGCCGTGCTTCGTAATCATGAATGTCAGGATCGCCAGATAGATAAAATCGGTTCACGCCACAAACTGGGAGCGCGCCAGAAAATGCTTGTTCTTTCTGTCGCCGGATTCCCTTTCCCGATCGGTGCAGGTTGTAATGATCGCCTTCAGCTTGATCAGGAAGCTGTTTTCGCAGTGCAGCAGCTTGATATCCCGGGCCGCCCGAACCATTTCCCCGATGAAGCCGGAGTAGGCCTCCATCGACGCGAACAGCCGTCGGGAATCCGCATTGGCCTTTTTCGACTGTACCAGCACGAGCAACAGGTAGATCACGAACAGTATAAGCTCGTACACCATCATGTTCATCGATATCGCGCCAAACGCGATCAGGAGGCTGACCAGGCGGAAGGCTTCCGTGACCACATTCACCATCTCGTCAATGCCGGTGACCACGTTGGCCGTTTCCCGGATCAGGCGCTCGATGAAGACGCCCGTGCCATTGGCGTCGATATGCTCCGTTTTGATCTTCAGGACATTCCCCGTCACATCCAACCGCATGTTCTCGCGCATGACGCAGTAGGCCCGCTCCAGAAAGCGCGTGCCGAAAAAGGAGAAGAGGCTGCTGCCCAGCTCAATCACCAGGATAGCGACGGCAAAGGTCAGTATCATCCGAATATCCGAGGCGTTGATGGCCGAAATGATCCTGGCGGCGAACCAGGGCTCCAGAACCAGCATCACCATGTTCATAAATCGCATCAGCAAGCCGAACCTGAAGGCGCGCTTCTCGCTGTCCATGTACCGGATGACGTATCGCAGCGTCTGTCGGTTCGGCATCTTTACGATGATATCGAAGCGTATGATGTTTCTTCAGTGCTTGTATTCCCAGGTTGGCAGTTCCGTGGGTGCGTTCTGGCTGCCGGCCTGGATGAAGAAGTCCCTGTTCTCCTCTATAACGTTGTAGCTCCGGCACTTTACCGCCAGTATGACGTTTACCTTGCGCAATGATCGCGCTAAAACCAGCTCAAACGGCGCGGCTTCATCCAGCTTCTGGTATTGCAGCAGCATGTCCTCCAAAAACAGGCGGCTGCGTATTCTGTTGGTTTCTTCAACGCCGTTGTCGGCCAGTTAGCTGTCCGCCAGGTCGATCGCAGCATTGATGTTTTCGTTGGAAATACAGTCAAATTTCGGATGGTCATACGGTCGTTTCACGTCATTCAGCCCCTTATGTTTTGCGGTCGAGGGTGTTCGCCATCATTAAAAAGCTATTGTGGGCCCGCTTGCTACAATTTTTCGTAACAGCATTCATACCAGACGGCAAACACGTATGCGGCATATACGATGTTCCAATTCAGGTCTTCCCCGTTCAGCAATCCGTCCCAATATCGCCTCAGGATGGCCTGATCGAAGAATTGGGCGGATACCTTCCCGAACAGCACCTTCTCGATACGGGGCCGGAATGCGTCTTCCAGGAACCAGTGTCTGAGCGGATTCATGAACCCGAGCTTTGGCCGAAAGGCGATATCATGGGGAAGCCATCGCTCCGCTGTCCTGCGAAGGATATACTTGCCGCAGCCGTCGTGCCATTTCAGGTCGGACGGGATGGCGGCGCTGAGCTCGAACATGCGCCGGTCGGCGTAGGGCAGCAGAAGCTCCACGCCGTTCGCCCGGGCGGAGCGATTCACCGAAAACAGTATATCGCCCTCCAGCCATAGCCGTATGTCGATGAGCAACAGGCGGGACAGGTGCTCGTCATGGGCGGTTTGAGCGTACAAATCGCGAACAAGATACTCGGTGGGGCAGGCCTTCCTCTGCCCCAACAGCCGCCGGGCGTCCTCCTGTGGCATGATGCCGATAAGGCCGAGGTGCGTCGAGCCATCGTCCCAGGCGAGCTTCGGGGCCAGGCGATAGTTTTTATAGCCTGCGAAGAATTCATCCGCGCCCTCGCCCGACAGCCAGGGGCCGCCTTTTCCGCCGGTGTGCTCGCAGCCCAACAGAAAGGCGGTGACACAGGAATCAGTGGTGGGGAGCTCCGCGTTTCTTAGGTAGCGGGGGATGGCGTCCAGATATTCCTCAGCCGACAGCGTGATGCCCTGCAATTCTCTTCCAAGCCATGCCGCCGTTTCGGACGCCGCCTCCCACTCGCTGTACGCGCTTTCCCGGAAGCGGACGGAGGCAGCGCGCTTCACCCCGGACGCGGCCAGCAGCAATGCGGAATCCACGCCGCCGGAGAGGAAGGCACTCCCATCGCCAAGGCCCATGGCCGCGCGGTCGTCGTCGAAGATTTCCTGCAGCGTGGCGTCAAACCTGTCGATCCACGCCTGCTCGCTTACGCCGTATTCCGGGTGAAAGGTGGGGCGGTAATACTGCTCGATATTGCAGACGCCGGCGTCCCATGTCAGCATGCAGCCGGGCATCAGCTTCCGGATCCCGCGAAAGAGCGTCGCCTCGCCCGCCGGATATCCGAACATCATATACAGCTGCAGCGCGTCCGGGTCGATGGCCTTGCGATACCCCGGGTCCGCGGTGATGCCCGAGATGTCCGCCGCGCAGATCAGCCTGCCGTCCGGCAGGCATGTGTAATAGAAGCTCTTGATTCCGAAGTGATCCCGGGCGCAGAAGAGCTTACCGCCCGCCTCGCGAAGGGCGAATGAAAAGCTACCGTACAGGTGGTGAACGACATCGCGCCCCCAGCGGGCATAGCCCGCGAGAAGAACGGACTGCTCCGTCCGTTCCCGGTCATGGGAATCCTCCACGGAGAGCTCGGTGCACAGTCGCTTTCGATTTCGAAGGTAGCCCTCGTAGAAAAGAACAGAGGCATCTGACATTGTAAATCCACCTTTCGCAGGTACTTCGCAACCGTTTCATCCCGGATTGAACGATTATTTAGAAAAACGGTACAACGCTCATGGCACAGCGACGAAAGGACGTTCAATTCGGATGTGAATGGTAAAACCGAAGATTACCCGGCGGGCAATTCGACGGAGCCTTCGCTTTATCGGGTGCAATTCAGCCGTCGACGCATTGCGCTGTTTTATAAATGCCGGGCAACAGCCAGCCGACGGGAAAGCCTTGTCATCGGCAAATATACTGTAACATAGTCGGTATAAAAAGTCAATTCAATGATCGTCTGATACTGACCTTCAGAGTAAGCAAACCGCTTCGCGGCTTTTCAGGTTTATTAAGGATATACCGCACAATGCTCATGGCGCATTAACGGCTGAATTTCCTTTGGAGTTTCAAAAGGGACAAATATTATTTACATTTCGGATTGAGTATGGTATAATGTGTTTACTTTCAAGAATACGACGAGGAAGGGAGAATCCATGACCATGAAGAAAATCATCGGTTTTGTCCTGGCTATCGCCGTGCTGCTGTGCGGCGGTGCATCGTTGGCTGAAAGCGACATTGAGACTTCGTTTTCCCAATGGAATCCGGAGGCCCCGTCGCTGAAAGCGCTGGTCGAATATGTGGAAGCGGTGACGGACGAGGCGTCGCCGGATTACATACCGCCTGCGGATCGCATCGCCACCTTCGACATGGACGGCACGCTCTGCGCTGAGCTGAACCCGACCTATCTGGAATATTACCTGCTGGCGCGGCGCATCCTCACCGACCCCAACTACGCGCCGGACGCGGAAATGCTGGCGTTTGGCCGCATGCTCCGCGACCATGCGCTGGACAAGTCCTTCCCGGATCACATGGATGTGCTGCATGGCGTCCATGCGGCAAAGGCCTATGCCGGCATGACGCTCAACGAGTTCGCAGATTTCGTCACCCGCAATCTGGTGCGCCCGGCAGACGGCTTCGAGGGCATGACCTACGCCGAGACCTTCTATCTGCCGATGATCGAGGTCGTAGAATACCTTCAGGCCAACGGTTTTCACTGCTACATCTGCTCCGGCAGCGACCGCTTCATCTGCCGCACCTTTGTCGAGGGCATGCTGGACATCCCCTTTGAGAACATCATCGGCATGGACGTGGCGCTGGAGGCGACCAATCAGAACGACACGGACAGCCTGGACTACGTCTACACCAGCGCGGACGACGTGGTTCGCACGGACAGGCTGCTCATCAAGAACCTCAAGACCAACAAGGTTCTCCAAATCGCCCAGGAAATCGGCCGCCAGCCGGTACTCTCCTTCGGCAACAGCTCCGGCGATGTGAGCATGCACAACTACACGATTTACAACAACCGCTACCGCAGCGCCGCGTTCCAGCTGATCGCGGACAACGAGACCCAGGACTACGGCAGCGCGGCAAAGGGCCCGGAGCTGCGTGAAAAATGGGAAGGCATGGGCTTCACGGTGATCTCGATGGCCGACGACTGGAAGACCATCTACGGCGACGACGTGGTCAAGACCGGCGAATTCCACTGGCTTGAGGATTTGGCGGAAGACAGAGTTCCCGTCGATTCCGAAACGCAGGCCGATGGGGAAGACGAAGGGGAGGATATCCAATACGTCATGTACCTGGGCACCAATGACAAGGATACCAACAAGCCCGTATTCACACAGGCCGAGGCGCTGGAAAGAGCCCGTGATATCCTGATTCGTCACTTTGGCGGCTACACCATCCAGGAGGCGAACGGTGGATGGATCAACGATGATATTGTATTTCAGGAATACACGCTGGTGATTTATCTGAGCGATACTACGCCGGAAGCGGTCCATGCCGCGGCGGACGAGCTGTTGGAGGTATTCCATCAGAGCTCTGTGTTGATCCAGGCCAATCCCACGAAGACGGAGTTCTATAGCGGCAAAAACTGATTCGGGGCTGTGAAACAGGGAAACAGTTTACGCCTGTCCCGTTCGCCCGCGCTGTCGAGGCGACATGCGGTTGAATCGGTGATGCACAGGATTTGATTGCCGTTCACCATAGCAGGCAGAACTGACAGTGAGGCATCGGCGGGGATACTCCCCTCCGATGCCTCACTGTCGGAGCATTCGGCCTTGTTATCGTGATTCCGTTCCTCTGAAGTATTACGGCAAAGGCTTGGCGGCAAGTCAAGAAATCAGCAGGAAGCAGGCGGCTGAAATTCAGCCGTTAATGCGCCATGAGCATTGTGCGGTGTTTCCTTAAAGCCATCCTTACTCAAAGGACATTCTATTCCACGACATATTTCTCGATGACGGTGTCGTCCACAAACTGTGGCTTGATCTCCTTCAGCCTTGCGATATGCGGTTGTTTGCCGTGTTCAGCCAGCGCCGCTTCATCGCGCCACTTCTCCAGCAGGAACAGCTCGTCGCTTCTTTCGACGGGGATGTAATAATCGTACATGAAATTGCCGGCTTCGGCACGACAGGCCTCGTCAATGCCCTCGGCGAAGATCGCCTCCAGAAATTCTTCGCGCATCTCGTGCTTGCATTTGTACGTGACGTTCAGAACGATCATTGCAGCGTTCTCCTTTCATTCCATGAATACCCGGTTTCCTTAAGGAACTACCGCACAATACGGCGGCACATCTGGCGGCGCCTTTTCCGCCAGTCATCAGATGCAAAATTCTTGATTTGGCGGCAAGTCAAGAAATTAGCAGAAAGCAGGCGGCTGAAATTCAGCCGTTAATGCGCCATGAGCATTGTGCGGTGTTTCCTTAAGGAAACACCGCACAGTATACAAAGCGCGAGAAATATGGTAAAATAGAGTCATGGATAAGCAGATGACGATATCGCTAATCAGCGACGAACTACG
>CACYZW010000064.1 GCA_902778995.1 uncultured Eubacteriales bacterium
CAGGGATGCCGGTGGCAAACCGGTATATGTCGGTGCAGTTGTCATTGAGTATCAGGACTATGCTACTTTCATTCCGTTGCAGGTTTGCGAAGGCGTAGATGTGATGATGGGGGGCGTTATGGGGTATTATAATGCGCCTGATGAGGTAATTAAGGATTTCAAGAAGTTGACACAGATGGATGTCCAGCAAATGGGATCCGAATGCATGAGCACCTGGTATGGTATTCAGACGACGACAGAGGCCATACACACGATGGAGGGGTAGAGCCGGGCAGCCTCGGCTATTTTGATGAGTTCCACACGAGAGGTATTGCCGGGGCGTCTTTTCCACCGTTTTTCAATTCCTTATTCGCACTATATGTATCTACCCCGCTTCTATAAAACTGTTCCATCCTTTTTCGAAGGGATTCCGGCGCAACGATTTCGACAATGCTCGGATCGAATTTTCGGAAATACAGGAAAACCTGCTCCTTCGAGCATTTGTAGTATTGATAGTAAGCATCGGCTACTTTCTCCATTCGAGCGTATTTGGGCTTGCCAAAGTATATTCTCTTATATGCCGTCAAACCTCTTTCCGAAAGACGGACGCATATCTCTTCGTCATCATTGATGGCGTATTGCGGCCCCATTTTAACCATAGCCTGTAAATGCTGATGTACCTCCGGCTGTATGCGCGTTCTCTTATCGCTCGCATTCACGTGCTTAATCCTTCGCAGGCCAAATGCTTTCGCTTCCATGTCGTGGGTTACAGGGTTTTCTTCCTGGCAAAGCAGAAAATTGAACATCTCTTCGGGGCCGATCGCTATGGCATAGGGAACGACCTCATGAACAATACCTTCTTCCCAAATCGTTGACAGGTAAACGGGTTGCTGTGCGTGACAGTATTGGTTCAATGATTCATAGTTTTCTTTGAATACGATGCGTTCCCTTTGGCTGAAGGGTTTCTCGCAATAACTCATAAGCAGCCCGCGGAAATATCGGGAGATATAGTCTTCGCCGGAATAAGCAATCCGCTGAACCAGATCTTCCGTGCTGCTTGTCGGCTTGAGGGAAAGGTGTCGGGAATCCTTCCCGCCTCTCTTGTTGCCATCCGGTCGAATGACATTGTTCATGATACGATCGGCAGCCTCCTTTGCCTGCTTTTCGTCCAGAGCCGTCGACGTCAGGGCGGACATGATCTTCTCGTACAACGCCTTGTTTTCCTGCACATAGGTATCATAATAGCCCTTTATCAGCATTGACAGGAAACGGTTCCAATTCAGACTGCGACCATTGGCCTTATAGATTTCAAACATCTCCATGTCGCGCTCAAGCATTGCGCCAACCATGGCAGGCACGTATATATTGATTTTATCCTGGATGCTCATTGAAAACCTCCGCTATGGAATCTGTCGTGAATTTCAATCACTTTTTGGGGCTGTTTTTAGGCTCAGTATATCATATAATCGCCGCATATTCAACATCCAATCACAATTAAAGGGGCTGCAAACAGAGCTGAATAAACCATTGACCCATATTCTGAATCATTGTACAATATTCTCACATTCCAAATCAAAGGGGGTTGCGTCCATGGAAAACAAACCGCTTGCCATCATCCGCGTTCTGCCGACCCTCATCCAGAATACCCATCTGGATGTAGCCATCGAAGGATGGCCGGCCGCCGCCGCAATCGTCGCCGTCTGTTCTGCCGCCGTCGCCATTGTCTCGATCCTCAAGCCTGCCGATCGGTAGGCCCCACTCTCCTTTTTCGCACCTCTGCCGTTCAACTGACCCAGCGCATTACACCATTATCCCCATGCCATAGGACCAATACCCGTGGTCAATCAGCCAGGCGCTTGCCTGCCAGAAAGGAGGGAACGCGGATGCTGTTGCTTGGTTGCCTGTTCGTGGCCATCGGTCTGGCCATGATCGCCAGCTGGATAAAGGATTAATCCTTTATCCAGGCAGGAAATGAAGATATACAGCGCGGATGTTCCCCAAATTGGCCTGTGAAATATTGCCATGGACATTAAACCTGTGTTATAATCAAATTGTCTCCCCGATGCTCAAATGAGGCAAGGTTTTCGGGTACATCGTAGATATGCTTCCGCTTCGCCCTGCCAAATACAGATAGGAGGTAAAGCAGTGAGCAGAACGTATGAGGCCCTCCAGGCATGTCTGCTGTGTGACTTTGAGGCACTGCTCGAAGCCCGATTGGATGACAAGCCGGAACGGCAGGTCACGGCATTCCTTCAGGATATGCTCTCCGGGGGTGTCAGGGATGCCATCCAATTCCACAGCGAGGCAGGCAATGCTGAAGGACAGCTGGAAGATGACTCCCTTGCGTGGATTGTGAATGCGTCTCGCAGCATCGCGCTTGGCCCCGGTGGATCGTCCGCCGAGGCGCATAAACCGGCGCTCAATGACAGCGATACCCTTGAAAGCATATTCAACCATTTGAATCAGGCAGATGGCCATGCCCGATTTGCGGGAAAATGGTTCAAAAGCGGCATTCAATATCCGTCCGAGACGGCGCAAAGCGACAGCGGAGATTACCGGGAGGTTTGGGAGCAGTGGACAACCACGATAAAGCGCCGGCTGTTTGAACCCCCGTTTGCCAACGCCCTGCTGGAATCGCTGGAGCGCTGCTTCTCGTATATCCCGGCCCCGGGCTATGACGACCGACGCCGCGATGTTTCGATGTTCCATCACAGCAAGGCCATCGCGGCCATTGGCTGCTGCCTCGAGCGCTGGCTGTGTTCCAGGGGCATTGCCAATTACCGTGAAGCATTGACGCCCAACAGCGACGCGCTTATGAGATCGGAGCCGTTTTTGCTGTTTTCCATGGACATGTCGGGCATCCAGTCGTTTATCTATACGATATCCAACAAAGGCGCGTTGAAGGGCCTGCGCGTGCGTTCCTTCTACCTCTCCATGCTGATGGAGCATATTTCGGATATGATATTGGAGGCCTGTCAGCTGACGCGCGCCAACCTGATCTACTCAGGCGGTGGAAGGGCGCATCTGTTGCTTCCAAACACGGATGCCTGCCTGAACGAGGCGAAGCGCGTGGTTCGCATCTCAAACGATTTTCTTCGGGAACAATTTGACACGTCTCTGTTTCTGGCCTGCGGTTGCGTGACGGCTTCTGCGGAGCAGCTTTCCTCCACGGGCGACGAATCGTTCTCCGACCTCTTTCGCGCTGCCTCCCGGGAGATTTCACAGCAGAAGCTGCAGCGCTACAGCGCAGATGAATTGCTTGAGCTCAACCGCAAGGAAAAGCACCGTCCCACCGACAGGGAATGCGTCATCTGCGGAAAGAGCGGACACCTGGTGCCCCACGGCGAAAATGAAATGGTCTGCGAGACCTGCGGCAGGCTGGAGCGCTTTTCCAACACGCTCACCGAGAACAACCTGTCCCTTGTGGTGAAACAGCATGAAAGCGCCGATGCCATACCTTTGCCCGGGGGCATGTGGCTTTCCCGCGCCGATTCCGAGATTTCCCCCGATGGCGTGATTCGTACATACTGTATCAACAGCGATTATGCACCGCTTCCAAATTGCGTATGGCTTTACACAGGCAACTTCCGCGCGTGCAATGATGACGGTTCCGCCATGACCTTTGAGCATCTGGCGGCTGCCTCCTCGGGGCTCGGGCGCCTGGGCGTACTGCGGGCGGATGTGGACAACCTTGGCATGCTGTTTGCCACGGGGCTCCTGGCGCCAAAGGAATCAAAGCCCCATCGGTATGAGACCCTGCCAAGGTACATGGCGCTGTCCGCGGCCATGACCGCCTTCTTCCAGCGGGAGATCAATCATATTGTCGGGCAGGTCACCCCACCATGGATACCCGGGGCTGACGCCCCCGATCGGCGGCACGTCACCGTCGTCTATTCCGGCGGCGACGATGTCTTTCTGGTCGGCGCGTGGAACGAGGTGCTTGACGTTGGCCTGTCCCTGCAGAGGGCATTCTCCCGATATACCGGCGGCCGCGTGACCCTCAGCGCAGGCTTGGGGCTGTTCACGCCCCATGAGCCCGTTGGCATCATGGCGGACATCACCGCCGATTTGGAAGAGGCGGCGAAGCTGATCGGGGATGGCACAAAGAATGCCGTGGCGCTGTTTGCGCCGGCGTCCGGCAGTGAGGATAAGGTTTCGTTCAATTTTCACTGGGAGTTCCTCCGGCAAAACATCATTGACGACAAGCTGCCGACGCTGTATCGCGTCTTCAAAGACGCATCTGACGAAGAGCAGGAAGCGGGCAATGCGTTTTTGTATCAGGTGCTTGAACTCCTGCGCGATATAGGGCGCAATCCCATAGCCATTGCGCGCCTGGCTTATCTTCTGGCCCGGCACGCGCCACCCGAAAAGCGCAATCCGAACGAGCGCGAAAAGGAGCGAAAAGCCAACTACGATGCCTTCAGCAAGAGCGTCTATCAATGGGCATTGGATGCGCAAGAGAACCGGGCGTTGCAGGCCGCCATACTCCTGCACGTCTATTCACACAGAAGGGAGCGGGAGAACGATGTATAACGACAGAGGAAACGGTTACAACAGCCGACCGGGCGGATTCAACCGACCGGGTGGATTCAACAGGGACGACAGGAACAGGGCATCGTCCCATACCATCACAGCGGAGCCCCTTCCCGAGGATTACGTCAAGCGGGCGGAGGAAGCCATCGCTGAACTCGAACGGATTGAAAATCAGGACAAGCGTAAAGTGGTCATCACCACCAGCAAGCTCAGAAGCTTGTTTTCCCTGTTCACGGAGACCTTCAACGAGGTGACCCGCGGGGATCAGAAAAAGCTCGACAAGGATCAGCTCAACGACCTGAACGTCGCCCGGGTGCGCATCTATTACGAGATTGGTCGTGAGGATCGATATAACGGATATATGGACTCCGCGCCCGTGGGCCGCTTTGTCCAACAGTCCGGGCTGTTGGCCTATCTGGGCGACATTGGCGACAGTTGTGACAAGCTGAAGCAGTTCTATCACTATATGGAAGCGCTGGTCGCTTTCCACAGGTACTACTTCGGCGAGAAAAAGGACAGAAGCTGACGGGAGGAGTGAAGACCATGTTTGCGAAAATCAAGATCACCTGTACGATGAAGGTTTTGACGGGTCTGCATATCGGCGGCTCAGACGGCTTTTCCGCCATCGGCGCGCTGGACAATCCCGTCATCCGGGATGCCTGGAAGGGCGACCCCATGATCCCGGGCTCCAGCCTGAAGGGAAAGATGCGTACGCTGCTGGCCCGCAGCCGGACCGACGCGGGAACCCACCTGCCAAACTGCGCCGACGACGCCCCGGAGATCAAGCGCCTGTTTGGCACGCCCGGGAATAAAAAGGCGAACGAGAACCCCCGGGTCGCGCGCCTGCAGTTCTCCGACGCCTTTCTGACCAACCGCGAACAGCTGATCAACCGCGGCGGCATCACCGAGGTCAAATCCGAGAATACCATCACGCGCTCGACGTCGATCGCCAATCCCCGCTCGATGGAGCGCATCGTGCGCGGCGCGGAGTTCGCCATCACGTGGTATTACACCATGGACAACGCGGAGGAGCTGTTGGCGGATATGCAGCTGCTGGCGGAGGGCTGCAAGCTGTTGAGCATGGATTATCTGGGCGGAAGCGGCACCCGCGGCTATGGGCGCGTGATGTTCGAGCATTTCAACGCAGAACCCCTGCTGGGCGAAATTCCCAAGGATGTGGACCTGAACGCCTGTTTCGAGGATGTGAGCAACTATGCGGCATGCGATCTGTAAGCTGTGCTTCAACACGGCGGTGCGCTTTGGCTCGGACGCGGGCGGCGGCAGCCTGACGAGCGCGGGCATGACCTTTCGGGCGGATATGCTGTTTTCCGCACTCTTCAAGGCGCTGCTTCCCCAGGGTCAGGCCGATGCGCTGCTCAGCGCCGTGCAGTGCGGCGCTCTGGCCTTTTCCGACGCCATGCCCTGGAAGGGCGAGCGCCTGTTCCTGCCGCGCCCCGTCGGCATCTTCTCAAAGCCGGACGCGCCCTCGTCGGAGGACCCCTCCCAGCGAAAGCTGCTGAAGAAGATCGCCTTCATTCCCTCGGATGACCTTTCGGATTTCATGGCGGGGCAGGCTGACCTTCAGGAATTGCACGGGCTGAACCGCTTCGGCAGCGCCTTTGAGGAGACGCGGGTCAACCTGCGGGACGGCGACCAGCCCCTGCCCTATCGGGTGGGCGGCTTCCGGTTTGACGAGCACTGCGGCCTGTACCTGGCCGTCAGCGGCGACGGGGACGCGCTGACACTGTTTACGCGGGGCATGACGGCCCTGTCCGCCGGGGGCATCGGCGGCAAGGCGTCCTCCGGCTGGGGCAAGTTCAGCTTGTCCATCGAACCCGCCTCGGCGGAGTGGGCGCGTGCCCTGGCGGATGAGGACGCCGGCCGGCAGATGCTGCTCAGCACGGCGCTGCCCGTGACGGACGAGCTGCCCGACGCGCTGGACGGGGCCTGCTATACCGTCGTTCGCAGGGGCGGCTTCACCGCCAGCGAGCAGATCAACCCGATGAAAAAGCAGACGGTCTATCTGCTCGGCGCGGGATCGACCTTCCGCCGCCGCTTCAGGGGCGGCATGATGGATGTGGGCATCGGCATGCCGCACCCGGTGTGGCGGTATGCCCGGGCCATGTTTATGGGGGTGAGGGCATGAAATACGGGCATCTGGAGCGCCTGCGCGTGGAATTGACCGTCAGGAGCCCGCTGTACATCGGCTCCGGGGAAAAGCTGACCGCCATGGAATACATACTGGATAACGGCGTTGTGTATGTGCCCTCCATATCGGAGATGATCGACGACTTTTCCCACGCCTGGCAGCGCGGCCTCATGGATGATTTCATGCGCTTCATCTCGGCGCCCGGCAGGCAGAAGCAGCTCGCCAGCTTCCTTCGGGAGCGTCGGATTTCCCTGAATCCCCAGCCCTCGTGGGTTCGATATACCCTTCGGGCCCAGCGGGATTTCTCATCGATGAATACCCTGCTGACGTTTATGCGCAATTCAGACGGGGAGGCCTACATCCCCGGCTCGTCCGTCAAGGGCGCGCTGCGCACGGCGCTGATCGCGGCGCGGATGAACGACGCGGATAAAAGGAGGTTGAGGGATGAACTGGTCAGCAATCCGACCGGACGCCGGGCCAGCGCCGTGGAGGAGACGCTGCGCGTGCTGCCCTGCAGGCTCGACAGGGACGGCATAGCGCCAAATCGAAAGGACGCCGTCAACGATCTCCTGAAATCGGTTGAGATTTCGGATAGCATGCCGTTTGCCCCGGAGAGCCTTACAGTCTGCCGGCGTCACTGGCTTTCGGCTGCCGGCGAGGATCGCCCAGGCAAGGCGCCGATCTTCATGGAATGCCTGCGCCCGGGCGCAGGGACGGCCTTCTACATGACGGTAGATCGCTCGCTGTGGCCCGAGGGAGAGGACGCGCTGTCGACGATCCGGGACGCGCTGACCGAATGGGATGCCCTGTGTCATCGCGCCGTCGACGACCACTTCGCCCGCAGCCTCGCGGAGACCGGAACCATGAAGGGCGCGCCCATCGTGCTGGGCGGCGGCACGGGCTTCCAGCGCAAGTCCCTGGTCTACAAGACCAGCGCCTACCCCGAGGACGCCGCGCAGCTGGCCCACGAGGTGCTCAGGAGGCAGTTCACCAGAGGAACCCGATGTTCCTATAAACCGCCCCAGGGCGCAAAGACCGCGCCCTATATGTACAAGGCGGCGCGGTACGAGGGCGAATACTGGCCGCTCGGGGTGTGCGAGCTGTGGTTTTGAGGTGCGAAGCCCCTGGTTTTCACTGAAATGGAAGGGCTCTGGGAGCAGGTTCGCACCAAAAAGCACCTGAAAAAGGGCTGCGTGATTCGTTTTCCACGAGATGGAGAACGGGTAAAAACAATATGCTGTATCCCAGAGCTGTCCATACCACAATACTTTGCAGTCTCAACATACCCCCACACGGGGACGAAAACGAGACCTTCACCTATGACAGCGACAGTTACGGCGTCTCAACATACCCCCACACGGGGACGAAAACGTGATCCGGTTGCCGAAGGTCTTGCGGAACGCGTCTCAACATACCCCCACACGGGGACGAAAACGCGAACGTGATAGCAGCTTTCTTCATAGCCTGACGGTCTCAACATACCCCCACACGGGGACGAAAACGCCTCTGGGAAAGAAATCTTATTAAAAGTCATTTTGTCTCAACATACCCCCACACGGGGACGAAAACGTGAGACGTTTGCGCTTTTCGTGTTCGATTGCCGTCTCAACATACCCCCACACGGGGACGAAAACGTCCTTGGGAATGTCGACGTACTCGACGTGGTTCGTCGTCTCAACATACCCCCACACGGGGACGAAAACTGCAGCCAGGCGTAGCTGAAGTCCCGAACCACCTTGTCCTAACATACCCCCACACGGGGACGAAAACTCCGGCAGCCCGAACCGGTTCTTCGCGTCCCAGCAGGTCCTAACATACCCCCACACGGGGACGAAAACTTGCACTTTGCAGCTTCCTTAATCATGGCAGTAGTCCTAACATCCCCCCACACGGGGACGAAAACATCGCCGCCGCCCTCGAAATCAGGTCATCCATCGTAGTCCTAACATCCCCCCACACGGGGACGAAAACCACTGAATCCGCAAGCATACACGGGTTGATTTCAGTCCTAACATCCCCCCACACGGGGACGAAAACGTGAACTGGCTTGCCAAAGCACTGGAAGAACTCGTCTCAACATACCCCCACACGGGGACGAAAACGAAATCACGTCAACCTTTGAAATGTCGTCACCGTCTCAACATACCCCCACACGGGGACGAAAACTTGTCAGAGTCACGCTTAGTGATCTCAGAATTCTCTCTCAACATACCCCTACACGGGGACGAAAACCTAAGCGAAGCAACCGCCATCTGCAATGCCGTGTCTCAACATACCCTCACACGGGACGAAAACCTATTTGGATCATTTGCATAGATATAGCCATCAGGTCTACACATACCCCTACACGGGGACGAAAGAATCTGTCCAGTTTCGTCGGTCTGAACGTCTACGTCTCAACATATCCCCACACGGGGACGAAAAGGGATCACCCGCCAGATAGGCTTTAGCGTAATCGCGTCTCAACATACCCCCATACGGGGACGAAAACTTTGTCAGTCTATTCCTATAGCCAACCCTCGCCTGTCCTAACATACCCCCACACGGGGACGAAAACCCATAGGTACCATACCAGTATGCCCAGTGATCCGTCCTAACATACCCCCACACGGGGACGAAAACGTGGTCATAAGGTCGGCGAGCTCGTCGATGATGACGGTCCTAACATACCCCCACACGGGGACGAAAACAAGAATCTCAAGTTCTGCGTTGAGCATCGCATTTTCGTCTCAACATACCCCCACACGGGGACGAAAACATCACCGTCGGAAAGAAGGCGCGAATATCAATGGTGTCTTAACATACCCCCACACGGGGTGAAAGCATCCTTCATTGACAGCACCAATTCACAATGCTATAATGAATCCGCACCGAAGGGAGGCTGAAACATGAACCGCTGGACGATCACCATGCAAGCGGAGAAGGGCATTCCTTCGCCCTATTGGGGTTCGCTGCTGCACGGCATGCTGGTGGAGCGGCTGCCCCGGGAATGGCAGGAGCGCCTTCACGACGGCGGCCCGCGCCCGTTTTCCCAATGGGTGGAGCCGGGCGAGGGGGCCGCGTTCCGCTGGCGTCTGAGCGTTCTGGACGACGGGCTCGCCGCCGCAGTCGAACCGCTGCTGAAGGCGGGGGAGCGCTGGCCCTGCAAGCATCTCCAGGGCGATTTCATCCTCGGAGAGGTTCAGGGCGAGCGCCTGACCGTCCAGGGGTACATGAAGCCCTTCTTCCTGAGCGAGATCGCTCCGCCGCGCCTGCGCCTCTCCTTTCTCTCCACCACCACCCACAAGACCCAGGGCGAATACGCGCTGTTTCCATCGGTGGAGCTGATCGCCCGAGGCCTGCGCGCCCGGCTGTGCGACATGGAGCCCGGCATGGTCCTGTCTGACGACGAAGTGCTCGAACAGATCATTTCGCGCACGCGCATTGCCCGATATCGGCTCCAATCCGGCTCCTTTGCGCTGGAGGGAGCCCGCGTGCAGGGCTATACCGGCTATGTGGATTTGAGCATACAGGGGCCGGACCCGCTGATTCGCCTTGCAAACGTGCTGTACTGCTTCGCGCCCTGGTGCGGCGTCGGCATCAAGACGGCCCTGGGCATGGGCGGCTGCCGGATAGAACCCATCGAATACGGGAGGAACAAGTGACATGGGATACGTGCTATTTTCAGCAATTGGCAATACCGATCCGATTCGCGGCTTTCGGGATGGCGCGTGGCTGCATATCTGTCGACACTACCGGCCGCATACCTGCGTCATCTATCTATCCGCCGAAATGTGCAGGAAGGAAAATGTCATTGAGTCAGACGGCAACCGCAAGAACCTGTATGAGCGGACGATGGCACTGCTAAACTGCCATATGTATGGGGATCAGGCGGAACGCTACATCCAATTGAAGTGCATCCGCGATCCGCGGTGTGAAGACGCCCATTCCCTGGAATACTTTGTGCCACGCTTTCAGGAATACATCATGCAGCTGCACAATGAGTTTCCGAAGGACGAGTTGCTCATCAACATGTCTTCCGGCACCGCAGGCATGAAGGGTACGCTGATGGCACTCAGCGCGCTGCTGCCGTTCAAGGCGACCTGTGTTCAGGTCAGCGACCCGGGAAAAGGGGACGAGAAGAAGTCCGACAACGTCAAGAAGGATTATCCGGTCGTCGAGGCCTTTGAGCTTGATGAAGACAATGAACCCGGCACAGAAAACCGGACCAGCATACAGCCGCTGATGAACCTGGTGCTGGCGATGCAGATCAACGAGCTGTGCCGCTTGGTTCAGGAGGGTGATTATCACACTGCTTTACAGGAAATTCAAAGCGATGTATTAAAAGCGCATGTGCCAACCAAAGCACGACTTGCCATACAGGGTGCCGATCGCCGCAGCTGTATGAAGATGGAGGACGCCGGCAAGGCCCTACAATCCTCCGGCTTCAAAATGGGTAATATGCTGCGCAAACACGCAACGGATGGCATTTGGCAATGCGCCGAATATCTGTTGACGATGCGCAACGATCTGAAGAGCGGGGCTTTTGACAACTTCATTCGCAAGCTGACGCCTCTGCTGACCAATCTGTTTGAACTGTATCTTGCAAAGTTGGGGAAGGACGTCCGCAAAAACGGTGTGAACAGCAGGGGGAGATGGGATATTTCCCAGGTACCACAAGAGTGGCGGGATATACTGGACGCCAATTATTTGCATGGATTTAAGGACGGTTCCAATCTGGCCTCCGAAAACATGCTCCCGCTGATACGCAATTTTGGTGATGCTCACGCAGTTGAATTAGCAGAGATACTGCGTGAAACAGAAAAAAAGGTCCGAAATCTTGTAGCACACGAAATTGTTCCGTTTGGGCGGGAAGATCTACATAAAGAATTACAATCGACCCGTATTCCAACCCCAGAGGTATTGGCTGATCGATTGCAGGAGTTTGTAGAGTTCATTCAAGTGTTTAGCGATGAATACTGGAACAGCTATGATTCAATGAACGAGCATATCTGTAATTTACTCAAATCAGAGTAATGACGCACATGGTTTATTCCATACCACACATAACTCTCACACAAGACTCCCAAAGAAGCGGTAGCGCATATAATTCAGCGCTACCGCTTCTTTGCCTTGTCGCTATTCCGCTGTCACCGCATCCTTGATGGTCTTGCCTGCCTTGAAGACGGGCACCTTCCGCTCGGGAATCCTAATTCCGTTCGTCGGTGAAGAGGTTGCGCCCCTCCCTTGCAGGTCGCATCTTCACTCCGAACGTGCCGAAGCCGGGGAGAATGACCTTCTCTCCGTTTTTCAAAGCGTCGGTAACCGACTCCAAAAGCGCTGATAGCGCTGCGCGCGTCTGTTTGTCGGTTAGTGGCACATTATGGTCTTCCGCCTTCTTTACCATGGTCTTGATCAATTCTGCCTTGTACATAGGGTACCTTCCTTTCGGCCTCTTGTGGCTCTGTATTCTACCCGCCCACCCGGCGGATACCACTTCGGCATTCGCGTGGCCCGCTGGTATCGGGGTTTCCCCCCGCCCACTCGGCGGTTACCGCATTTTAGCATCCAGGGAGGTCACAATCAAGTAATAAGGGCCAATGACCACGATAGTTCAGAGAAGCGTCACATCTGTCTATTTCGGAATGGCGATTTGATTATCATAAGGACAGGATTACGCTGCTTCATAAGAACAACGGTCCTGTGCTGGATGAAATGACAGGCGCGGTCATGGACTATCATGTTCAGTTTGCAAATTATGACCTGACCGTCGAGCAGGTGATCGACGGGATTGCCGATCACGAGAAGTGGAAGACTGATCATGGAAAATCGAAGTAGGACCAATCACGAAAAATGGAAGAAGGAACATCTTGACTAATAATACACGTGTATGGTAGAGTAATTGTGATCGTGTTGCTGATACTTGCGAAGCCCGTGACCGGGGGAATTCCTGCGGGGGTTCCCTTTTCAATATACAACGGCTATGAGTTGGAGACATAGTGAGGTATTCTGCGGTGAACTCAATTGGCTCAACTTTACCGTGTCGGAATGGAGAATCGTATGCTCAGCGAAGGCATAAATAACCGGTACAAGGCCTCCAACAGGCCGTATTATGTCGAGACGGCGCAGCTATGGAAGGTTGACATCCCCGGCTGGGGCATTGAGGAAGGCGATCTTTTGTATGTCGCCTCTGAATACGCCCGAGCAGGGCTGATCTTCCCGTACAGTACGTCATATACCAAAGATAGGCATGGGCATGCTCATTATTTCGAAGGCGTACTGGAGGCGCTACTGGGGGATCCGGAGGGATTCTCCATAGAGGGATTCGAGCAGTACTATTCCGCGCAGGAAATAGAAATGCTGAATAAAGTGCAAGCAAAGCTGCGAAAACAGGACATTCAGACTCAAGAGGGATGAAAAACAGGACATTCAGCCATAGGACTGATATAAAACAGGACATTGAAAAGCGAGGAAAACCATGTCAAACGTCATAGATTTCAACAGCCGGAAAAAGAAGATAGGCGCCAATGCTGAAACGCCGCCGACGGGCTTTCAGGAAATGATGGACGCCGCGACGCTCCTGTTCAAAGATTTACCACAGCACGAAATGATGTTTGACGCGGCGGACGCGCTCAAGAGGCGTGTGTATAAATTGCTGCTCTTTACCTCGCTTACGACTCAGGTAAATGAAGCAATTCAGAAAGTAGGGCTTGATCCCGCCGGCTTCATGGTGGACGAGATGAGCCTTGATCTGTTCATCGCCAGGGATTTGCCCCAGATAACCTCTGAAACCAGAGACGAAATTGAATACTTCAACGGCCCGTTCTTTGAGGACGATTCGGATGACAAATGGCTGTACCGCGTCGCCACCACGGTATTCTCGGAAGAGGATGGCATCGGAATGGCGTCGGACGTCATGCGGCTGGACAGGGACGCCGAGAGCTGGGAAATGTGGTACGACAGGAAGTGGCACAAAAACGGCCCGCCGAAGTCCATCTTCGAAGTTAACGCCATGGTGGCCATAAAGGAAATGGTCGAAGAAGTCACAGGAGCGCCTGTCCCAGAAATCTATGATGAAGATGACGAGGATGAAGACTGGGATAACAGCATCGATTCCATGCTCCTGACGCCCGGAGTGATCGCGGCGCTGAGGCAGGCGGGCATTGAAACCATTGATCAGCTGTCGGAAATGACAGAAGCGGACATTCTCGCCATCAAAGGAATCGGGAAGAAGGCCCTGGAAGATATCAAAGACGCACTGGATTTTGAGAACCTGAAGCTCAAAGATTAACCCCCTTGAATTCGAGGGGAATATGTGATCACCATTATGACAAGCTCCCTCTGCGAGCAAACGATTCCACCGACGCCACGAGCTGGTCCAGTACGGATTCAAAGCCCTCGTAATCATGCGTCCGAAAGAGAACGCGTATGGATTCAATGAGGACAATGGCCAGACTGGCGTTATTCGCTCCCACAGCGGCCGCGGTGCCTGTGGCGGCTGCTCTGTCCGATGCTTCCTCGGCTCCTGTGGAGGCCCTTACGGAGGCCTCTCCGCCCCTTGTGGAGGCTTCCTCAATCCTTGGAGGCAGTAGGGGCGTGGCAGGCGCTTCCGTTTCTATCGCGGCGGGGTCAACACCGTGGCGATCACACCAGTTCAGGGCGATATCCAGGAACCGGGCATCCCTGT
>CACYZW010000065.1 GCA_902778995.1 uncultured Eubacteriales bacterium
TGTGGTGAAACAGCAATGCATATGGCCATGCGTGAGGAACTGTTGCGGAGACTACAGAACGACAATAATACAGGGAATGGAGGGACTCAAATGGATCCAGTTATTAAACAGATTCTGCCGATACCGGAAAGCCTGACAGCAATGATCCGATGTGAGACTGAAAATGGTAAGAAATACTATTTCGATGACAGCTACATGGTCTACGGGCACATACACAACAGCACAGCCGCCGGCTTCTGGCCGTTGATACGGGGAAATCCTCACATGCTGAATGCCGGCGTCGATGTGAACGGGTTTCTTCCCGTTACGCTGGACGAGATGATCCAGAACAATGAGATGTTTAAGGCGAGAGAGGAAAGACCAAGCGAGGAAGTCTGAAACCCGCGCGATGAAGTCGGCAACCCGCGCGATGAAGCCTCAGAATAGAAAGCAGAGATACAGAATAAGGCAGGTGAAATTATTTGGATACGCAGATTCTGTTAGACGATATGAAGGTGGTGTCGAAGGAACTGTTCAGAAGGAAATCAAGACACGCTGAAGGAGAAACCTAAGGCAAAGCATCAAAACAGACAACAGAAAGCTGAGGTGATATTATTGATAGACGTTCATCAAAAAGCGCAGGACCGAGCGCAGCAGCGCGTCGCGTCTCCACCCGATATCCACAATACCCCAGGCTCGCCGCAGGTCATCGGCAACATGGCCTTCGCCTCCGAGCGCGAGCGCGCCAAGGAAGCCCTGCGCACCGAGCTCAACAACTATCGTGCTACTGAGCATAGGAGGATCAAGCCACGACCAACTGGATGCGCTGCTCGACAGATGCCGCGATGGTTCCATCGACACCGTCATCACGATTTCGATGAACACATTTGCTTTACGGCGCGAGGAGCTGTACAGAACGCTCAGCGAGTTGAAGGATCTGGGAGTGGAGATCGATTTCATCGACGAAGATTTAAGCACATCTGGCGAGGGTGGAGAGGAATTGCTTTCCACTCTCGCTTCTTTTTTGAAGCCACCCAAATTGAAGAAGACTGTTCCTGCCCCTTACGGAATTGGGGATGAGGAGGAAGCAGAGGTTGTCCAACGCATCTTCAGCCTCTTTCTCGAAGGCCATGGCCGCACGCCGATCGCTTCCGCTCTCAATGCCGACCACGTCCCGCCGCCGATCACCGACATCAAGAAGGACTGCGCTGCCTGGACCTATTGCGACATCCGAAGGATTCTCGCGGATCCTGTCTACAGGGACGAGGGCCTAATCGACGAGCAGACATGGAAGCACACACAAGCAGAAGCCTCGCGGCGAAATGGCGCCTACGGCCGCCGCCCTCCTGCCGCCTCACCCCTGCACGGTCTGATCACCTGCGGCGTTTGCGGGGATCATTTTACCAGACGGGAGAGGGGCAAGTCAAGCCTTTGGCTGTGCAAAACATATCTACGGGGCAGTCGGGCTTCCTGTCCGTCGCGCTGCATACGGGAAGACAAGCTTTTCTCCATCATCAACGAGGCTGTGAGCGGAGTGGGGGATGTGGACAACATAACCGTTTGGCCGGATGGTCACCTAATCATCAACACCCCTACAGGTGATTTTGAAAAGAACTGGGAAGGAGACGCAAAATGACCGAACGGATTGTAAGAAAAGTGGAAGCCACCCGCCAGATGCACACAATGGCGCCGCTGAGGGCTTTGACGCGCAGGAAGGCGGCTTGCTACCTGAGGATATCAACGCGCTCGGATGAGCAGGAGAACAGCCTGGAAAACCAGCGGGCGCATTACGAGGAATTGTTTGCTACCAGCCCGGATTACGAATTCGCAGGATGCTATTACGATGATGGCGTGAGCGGAACGGGGATCAGCCATCGCCACGGATTTCAGCAGATGGTGAACGACGCGCTGGCGGGCAAGTTTACGCTGATTCTGACGAAGAGCATAAGTAGGTTCGGAAGGAACGTTGTTGACAGCATTTCCACAATCCGTAAGCTCAAAGAGTACGGCGTCGAGTGCATATTCGAGAAGGAAAATATCCACACATTCGATCCCAAGAGCAGCTTCATTCTTACGATCATGACGGCTATGGCGGAGAACGAGAGCATGTCCATCTCCGAAAATGTGACGTGGGGCATGCGGCAGGGCTTTGCCCAAGGGAAGATTGCCTTGCCTTATTCACACTTCCTTGGGTACCGAAAGGGGGAGGACGGGCCGGAGGTTGTGGAGGACGAAGCCGCCGTTGTCCGGTCCATCTACCGTCGCTACCTTGAAGGGAATAGTCCCGGTCAAATCGTGAAGGCGTTGGAGGCTGCGCATATCCCGTCTCCAACCAGCAGAGCCAAATGGCACTCCTCCACCATAACCTCGATGCTGACAAACCCCTGTTACAAGGGGCTGACGATCTGCCAGAAGACCTTTACCACCGATTTCCTAACGCATAAAAGTAAGAAAAACGAGGGCGAGCTACCTCAATATTTCATCGAAAACAGCCATACGCCCATCATCCCCGAGGAGACATGGGAACTGGTGCAGCTGGAAATGGAGCGTTGCAGGAGAATGGGGAGTCGGTTCTCAGCGAAAGGGCCGCTTGCCTCCCGGTTGGTGTGCAGGGATTGCGGAGCCTTTTTCGGTTCTAAAATATGGCACAGCACTGATCCGTACAAAACGGTGATCTGGCGGTGCAATGACAAGTATAAGCCCGGCGTCAGCCGCTCATCCGGAGGGGAAAAGTGCGTGACGGGGCATGTCACCGAGGAGGAGGTGTACGGGGCTTTTGGAGAGATCGTGAAGCAACTGATCACTCAGCGGCCGGAGGTGGTGGCTGCCTGTGAGCAGGTCCTCGCCGAGCTCATGGACACAACCCAGCTCGATCAGAAGAGGGCCAAGTTACAGGCCGAACAAGCCCGTATCACTGAACGGGTGGAAGCCATGATGACCCGTGCGTCGCGGGAGGTAGTGGAGGACTTTACGGAGAAGTATGCGGCGTTGGAAGCGGAAATGAACCGGATAACCGGTAAGCTGGAAGCGGTGGAACGGGAAAAGGCGGAGCGTGCATACCGGGAGCGGCAGTGCAAGCTGTTTTTGAGGACGATCCAGTCCATCACGCCAGGAGAAGATGGGGCGGGGCTTGTTGATAGCGACCTTTTCCTGGCCCTGGTGGACAGGGTGGTTGTTGGAGATGAGCTGAAGTTCATCTTGCGGGACGGGACGGAGTGGGAGAGGTAGCGCGGGGTGCGGGGCAGGTGATGAGCCTGCCCGGTTTTTTTTATGTTTTGGCACTTCTCGCTTCCTCTGTGAGCTGAATGACAGGGAGTGCCGAGCGAAGCGAATATCGCTGTTCATGCGTATGTTGGCAAGGCAGGAGGAGTGTCTGGAGTTTGACCCGACGCTGTTCACGGCTTTCGTGGAGAAGGTGGTCATCAGCGGGACGAAGAAGGATGTTCGGCTGGTCTATGTAATGAGGGACGGATCGGAGTATAAGGTTGACAGAGTGCGGTGATTGGAGGTTTTACTTAGGAATACTTCGCATGGGCATAACTTAAAAGCTTTGGGGGTGACCGAAACGTGCCACCCCCCTCTATGAAAGACTTGGCTTCGTCAACATGAACAATGAGATGGAATTACCGAAGAAGTGCATCAAAACATGCTGCCAGTGATCTCCGGCTCCGCAAACAGGGCGGTGGCGCCGCCCGTATGCCAGAACAGCACATTTTCCCCTTTTCTGATTTCGCCGCTGTCGACGTCCGCCAGCAGGCCGGCCAATGCCTTGCCCGTGTAGACGGGATCGACGAACAGGCCTTCCGTTCGAGCCAGCAGGCGGATCGCCTCCGTGGAGGCTTCGCTGGGCTGCTCGTAGCCAGGTTGCCACTGCGTGAGATTCAAATGCATCGCGCCGCGGTCCGGCATGGCATCGCTGCCGATCAAGGCAAGGGCGTCGCGGCATAGCCTGTGGACTTTGTCAAGATAGCTCGATTCATCCTTCCGGCTTGCGCTGACGGAGACGATCTGCGTCTCCAGCCCCAGCATGGCGCGTCCGGCGTGCAGGCCGGCCATTGTGCCGCCGGTACCAGTGGAATGGTAGATACGCGAGAAGCGCAAACCGCCCATGGTTTCGCATTGCTCCTGAAGTTCGACCATTGCGGCGGCAAAGCCGACAGAGCCCAGCGCGTTCGCTCCGCCCATGGGGATATCCACGCAAACCTGGTCGTTGGCGTTCAGCTCCGCGGCCCGCGCCGTGCCCATCGCGAACGAGCGCGCTTCGGCGTCCGCCTCGGTTTCGCCCGGCTCGATGGGGACGATGTGGATCTCCGCGCCGAGGATGTGGTCCAGCAGCAGGTTAGAACGCAGTTCCTCCGGTTTCGGTGGAACGACGGCGGTGAGGTACAGTATCGGCTGAATCCCCAAGCGACGGCAGGCCGCGGCGGTCTCCATGGCGTGGTTGGATTGCGTAGCGCCGTAGGTGATCGCATGCGTAGCGCCATCGGCAACAGCCTGTCCCAACAGGTATTCCAGTTTGCGCACCTTGTTGCCACCGAAGAGGCTAATGCCGGTGAAGTCGTCGCGCTTGATATAGAGATTGACACCCAACTGCTCTGAAAGCCGGTCCAGGCGCTGCAACGGCGTGGGGAAAAAGCCCAGCCGCGTGCGGGGCAATTTTTGTAGCAATTCACGGGATTCTTGTATAGCTGTTCTCATTTCAGTACCTCCCAGATCGTATATTCCCATTATATTCCGCGTATTAGCGAACGTCAAACGGCATTGGCCAGCTTAAGTTATAGATATTGCCTATTGCTCGAAACATAGAAAAGCAATGGCATGCGCCGGCCCAAGTTGCTTGATTCTTAACGCGACATTGCCTATAATTGTATTAACCTATTTGGGAAATAGGAATAACAAAACGGAGGGAACCATCATGAAGAAGATTATTGGTGTGATTTTGTCCATCGCTATTATCGCGGTGCTGGGCATTTCGGCGGTTGCCGAGGGGAACGTATTGAAGGTCGGCATGGAGGGCACTTACGCGCCCTATACCTATCATGACGACACCGGCGCGCTGACTGGCTTTGAGGTGGATGTCGCCACTGCCATCGGCGAGAAGATCGGCTATGAGGTGGAATTCGTCGAAGGTGCCTGGGATTCCCTGTTCCCGGCGCTGGACGCGGGCACCATCGACGTCATCATGAACCAGGTGACGATCACCGAGGCGCGGCTGGAGACCTACGATTTCTCCACTCCCTATGTGTACACGCGCCCGGTGCTCATCGTGGCCGCGGACAACGAGGATATCACCACCTTTGACGACCTGGCCGGCAAGAAGGCTGCTGAAGGCCTGACCTCCAACTACAACGCCATCGCCCAGAGCTACGGAGCCGAAATCATCGGGCAGGACGTGTTCGCGCTGGCGGTCGAGCTGGTCAAGGGCGGTGAGGCAGACGCAGTGGTCAATGACGAGCTGACCTATGCCTACTGGCAGGTGACCACCGGCGACTTCGATTCCACCAAGATCGCCGCCAAGTCCGAGGACGCCACCAGCAGTGCCGTGGTCATCCTGAAGGGTCGAGACGAGCTGCGGGATGCCATCAGCGGCGCGATCGACGAACTGCTGGCTGACGGTACCATCGCTGAGATTTCCCGGAAGTATTTCAGCATCGATGTCTCCCAGAAGTAAACCACTATAAGCGGAACAATGGGCTGCCGGCGTTGCCCGGCAGTCCTTTCGCAGTATAATGCAGGAGTGATAAAATGGCCGCGCTGCTTGAAACGCGAGAGGTTCGCATCGTATTAAACGCCTTCTGGCCCATGCTGAAGCAGGGGTTGATCTATTCGATCCCGCTGACGCTGGTATCATTCACCATCGGCATGGTCATTGCCATACTGAGCGCCCTGCTGATCATCAACAAGGTGCCGCTGCTGTCCCAACTCATGCGGTTTTACGTGTGGGTGTTTCGCGGAACGCCGCTGCTGGTTCAGCTGTTCATCGTCTATTGGGGCATCTGCAACCCGATGAAGATCAGCAACCTCGTGGCCTGCGTGATCGCGCTGTCGCTGAACGTGGGCGCATATGCCTCGGAAACCATCCGCGCGGCGATCCTATCCATCGATCGTGGCCAGTGGGAGGCGGGCTATTCTATCGGCATGACTTACCAGCAGGCGTTCTGGCGCATCATCGTGCCCCAGGCCGCAAAGGTCTCCGTGCCGCCGCTGTTCAACACGTTCATCAGCCTGGTGAAGGACACGTCGCTGGCGTCCAACATCATGATCGCCGAGATGTTCAGAAAGGCACAGGAGTTCGCGGCCAGTTCGTTGAAATACCTGCTGATCTACTCTGAGGCAGCGCTGATCTACCTGATCTTCTGCACACTGCTGAACGCGCTGCAAAAGGCGTGCGAGAAGCGGTTGCGCGTGGGAAAGTGAGGTGCGCGCGATATGTATTATGTGAAGGATATCCACAAGACCTTTGACGGCAATCACGTGTTGAAGGGCGTATCGCTTGACATCGCGGAGCACAAGACCACGGTGCTGGTCGGCCCCTCCGGCTCGGGCAAGACGACGCTATTGCGCTGCATCAACCTGCTGGAGATGCCAGACAGCGGCACCGTGCACCTGAACGGCGCGGAGATGACATTTGGCGACGGCGCGCCGCCAAAGTATGCCGGCAGCGCGGCGCGGGCGCTGCGAAAAAAGACAGGCATGGTGTTCCAAAACTTCCAATTGTTTCCCCATAAGACGGTGCTGGGCAACATCATCGAAGGCCCCATCGCCGTGCTGGGCGTTGAGAAGACCCAGGCGGTGGCGGAAGCCGAAGCGCTGCTCAAGAAGGTTGGCCTCTCCGACAAGCGGGACGCCTGGCCGCGGGACCTCTCCGGCGGGCAGCAGCAGCGCGTCGCCATCGCGCGAGCGCTGGCTATGAAGCCGGAGCTGCTGCTGTTCGACGAGCCCACCAGCGCGCTGGACCCGGAGTTGGAGTATGAAGTGCTCAGCATCATCCGCCAGCTCTGTGCGGAAAAGCAGACCATCGTCATCATCACGCACAAGCTGTCCTTTGCCCAAGAGGTGGCGGACAAGATCGTCTTCTTCGACGCCGGACAGATCCTGCGGGAAGGCACCTGGGACGAGATGAACGACGGCAGCGTGCCACGCATCGCTCAATTCCTGAACATGCTCAGGTAGTCAGTCAAAGCGGAGCCTCATCTGATTCCACGCGACGCCGGCATGCCGGGACAGTCCCTTGCATTCGGTGATGAAACCGAATTTGGCATAATAGGGAATCATTTCATCCTTGCACGTGAGCACCACACCCTTCCTGCCCTGCCGCTCCGCGTCCCGGATTGCGCAATCGATCAGCGTACCGGCATGTCCGCGGCGGCGGCGGGAGGGGATCGTATTCACCCCGAAGATCATCTGCCATTGGCCGTTTTCATCGTGCAGTTCCGCATGCTCGAACATATCGTCGGTAAGATCGGGCAAATCCGTCACAAAGCCGTCCAGGAAGGAAACCAGCGTTTCATCCTCAAACAGGAGCCAGAAATGGTCAGGATAGCGGTGAAGCCTGTCCGCCAGCGTGTCTCGCGTGGCGGCCTCTGCCGGTGAAAAGCAAGCTGCTTCGACGGCAGTAATGACATCCAAATCACGAATGGTCGCGTTTCTGATGAGCAACAAAAAGGCCACGTCCTTTCATTATCCCCAAAATTGTCTGACCCCGCCGATCGTAACACCTACGCAACCAAGCGTCACAGGGCGGGGTTCAGTGAAATAAGGAGGTCGATTCCGTATCTGTATTATGGCAGATTGGTTCGGTTTTGTCCAATACGAGATTGCGATGGAATGCAATAGACTCAAGTTATATCGGTTTTTCCATTAAGTCCCGGATGGTCATGCCGAAAAAGAAATCATGCACCATATCGTCAAACCGCTTCCACATCGGAAGCGTCCGGCATTGCTCCTTTCGTGGGCACTCTTCCGCACCAGGAGCTAAACAGGCGACCGTGGACAGCGTACCCTCAGTCAGCTCCAATATCTCGCCGACGGTATAATCCTCGGGCTTGCGCGTGAGCTTGTAGCCGCCGCCTTTGCCGCGGTGTCCCTTCAACAAGCCGTTCTGGACCAGTGTTTTCAGGATGATCTCCAGATATTTGACGGATATTCCCTGGCGTTCGGCGATCTCGTTCAGCGGCACGAAATCGTCCGTGCCCTGCTCTGCCAGGTCTACCAGCACGCGAAGCGCGTAGCGGCCTCTTGTTGATATCATAAGCGTTTCCCCTTTCTGACATCAGCTCATATCCCTATTATATAGAAAGGATACCGGGATTACAAGCGAATCAAAGAACATTCTGTAAATGTTTACACTAACCTATTGACTAAATAGGATAGAAACATCTATCATTATGGGAGTAGAATGTGAAAGAGGGAAACGCGGCGTGTTGAACCAGTTTTCAAGGACACAGCTGATCTACGGAGAAGCGGCGATGCGCAAGCTGGCTGCCAGCCGGGTGGCGGTTTTCGGCATCGGCGGCGTGGGCGGCTATGTGGTGGAGGCATTGGCGAGGTCAGGGATTGGCGCGCTGGAGCTCATCGACGACGACCGGGTCTGCCTGACCAACCTGAACCGTCAGATCCTGGCGACGCGGAAAACGGTGGGGCGACATAAGGTCGATGTCGCCGCGGAGCGCGTTCTGGAGATCGCGCCGGATTGTCGGGTGAGCGTTCATAAAACCTTCTTTCTGCCTGAAAAGAAGGACCAGTTTCACTTTGAAGACTACGACTACGTCATCGACGCCATCGACACGGTCACCGGCAAGCTCGCCATCATCGAGTGCGCCAATGCGGCGAATGTGCCCGTTATATCGTCGATGGGCGCGGGAAACAAGGTCGACGCCTCGGCCTTTGAGGTAGCGGACATCTACGAAACCTCCGTCTGCCCGCTGGCGCGGGTCATGCGTCAGCAGTGCCGCAAGCGGGGTATCCAGTCGCTGAAGGTGGCCTATTCACGGGAGAAGCCGCTTCGACCGCTGGAAGACATGTCCATCAGCTGCCGAAGTCATTGCATCTGTCCGCCGGGCACGGCACGAAAATGCACCGAGCGCCGGGATATCCCTGGGTCAACCGCCTTTGTGCCCGCGGTGGCGGGGCTGATCATCGCAGGAGAAGTCGTCAACGATTTGTGTCGGGAATATCTGGAGGAGAGAGCATGAACGAAGCATTGCTTCAGGAATTGTCTGATGAACAAGTTGCCAAACTGGAGCGATTGAAAGACGTGATAAGAGGGTACGGTTCCCTCGCGGTGGGTTTCTCGGGCGGCGTGGACTCCACGCTGCTGCTGGCAGTCGCCCACGATGTGCTGAGAGATCGCGTTATCGCGGTCACTGGCGCGGACGCCTCCGTGCCCGAACGCGAACTGAAAGCGGCAAAGGATTTCTGTGCTGAACATGGCATTCGGCACTTCATATGCAAGGTCGATCCCCTCATGGAAGAGGGCTATCGGCACAACAGCCCGGACCGCTGCTACTTCTGCAAGCGTGGCATTTTCACCGAAGTCAGGCGCATTGCGGATGAAAACGGGATCACAACTATGGCTGAGGGCTCCAACACAGACGATCTCGGCGACTATCGCCCCGGCTTGCGCGCCGCGGCGGAGCTATCCGTGAAGAGCCCGCTGCGCGAAGCGGGATTAAACAAGGCGGATATACGCATGATATCAAAGGCAATGGAATTGCAGACCTGGTCCAAGCCCGCCTACGCCTGTCTTGCGTCACGCTTCGTCTATGGCGAGGAGATCACCGAGGAAAAGCTGCGCATGATCGACCGTGCAGAGCAGTACCTGATCGAGCGCGGCTTCTTCGAGGAGCGCGTGCGGCTGCACGGCAGGCTGGCGCGCATCGAAGTGCCACCGCGGGACATCGCCCGCATTGCCTCGGAGGAAGTGCGGGAACCTCTGGTGGAGGCATTCCGTGAAATGGGCTTTCAGTTCGTCTCTTTGGACCTCGCCGGGTATCGCACGGGCAGCATGAATCGAACATTGAATGAAGGAGTGAGCCTATGAAATCCATACTCATCAAGGACACTACGCGGGAGGAACGCCTGCGCATCGTGCACCAGGCGCTGTGGGGCGCTTGCGGCGTCGACTGCGAATTCTGCTCCGGCTGCGACAATCGCGGCGGCGGGCGCATCGACAGTATCTATCAGCCCTATATCGACGGGGAGAAGGAGATTCGGGAGATCAACGCGGAATACAGCGCACCGTTTGTAAGGGGATGAGAATACGGATGAACATGCGGGGAACGGTCAAGGGCGTGTGTATAAGCCCAACCAAAGGAACTGCCAAGCAGCCCGTGGGAAAGGGCATTTTCATCAAGGAATTTGGAATTGAAAACGATGCGCATGCAGGGGAATGGCATCGACAGGTCAGTCTCCTCTCTTACGATAGTGTCATTGCCTTCAATGAAAAAGGTGGTGACGTATCCTATGGTGACTTTGGTGAGAACCTGCTGGTGGAGGGAATCGATTTGAAAAGACTGCCCGTCGGTACGATTCTGAAAGCGGGAACTGTAACGCTTCGCTTGACGCAGATTGGAAAGGAGTGTCACCGCCATTGTGCGATTCGCCAGAGAACAGGTGACTGCCTCATGCCTCGGGAGGGCGTTTTCGCGGAGGTGGTGGAAGGCGGAGAGATCAAAGCCGGTGATATCATGATGGTACAGGAGCCGTATTCTGAGCGTTAATCCCGGGTGTGTCGTTTTATGAACAAAAACGAAGAGGTTTACGAAGTAAAAGAGGTGATTCTCATGAAAAGAAGATCGAGTATTTTGGAATTATGGATTCTGGTTGCTGCGATACTGTTGACGTTCTGTACTGCCAACGCGGAAACACCAGCGCAGGGGTTGCCTGACGTGTCTGAGAGTCTGACCATCGATACCACTGGACTGAACAACGAGCCAACCTTCATCGACTGGATTCAGGAAGCCACACCGATGCAGCTAATCGCCCTGAAAGGCGCGGACGGCGGCGTGCGCCTGGCCTTCAACACCTGCCAGTCCTGCAAGGGCTCGCCCTGGGCCTGGTTTGAATACCTGGGCGACGGCGTGCTGCAATGCCAGAACTGCATGCAGCTGTTTCCCATCGAGACCGTCGGCACAGAGGAAGCGCTGGGATGCAGCCCGATTTCGATTCTTGAGTTTACAGAGGATGAAGGAACGGTCGTCATTCCGGAAGAAGTGCTCTCCGAGGCCGAGCCATGGTTCAAAAACTGGAAGAGGACGGGAGAATGAGCGAGCGACAGATGACCTGGCGCATCGGCGGCATGCACTGTCCCAAGTGTGAATCGGCCGTCGTGAAGGCGGTATCTGCGCTTCCGGGAATCCGCGAAGCTCGGGCCGACTGGCAGAAGGGCACCCTGACGGCTCTCTGGGATAGCGACGTTACATCGAAGGACGCGCTTGCCGCGAGCGTTGCCGAAGCGGGTTATGCGCTTGAAACTCAAAGCGGTAATCGCATATTCAGGACAGTAGCGGTCCTGCTGGCTGCGGTGTTACTGTTCGTGATCCTTGAATTAACGCCACTGAGGGCCATGCTCAGCGCGTTTCCCACGGCGCGGGCGGGCATGGGCTTCGCGACGCTGTTCGCGTTAGGCTTGACGACCTCGCTGCACTGTGTGGGCATGTGCGGCGGTATCAACCTGGCGCAGAGCGCGGGCGCGGCGCAGGCAGGCCGTAAGGTCGGCTTGTCGAACCTCCAGTATAACCTGGGCAGGGTTCTCTCCTATACCGTCATCGGCGGCATCGTCGGGGCGTTGGGCTCGGTCATCCGCCTCAGCAATGCGATACAGGCGGGCATACAAATCGTCGCGGCAGTGTTGATGGGCCTGATGGCGCTCAAGCTGTTGGACGCAGGCGGGCTGTCTCTCGCCATGTCGGGGAAGCTGCGCTCACGGCTGATGGGAAAGGGGAAGCATTCCTCCCTGTGGATCGGCCTGGTCAACGGGCTAATGCCCTGCGGTCCCCTGCAAGCGATGCAGCTTTACGCGCTCTCCACAGGAAGCTGGTGGATGGGCGCGCTGTCGATGCTGATGTTCAGCCTGGGCACGGTGCCGCTGATGCTGGGCTTCGGCCTCATTAGCGGGCGACTGAACCGGTGCTTCGCCAAACCTATGCGCATTATCTCGGGTGCATTGGTGATGGTGATGGCCGTTGCGATGCTGACCAACGGGCTGGCATTGGCAGGCGTGCGATTGCGGGTCGGCGGCATAGGATCTTCAGATCATGCTGAAATCGCCCCAGAGATACAAATCGTCAATTCGGAGCTGGATTATCGGAGCTACCCGGATATCACAGTACAGGCGGGAATTCCCGTGCGCTGGACGATCCACGCGGAGGCGGATCGCATCACCGGCTGCAACAATGAAATGGTTATTCCTGCGCTGAACCTGCGCGTGCCGCTTTCTGAGGGGGACAATGTGGTGGAGTTTACCGTGGATGCCCCGGGCGTAATCGATTACACGTGCTGGATGGGCATGCTGCACGGTTCGATTACCGTTCAGGAATGATTCAGATACATCGGAGGCTGAAATGGAGCAATACAATGTGACCGGCATGAGCTGCGCGGCGTGCAGCGCCAGGGTTGAAAAAGCGGTGTCGAAGGTGCCGGGCGTGAGCGGCTGCTCGGTGAGCTTGCTCACAAATTCCATGGGCGTCGAAGGGACGGCCGCGCCGAAGGATATCATCGCGGCGGTGGAGGCGGCGGGTTATGGCGCGTCGCTGAAGCACCGGGAGAGCGCAGGCAAGGCGGTTTCACCGGACGAGGATGCCCTGAAGGACCGGGAGACGCCGCTGCTGAAGAAGCGACTCATCGCTTCCCTGTGCCTGCTTATCCCGCTGATGTATCTTACGATGGGGCATATGATGTGGGGCTGGCCTCTGCCCCACTGGTTCGACGACAACCACGTGGCCATGGGCCTGGTGCAGCTGATACTGACCGGGCTGATCATGGTCATCAACCAGCGATTCTTCATTAGCGGGTTCAGGAGCCTGCTGCATCGCGCGCCGAACATGGACACGCTGGTCTCACTGGGAGCGACGGCTTCATTCGCGTGGAGTGTCTTTGTGCTGTTTGCGATGACCCGCGCCACCGTGGACGGGGACGGCGAGGCGGTCATGCGCTACATGATGGATTTCTACTTTGAATCCGCAGCGATGATCCTGACGCTCATCACAGTCGGCAAGATGCTGGAGGCGCACGCCAAGGGAAAGACGACGGACGCTTTGAAGGGTCTGATGAAGCTCGCGCCGAAGACGGCGGTTGTGATCCGCGACGGCGTCGAGACTGAGGTTCCCATTGAGCAGGTCATGAAAGGTGATGTGTTTGCGGTGCGTCCGGGAGAAAGCATTCCCGTGGACGGCATCGTGCTGGAGGGCATGAGCGCGGTCAACGAGGCTGCGCTGACCGGCGAGAGCATCCCCGTGGACAAGTCGGCGGGCGACCCGGTATCCGCGGCCACGATCAACCAGTCGGGCTATTTGAAGTGCGAGGCGACGCGAGTCGGAGAAGACACCACGCTGTCGCAGATCATAAAGATGGTTAGTGACGCCGCCGCCACCAAAGCGCCGATTGCCAAGATCGCGGACAGGGTGTCCGGCGTATTCGTTCCCGTCGTCATCGGCATCGCTATTGTTACCACCGTAATTTGGCTGCTTTGCGGGCGTGAAATCGGCTATGCGCTGGCGAGGGGAATTTCTGTGCTGGTCATCAGTTGCCCCTGCGCGCTTGGGCTTGCGACGCCGGTGGCCATCATGGTGGGCAACGGAGTCGGCGCCAGAAACGGCATACTGTTCAAGACGGCGGTTTCGCTGGAGGAAGCGGGCAAGACGGATATCGTCGTGCTGGACAAGACGGGGACCATTACGGCGGGCGAACCCAAA
>CACYZW010000066.1 GCA_902778995.1 uncultured Eubacteriales bacterium
CCGGCTTCGCAGTAACTGTCGAAGGGGGACAGGTCCCCCTTCGAACAGGCGCGACGCTTCAATCCGCAGGATTGAACCGTCCGCGTCCCGGCCTTTGGCCGGGATGAAAAACCTGAAAGGTTTTCCACCTTGACATCCCCACAGATTTTGCTTGATTATCGCAGATAATCTGGCCGCAAAATCTGCAAGGAAGGCATTTTTCTTCTGGAAAATGGGATTTTCTGCCATAAAAATGCCTGCGGGGTCGGCGTACACGCCGCCGCCCCCGATTGGAAAGGGGAACCCTGAGCAGTAACATTTACGGGTTGCCATTCAGCCATCAATGGCGTGTCGGTGGGGGACGCTCTTCTTCCCTAAGCCTTCCCTTTGGGGAAGTTGGCATTTGCGCAGCAAATGACGGAAGAGGTCGCCCTTGTTCCAAACGAAAATAACTGACGTCGTACACAACAAGCGCCCCCTTCCTGAGAAGGGGGCGTGGAGGAGGGAAATTTGATTTCGGATTATTAGTCCTTTTCTTCCAGCGTCACCTGGACGTCGAAGGTGTCATAGCCGCCGCCCACGGTCACGCTGCCGTCGGTATAGTAGTACTCGTTGCCGTTGCCGTTATTGCCGTTTCCGTTGTTGCCGTAGCCGTAGCCGTAGCCGCCGAAGGGGAAGCCGAAGCCAAACCCGCCGAAGGGGCTGCCGTAGAAGCTGTCATAGTTGTTGTTGTTGTTCATCATGCCGGCGTTGTTGTAGCGCACGATGGTCAGCGTCACGGTGTCGCCGGGCTTGAAGGTGTCCAGTATGGTGGTCAGCTCGCGGCGGGAGGTGACGCGCTCGCCGTTCACGGCGGTGATGAAGTCGTACTGCTTCAATCCTGCCGCCTCGGCGGGGCTGCCCTCGTTGACGCCGGTGATGCACACGCTGGCAGGGGCATACTCGTTCATGGGCTCGTCCGGGCCCTCCTGGTCCATCACGATCACGCCGATCTGGGGCCGGATGACCTTGCCGTTTTCAATCAGCTGCTGGGCGATGGGATAGGCGGTCTCCACGGGGATTGCGAAGCCCAGGCCCTCGTAGCTGCCGGAGGAATAGAAGCTGCCGCGGTATTTCAGGGTGTTGATGCCGATCAGGTTGCCCTGGAAGTCGAACAGACCGCCGCCGGAGTTGCCGCTGTTGATGGGCGCGTCGTGCTGGATGTAGTTGACGTTGCGGGTGGTGTTGCTGCCGCTCATGCTCTTGCGCTCCAGTGCGGAGATGATGCCGCGGGTGACGGTGTTGGCCAGGATCTCGCCGCCGGGGTTGCCGATGGCGATGACGGTGGAGCCTATGGGCAGGTTTTCGGATGAGCCGATGGTGACGGGCACCAGCTCGTCGGCCTGTTCCTCAACCTTCAGCACGGCCAGGTCCATCGCGGAATCCGCGCCCACCAGCGTGGCGTTCACCTTGTCGCCGTCGGGCATCAGCACCTGGAAGGCGCTGCCTTCCTCGATGACGTGGTTGTTGGTCAGCACGTAGCCGCCTTCGGCAATCGCCACGCCGCTGCCCTGGGCGATCATCGTGTTCTGCACGCCGCTGCTGCGGCTCCAGCCCTCGGTGTTGGTGATGATGCCCACCACGGAGTTGGCGTTCTTCTGGGCCACGTAGATGGCCGGGCTTGTATCCTCGGTGGGTGCGGCCACGGGCGCGGCCTGCTGTCCGGCCTCGGCCGCCGCCGAACGGTTCATGGTGACATTCCCCAGGGCGAACATGCCGCCCAGCGCCAGCGCGCACACCAGCGCAAGGGACATCAGCAGCGTCGCGCCGCCGTTCCTGCGGGCGTGCCTGCGATTGCGACGAACATTGCTTGTGGTTTTCATAATGTGTTATCTCCTCTCGTAGATTGTTTTTATTATTTCCATCGCATCGGTTTTTCTATCCGATCGCTGAGGCTATTATAAAATCGAACATGGTCAAAGTCAATAAACAAACATCCTATGATTTGTGAACGAATTGAAAATTGACAAACCGGCGCGGAACATGTACAATCAAGGCACGGGGCGGCGCCCTTCGCCGCAAACGCCGCCGCCCCCGATTGAAAACGGGAGATCTGGGCGGCAACATGTGAAGCGCTATGACTGATTGGGAGGAATGCGATATGACCACCGAAAAGCTCTGTTCCATGGTTGACCACACCCTGCTGGCGCAGACCGCCACCTGGGAGGACATTCGAAAGCTCTGCGACGACGCGATGGCCTACAGGACGGCCTCGGTGTGCATCCCCCCCTGCTATGTCAAACAGGCGGCGGAATACGGGCGGGGTCGGCTGACCGTCTGTACCGTGATCGGCTTCCCCAACGGCAACACCACCACCGCCTGCAAGGTCTTTGAGGCGAAGGAGGCCATCGCCAACGGCGCGAAGGAGATCGACATGGTCATCAACATCGGCATGCTCAAGGCCGGGGACACCGACTATGTGCTGGGCGAGATCAAAGCGCTCAAGGCCGCCTGCGGCGAACTGGTGCTGAAGGTCATCATCGAGACCTGCCTGCTCACCGAGGCGGAGAAGATCACCATGTGCAGGCTGGTCACCGAGGCCGGCGCGGACTTCATCAAGACCTCTACCGGCTTTTCCACCGGCGGCGCGACCTTTGACGACGTGGCCCTGTTCGCCAGGCACGTGGGCCCCGGCGTGCGCATCAAGGCCGCCGGGGGCATCTCCTCCATCGCCGACGCCGAGAAATTCGTCGCGCTGGGGGCGACCCGCCTGGGCACCAGCCGCATCATCAGGATATTGAAGGCCGAAAACGTCGCGCCGGGAACATATTGATACCATTCTCAAATTGAAATTGGAAGATCCTTCGCTGCGCTCAGGATGACAAACTTTTGACGCAACGGTGTCATTCTGAGCGGAGGCGAAGCCGAAGTCGAAGAATCTTTGTTTATTTTCAATTTGAGAACAGTATGATCCGGGACATGCAGGGACCCCGCGCATTGCGCGGGGTCCCCGTCGTATATGACCGCATTTTGCAGGTGACGCCAACACAGTAAGCAGAAAATCCTTCCGCTCTTTTTCTTTCGGAAGGATTTTCTACGTTTGCAGACTTTGTCAACGGCCCGGCAGATACGTCATTCGCCTGGGCGGCAGACCGTGATCGTGTAATTGAAATAATCGCCCTTCTTGTTCTTCAGGACATAGGTCACGACGGCCTCGTAGTCGCGCTTGACGGTAAACCGCCTGTTGTTCTTGACGGTCAGGGTATAGTGTACGTCCGAATCCTCATAGGCGTTGTACTGGTAAGCCTTGATCCGGGAAATCGTCCAGCCGGAAGCGGGTATCAGGTTGATGGTCACCTTTACCTTCGCCTCGTCCACATCCGGCCAATAGTCATACGACACCTTGTCGTTCCCCTGCAGACTGACGGCCCTGCCGTCCACCCGGAGGCTCTTGATGGGCGAAGGGTATTTCACAACGGTAAAGGTGGCCGAGGTCGTATAGGTTACGTCGTCCAGCTTGTACTTGATCGTGATTTTCGCTTTGCCGGCGGCCCTCACCTTAACCCACCGGTATTGCTTGTCCGGAACCTTGAGAACCTTGGAATTGCTGGATGTTACGGAAATGATCTCCTCGTCGTAGGTCCAGTTCTTCAGCTCAATGAGATAATCGCCGCTGTAGGAATACAGCTTTTCGGTGATGATGCTCGCTTTTTTGGCCGCCGCTGTCGCGGGAACAGCGCCCACAACCAGCACCAGGGCCATCAACAGCGCAAGCACAGTCGCAAACCGGTTTTTCATGTCGTCCTGCCCCCTCGAATATTGTGGTTGTCTGTATAATACCAGAAGCTGCCGTCCCTTGTCAATCAGTAACGACGGGTATGTCCCTGACAGAAAGCCCCTCCCGCTCCGCGATTTCGGCCAGGTCGTCGAATTCGGGTTTGACGCGCGCCACGCCGAAGCCCCGGGAGCGCTTTCCCCGCACGGGGCCGAAGGGGGTCTGGAGGGCGACGGCCTCCCGCTCAAGGGTGTAGCGCCGCACCGTCTGGCAGCGCACGCCGATGGTGGCGGTGTGCCGCAGCATCAGCCGGGCGAACTCGCCCTCCCGCTCCGGCGGGCACAGGCAGCAGAGCATCGTGCCGGGGCGATCCTTCTTCATCTGTATGGCCTGGGTCCACACGTCCAGCGCCCCGGCCTTGCGCAGGCATTGCACGGCGAAGCCTATTTCCTCGCCGGTCATGTCGTCCAGGTTGCAGCGCAGCTCCGCCGCGCTGTCGGGGGCGTCCGCCGTCTGGCCCAGCAGCGCCCGCACGCAGTTGGCCCACTCAAAATCCTTGCTGCCCATGCCGTAGCCCACCCGCTCGAGGGTCATCGGGGGCATCTCGCCAAAGCCGTCGGCGAAGTGCCTGAGCAGCGCCGCGCCGGTGGGCGTGCACAGCTCCCCCCGTATCCTGCCGCCGTAGACGGGCACGCCCTCCAGCAGCAGCGCCGTTGCCGGGGCGGGCACCGGCAGCACGCCGTGGGCGCAGCGCACCTGTCCGCAGCCCACGTGAACCGGCGAAACCAATACCCGTTCGGGGGCCAGCGCGTGCATCAGCGCGCACACGCCCACCACGTCGGCCACCGCGTCCAGCGTTCCCACCTCGTGGAAGTGAATCTGCTCCACAGGATGGCCGTGCACCTTCGATTCCGCCCCGGCGATCAGGCCGTACACCGCCCTTGCGTCGGCCCTGACGGGCTCGGGGAGCTCCAGGCCGTCGATGATGGCGCAGATGTCCTGGAGGGAGGCGTGGTGGTGGAATGGGGAATGGGGAATGGGGAATGGGGAATGAATAGTGGCGGGGGAAGAATCGTCGTGCGTTTGCTCGTGAGGATGGGACGGAGAAGATAATTGAGAATTGAAAATTGAAAATTGAGAATGATTTATGGCGGGGGAAGAATCGTCGTGCGCATGGTCGAGGGGGTGGTCATGGGAATGCGCATGTTCATGGATATGGTCGTGGGAATGGCCGTGGTCGTGATCGTGGGAATGGTCGTGGTCGTGGGAATGGTCGTGGTCGTGGGAATGGTCGTGATCGTGGGAATGGTCGTGGGAATGCGCGTGCTGCTGTTCCTGTTCCCCGTTCGCCTCGCCCTGTTCCCGCGCCACATCATGGGAATGCTCCTCCTCACCGTCCACCGTTACATGAATATGCGTGCCCGTTATACCGCACTTCTCGACGCGGCGGCGCTCGAAGCGCACCCCGGGCAGGCCCAGCGCGTTCATCCGGGCGATAAAGCCCTCCGGATCGGGGAGCAGTTCGGAAAGCGCGGCCATCAGCATGTCCCCCGCCGCGCCCATATTGCATTCGATGTAAAGCGTCTTCATGCCTCGTCAATTCCCTTCATGCGATTGATTCGGTTGGCCAGGTAGCCTGCGCCGAAGCCGTTGTCGATGTTCACCACGCAGATGCCGCTGGCGCATGCGTTCAGCATAGAAAGCAGCGCGGACACGCCGCCGAAGCTGGCCCCGTAGCCCACGGAGGTGGGCACCGCGACCACGGGGCAGTCCACCAGCCCGCCGACCACGCTGGCCAGCGCGCCCTCCATGCCTGCCACGGCCACCACCACCCGGGCGGATTGCAGCTCGTCCAGGTGGGAGAGCAGCCGGTGCAGCCCGGCCACGCCCACGTCGTACAGGCGGGTCACGCGGCTGCCCAGGGTTTCGGCGGTCAGCGCGGCTTCCTCGCACACGGGCAGATCGCTGGTGCCGCCGGAGGCCACCACCACGCTGCCCACCAGGGGCCGGGGGGCCCGGTTAACCACGCCCACCCTGGCCTGGGGCTCGTAGAACAGGTTCACGGACCGGGCCACCTGCGCCGCCTTTTCCCCGTCCAGGCGGGTGATCAGTATGTTTTCGTTCCCTGCGGCGACCATGCGCTCCGCGATGGCGGCGATCTGCTCCGCCGTCTTGCCTGCGCCGTAGATCACCTCGCCCGCGCCGTTGCGCAGGCCCCGGTGGTGGTCGATCTTGGCATAGCCGATGTCCTCATAGGGGGCCTGGGCCAGCAGCTTCAGCGCCGCCTCCGGGGCCATGCGCCCCGCCTGCACCTCCCGCAGGGCATCGAGCATCTTTTCCCTGTCCATCCGTATTCACCTGTCCTTCAAATCCAATAATACCGTGTCAAACCAGGGCGCGAGGGCCGCGCGTATCCCCTCCCGCTTTTCAAGGGCCGCCGCCAGCTGCGCTCCGGGCAGCTGCAACCGCGCCGCGCCGTGGAACAGGCGCACCCGCAGATCGGAAAAGCCCATTTCGAACAGCGCTTCCTCCGCGCCGGCCACCCGGCGAAGCGCCGCCTCGGTGATGGGCGTGCCCGTGGGGATGCGGGTGGCCAGACAGGCGTAGGCGGGCTTGTTCCAGGTGAACAGCCCCGCCTGACGGGAATATTCGCGCAGCCGGGCCTTCGTGATGCCGCACAGCCGCAGCGGGGAAAGCACGTTCATTTCCTCGAGCGCCCGCATGCCGGGGCGGTCGCCCGCGTCGTCCGAGGCGTTGGTGCCGTCCATTATGGCGTCGTAGCCCATGGCCCGGGCCGCGTCGATCAGGGCGGCGAATATGGCCCGCTTGCAGTGGTAGCAGCGGTCGGCGGGGTTGGCGCGTACCGCCTCCGATGCCAGCACGTCCAGGGTCACGACGTTGACCGTCGCGCCCACCTGCTCCGCCAGGCGCAGCGCGTCCCGGCGCTCGAATGCCGGCTGGAAGGCCGACTGGACATAGAAAGCGCCCACGTCGCAGCCGCAGGCCCTGGCGGCGTACAGCAGGTAGGCGCTGTCCGTCCCGCCGGAAAAGGCCAGCGCCAGCCGGGGATGGGCGTCGAAGAAGGCCCTCAGGACCTGGGGAACGGCGTTTGTCTGGGGCATGGCAGCCTCCTTGGGGGGTGTAGTTACTTAGTGGTTGGTTACTAAGAGTGTGTCTCTAAAATGCCTGAAGCGCATTTGGCTGGAAACGCCGTTGCAGTTGCGGCGCCAACGGTGCCACGCCTCAAATCACAGATTTGAGGCGTGGCTGTCCGCAGTGCGGACTCGGAAAACTCCGATTTCCGACCCCGACTGCATTTCTGCGTTGCTTTTCCTTGCCTTGGGGATCCAGCAACCCAATAACTCATATTATTCTCAAATTGAAATTGGAAGATCCTTCGCTGCGCTCAGGATGACAAGCTTTTGACGCAACGGTGTCATTCTGAGCGGAGGCGAAGCCGCAGTCGAAGAATCTTTGTTAATTTTCAATTTGAGAAAGTATCAGCAACTCAGCAACCGGGCGACCAGCCACCCGAATATCATACCATACCACTTCCAAAAACGCAACAGTCCATCGCGAAAGCCGCGATGGACTGTCCTCCTTCGGCGCTTATTCCGTCGCCACGCTCATGGTGACGGGCACGCGGGTGGTCATCGCGGTCCCGCCTGCGTTGTCGTCGACGGTGGTGACCACGAGGGCGTCGTAGTTGCCCGCCGCCAGGGGCTTTTCGAGGGTGATGCCGTCGATGGTCTCGCCGGGCTGGAGCTTGCGGGTGAAGACCGTCTCGCCATCCACCACCAGCGTCACGGTGGCCGCGTTGCCGCTGATATCGTTGTTGGCATATCGCCACGCGGCGGTAATCCCGTCGGCGGCCACCTGGATATCGCTGTCCACCGACGTGGACAGGTGCGCCTCGCCGTTTTCGGGGTCGCGGTCCAGCTTGTAGGCCTCCATCTCGGCCAGGTTTTCCTCATACTCGGCCTGGGCGTCCTCCAGCGCCTCCTTCTGGGTCTGGATCTCCGCCTCGGCCTTGGCGATGTTTTCCTCGTATTCGACCTGGGCCTCCGCCAGGGATTCCTTGTGGGTCTGGGCCTCCGCCTCGGCCCTGGCGAGGTCTTCCTCGTATTGGGCCTTGGCCTCCTCCAGCGCCTTCGCGTTGGCTTCGACCTGGGCCTGGGCCTCGCTCAGCGCCGCCTTCTGGGCCTCGATATCGGCCTCGGCGGTGGCAAGCTGCCCCTTCAGTTCCATCAGCCGGGCGGCGTCCTGCACGGCCTGGGCGTCCAGCGCCTCCATGGCCTCGTTCATCTCCGCGATGCTGCCCACCTTTTCCAGCAGCTTGGCGGTGAGCCGATCCAGCTCCGCATTGGCGGCGTCCAGCATGGTCTGCGCGTAGGCGGTGGCCGTTTCGACCTCGGGCAGCGCCGCCTCCAGATTTTTGCGCAGGGCGTTCAGAGCCTCGATGCGCTCCGCCTCGGTCATCTCCGTTGAGGTATCCTCGACGATGGCCGCCATCTCGTCCCGAACGGCGTCCAAATCGACCTCGGATACCGCTTCGGGCGCTTCATCGCCTTCGGATTGCAGGCCGGCCACCTCCACGATCGTCCGCTGCAGATCGGATACCGCCTCGGTCAGCGTTGCGCTGTCCTCGCCGTCGTCCTGCGCCTCCGTTCCGGAATCGGTCGCTGTGGGCTCTGTCTGCGCCTCGGGCTTTGCCGCTGCTTCGGCGGCGGCAGGCTCTGCCTGCCCCTCGGGCTCGGCCGCGCCGGCCTCCTGCGCCGCCTGGGCGGCGGCGTTCAGATCCTCGATGGTTGCGTCCTTTTCGCTGACGGCGGCGTTGAGGTCCTCGATGGCCGCGTCCTTTTCGCTGACGGCGGCGTTGAGGTCCTCGATGGCCGCGTCCTTTTCGCTGACGGTGGCGTTGAGGTCCTCGATGGCCGCGTCCTTTTCGCTGACGGTGGCGTTGAGGTCCTCGATGGTTGCGTCCTTTTCGCTGACGGCGGCGTTGAGGTCCTCGATGGCCGCGTCCTTTTCGCTGACGGTGGCGTTGAGGTCCTCGATGGCCGCGTCCTTGTCGCTGACAGCGGCGTTGAGATCCTCGATGGCCGCGTCCTTTTCGCTGACGGTGGCGTTGAGGTCCTTGATGTCCGCGTCCTTTCCGACGATCACCTTGTTCATGGCCCCGATGGCGACGTCCTTCTGGCCGAGCAGGCCTTCCAGCTCGGTCACGCGGGCCTGCGTTTCGGCGACCACGCCCTCCAGCTCGGTCACGCGGGCCTGGGCGGCGGTCAGGTCGCCCTGAAGCTGTTCGGCGGTGGCCTTGCCGCTTGCCACGTCGGCGGTCAGCTGTTCAACCTGGGCCTTGGCCTGCGCCAGCTGGGCGCTGACATCGTCGAATTCCGCTTTTGCCGCGTCCAAATCCGCCTGCAAAGCCGCAGAGTTGTTCTGTTCTTCTGCCAGTTGGGCCTGCGTGGCGGAGAGCGATTCCTTGCTGGCGTTCAGCTTGTTGTTGAACAGCAGAATCGCGATGATGGCGAGCACCAGCAGCACCAGCAGCACGATTTGCCAGACTTTGCTTTTGGAATTCATAACACGGCCTCCCTGTGTATAATCATCTAACATATATTATAACATGGATGTGGCAGGCTTAACAAGGCATTTGCGGGATTTTTATTGGACAAATCCGCCGATTATTCGTTACTGCTCAGCCTGCGGCTTCGCAGTAACGGTCGAAGGGGGACCGGTCCCCCTTCGAACAGGCGCGGCGCTTCAATCCGCAGGATTGAACCGTCCGCGTCCCGGCCTTTGGCCGGGATGAAAGACCTGAAAGGTTTTCCACCTTGACATCCCCCCAGATTTTGCTTGATTATCGCAGATAATCTGGCCGCAAAATCTGCAAGGAAGGCATTTTTCTTCTGGAAAATGGGATTTTCCGCCAGAAAAATACCTGCGGGGTCGGCGTACACGCCGCCGCCCCCGATTGGAAACGAGTACCCTGAGCTGTAACCGATTATTCGAACGGGCCATGGGCCTGAGGCTCATCCCTCATTTTCAAGGAACTTCGCGTATGCCTCCGTCCATCCCAGATCCCACAGCAGCGAACAGGACAAATACTTGTCCCGGATGTCCCGGGCGCCGACGAAGGCGTTTACCACGTCCTCGGTGGGAATGCCGATGTCGGCGGGGGTCAGGGGCATGCCGGTGGCAGCCATGGCGCTGTGCAGCGCGTCGTAGTCCGGAAGCTCCTCGCGGATGATGGCCAGTATGTCGTCCCATCCGGCGATGATGTTGTCCAGCCGCTTCGCGTGGCGGGCCGGGTCGTTTTTATGCACCTTGTCCTCGATGTCGATGATCGCGTCGGCGGTCTTGCCGAAGATACGGCGCACCTGGGCCTCCCAGGCGGCGCGGTCGAAGGCGCGCATGTGGGCTTCTGCCTGCCGGCGGTCGGGGCGCCTGCCGTCGCTGAGCAGCTTGCGGTAGATCCTCATGGTCAGCAGCGTGCCCACGCCCACCTGTATGCCGTGCAGGTCGTAGGGCACGCCCCGCTCCAGGGCCATCATCTCCCACATGTGGCTGAAATAGTGCTCCAGTCCCGAGGCCGGGCGGGAGATCTCGGCGTAGGCCATGCCGATGCCGGCCAGCACCAGCCCCTCGGCGATGGCGGCGATGGCGTCCGGGTCGCGGCTGACGATGCGGTCGGAGACGGCCATCAGCTTGCGCAGGGCGGCGCGCATCAGCTCCGCCACGTCCTCGCAGTAGTATTCGCCCGTCACCAGATGGGAGATGCGCCATTCGCACACGGCGACGTACTTCGCCACCATGTCGCCGAGGCCCGCCCAGAGCATGCGCATGGGGGCCTGGGCCAGTATCTCGGAATCCAGCAGTATGCCCTCGGGCCCGTGGTTGTAGAGCGACACCTTCACATGGTTCATTTCCATCGAGCTGGAATTGGAGGCGTAGCCGTCCATGGAGGGCGCGGTGCCCACCACGGCGCTGGGGCGGCCCGTGGCATGGGCGGCCACCTTGCACAGGTCGTTGATCACGCCGCTGCCCACGGCCAGGAACATGTCGCAGCTGGGATCGAAGTGCATGATGATGCTGCCCGTCTCCCATTCCGCCGGGGCGATGCGGACGTTGTCCGGCTTCTCCAGCGGCACGACGTACACCGCGTGTTCGATGCCGGCGTCGGTGAGGATCTCGTCCACCCGCCTGCCCGCCACCGCCCAGGTGTTGTCGTCGCAGACCACGAAGGGCTTCTTCCTGCCCATCGCGGCGATCATCTTCGGGACCTCGCGGATGATGCCCCGGCCAATGTTCAGGTATTTCAGCGCGCAGACGTGGTGTCGGCCGCAGCTGCAGGCGTAGCCCTCGGGCCGCGTCAGCTGGGAAAGGGTCATATTGCCGAAATCAGGCATGGGAACGTCCTCCTTTGTATCGTATGGCTGTGTTGTCTTGCGTCCTGTGAATACTATACACCCTAAACCATCATCAGGCAATACCATGGCGGGGCTTTATTGCGGCTCAATTTGGAAAACGCGGCGGCTTGCCCTGCCCGCGCAATGATGGTATACTATAGTAAAAGACAAAAGATTCTTCGACTTCGGCTTCGCCTCCGCTCAGAATGACACCGACAGGACAGGGCCTGGGCAATGTGTCATTCTGAGCAAAGCGAAGAATCTCCCAGGAGGTCAAAGCCATGTGCGGAAGGTATTGGATTGACGACGGGCGGGACAACGTGGAGCTGAACGGGATCATAGAACAGGTCAACCGGCGCGTCGCCGTCGAGCCGGTCAAGACCTCCGGCGAGGTCTTTCCGACGGACGTCGTGCCCGTGGTCGCCAGAAGCAGGCGCATGACGCCCGCAGCCTTCGCCATGCGCTGGGGCTACGCCCTGCCGGACGGGCGGCGCGTCATCAACGCCCGCAGCGAAACCGCCGGGGAAAGGCCCATGTTCCGGGACGGCATGCGCCAGCGCCGGTGCGCGATCCCGGCGACCCGCTATTTTGAGTGGCAGAAGACCGGCGGCGAAAAGGCGAAGTACGCCATATGGCCGGCGGAGGGACAGCTCTTCTACATGGCGGGGCTCTATCGCATCGAAACGGGCGTCCCCACGTTCGTCATACTGACCCGCGATCCGGCGGAGCGCATCGCCTTCATCCACAACCGCATGCCGGTGATCCTGCCGCCCGGGCTGGCGACGGACTGGACGAACCCCCGATACGCCGCGGAGGATATGCTGAGGCATGCCGTGGTGGATGTGGCTTATGCGCGGGCGGAGGGCGTTACTGACACTGAATAGCGATGCTGTCGATGTCGCGGAAGGGTATGATCCTGTCGCGGATCGCCAGCGTCTGGTGGACGGTGTCCACCCGCCACACGACGCCCGTGATCGCGCGGTACAGCCCGTCCCGCCCGAAGGCATCGTGGTGGATATCGGCGCAGACCTCGAAGTATTCCACCCGGGCCCGCACCCGGTTTTGCCGCGCCAGCGCGCCGGTGCGCGTGGCCCGTTCCAGCCGGCGCAGCGCCCGGTTCAGCGCCAGAAGCCCCTCCGCGTCAAGCTGGCGCCGGGGCACGTAGGGCGTCTGCTTCGATCGCACGGCCTCCTCGAAGCCCGTCAGCGCGGCGAAGGGCGCGAATATCTTGGCCCGGTTCAGCCGCGTCATCTTCGGGTGGCGGCGGCTGAACACGTCGCCGTCGTGAACCGGCCTCTGCAGGCCGAGTATGTCGTCGTAAGCCCAATCCATGAAAATCACCTCCCGAACCGGCGGCTACGCCCGGTGCCCGCCGATCTGCGTATTCCGTTCCCGCGCCGTCGCGCCGTCCAGGTAGTTCATGCCCTTCAATATGGCGTTGCGCCCGTATTTGCGGCGTATGTCCAGCACCACCCGCTGTATCCGCTCCTCGCTCTCCAGCGCCCCGTAGTCGGTGAACATGTCCAGCTGCACGCAGTCGTTGTGGGTGTCGTTGGCGCAGACGCCCAGCCTGCGCACGTACAACTGATGGTCCACAGCGCCGTCGAAGGCCGCCAGCAGCGCCTCCCGCAGCGCCCGGGCGCTGGCCGTGCGCGTGCGCAGGCGCACCGTGCCGCCGGTGTGCCTGGGGTGCAGCCGCCCGTAATAATCCACGGCCAGCGGGCCGTCGTAGCGGCACTTTTCCAGCGAGACCGGGTCGAAGGACACCCAGAAGGACAGGCAGCCGGTGGCCAGCCCCTTCGAAACCAGATCCATGGCCAGCTGCTCCGCCATCTCCGCGAACACCACCCGGGCCTCGCCGTAGGCGTAGGGGCGGGGGAGCACCTGGCCCACCGACAGCGAATGCGCCCTGGGGCGGTAGGCCTTGATATCGGCGATGGTGCAGGGCTCGATGCCCCAGGCGTGGTCGATCAGTATCTCCGCGTCGATGCCGAACAGCCGGTACAGGAATTCCTCCTCCACGATGGAGGCCCGGGCGATGTCGCCCATGGTCAGTATGCCGTACTTCGCCAGGCGGCGGGTCTTGCCCTCGCCCATCTGCCAGAAGGCGGTCAGGGGTTTGACGGGCCACAGCAGCCGCTTGTAGCGCGCCTCGTCCAGCTCCGCGATGCGCACGCCGTCCTTGTCGGGCGGCGCCTTTTTCGCCACGATGTCCATGCCCACCTTCGCCAGGTACAGGTTCGGCCCGATGCCCGCCGTGGCCGTGATGCCCGTGGATTTCAGCACGTCCCGTATGATGGTGAGCGCCATGAAGTGGGCCGGGTCCATGCCGGCGCGGGCCGCCCGATCCCGGTACATGGACAGGTAGGCCGTCACGTCCATGAACACCTCGTCGATGCTGTAGACGTGGATGTCCTCCACGGCCACGTACTTGAGGTAGATGCCGTAGATGGCGGCGGACACCCGCTCGTATTCGGCCATCCTGGGCGGCGCGATGATGAAGGGCAGCCTTTGGTGAAGCTGCGCCTCGGCCAGCCGGACGGCCTGCTTCGCCTCGAACAGCCTGGGGCAGCTGCGCACGCCGATGGCCTTCAGCGCGGGGGAGACCGCCAGCACGATGGTGTTGTCCGAGCGCGTCTCGTCCGCCACCAGCAGCCGCGCCTTCAGCGGGTCCGTCCAGCCCCCGGGCCACGCACTCCACCGAGGCATAGTAGGATTTCAGGTCGATACAGACGCAGGTTCGCGCGCCCGGCTCCGCGCCCATGCCACCACCTCCCCCGACGACAAAACACCCTGCGAAAGCAAGGGCGCGCGGTTTGAGCGCGCCGCGCCGTTCTCATGCTTTCGTAGGGTGTTCCGCAATTTCCGCAATGCGTCTTCGCAAGGTATTTTCGATGTGTCGATTATAGCATCGAACATGTGTTCTGTCAAGGGCCCCCGCGCCGGACGGGGCGGATTTCAGACGGTTTTCAGATGGATTTCATGCTTTTGCCTTATGGTGTTCGATGGGGGAGGACAGAAATAATCTAAAAAATCTCTACAAGATGCAAATTTAATAATTTGTTATATTTTTGCTGTTTCCAGCGGTTGAAATCAGTTAGAAGTGCTGTTATCCCATCCAATGGATTATATATCTGCAACAAAATGGAAGGAAATGATAGAAGGGGAGATAAATGATAAAAATACGATGTGCGATCTGATAAAAGCAGAAGGCGAATTGGAAGAAGAAACAAGAAGGTGTGCAATCCAAAGAGGTTGGGCAAGATTATAGCAGTCGCGATGGTACTTGCGCCAGCGCGCTTTGACCTGTGATGCTTTGGCGTGTAGGCCGACCAATGCCTCGAGAACCATAAAACGTGCAGCAGAGGAGGCGAACTGAACGCCGATACAGTTGTTCGGAAATTCCGAACAACTCAAACGAAGGGCAGGGCGAACGTCAAGGATTTGAAAAACTGGCTGTTCACGGAAACCTCACAACATTCCGTGAACAGCCAGTTTTATTCCCCTATCCCATCTCCAGCGGCTTCAGCCGAATCTCGCCCCACAGGCTTTCGCGCCACACGAAGCCGGCGTTGAGGGCGGGGTCGTCCACGATCACGAAGCGGCTGACATCCACGATGGTGTCATAATAGGTGGAAATGCCGCCGGGCTTGTTGGCGATCAGCGAAATCTTGAGTATGTATTCCCCGGGCGCGACGCTGTCCAGCGGGAAGCGTATGCGGCGGGTGAAGGTCTCGCCCGCGGCGACCTCGAAGGGGTCGGTCTGGGTCATGGCGATGGGGGTGGCGGTGCTGTTCTGCAATATCAGCCGGATGCGCAGCCGGGGCTCGGCGATGTGGGCCACGCATTTGAGGTTGAAGGCCATGGTGGAATCCATCTCGTATTCCAGCGACTGGGTGTCCTCGAAGTCGATGGCCAGCATGCGCATGGTCTCGCCCCGGTTGCGGGTGCGGGGCACCTCGTCCAGGTTGCGGGACACGCTGCGGGCGCTGCTGCCGCCGTAGAGCTCCATGGCCCGCTCCACGGTGCCGTCGTAGGTCAGCCTGCCGTTTTCAAGGTACAGCCCCCGGTTGCAAAGCTGGGAGACCGTGCGCATGTTGTGGCTGACGTAGAGCACCGTGTTGCCCTTGCGGGCGATGTCGGCCATCTTGGTCAGGCACTTCTGCTGGAAGGCCAGGTCGCCCACGGCCAGCACCTCGTCGCAGATCATCACGTCCGGGTCCAGGTGGGCCGCCACGGCGAAGGCCAGCTTCACGTACATGCCGCTGGAATAGCGCTTCACCGGCGTGTCGATGAAGGGGGCGATCTCGGAAAATTCCACGATCTCCTTGAGCTTGCTGCTGGTCTCGGCCCGGTTCATGCCCAGTATCGCGCCGTTGAGGTAGATGTTGTCCCGGCCGCTGAGCTCGGGGTGAAAGCCCGTGCCGATCTCCAGCAGGCTCGCCACCCGGCCCCGGATGCGGATCTCCCCCTCGGTGGGCGCGGTGATGCGGCTGATCAGCTTCAGCATCGTGGATTTGCCCGCGCCGTTGCGCCCCAGCAGCGCCACGGCGTCGCCCTGGGACACGCCGAAGGTGACGTCCTTCAGCGCCCAGAATTTCTGGTTGTGGGCCAGGTGCTCCTTGCCGATCTTGACGTTGGGGTCCTCCTTGCCGCGTATGCGGGCAAACCAGCTGGTCAGGTCGCCGTGCAGCGTGCCGCCGCCGATCATGCCCAGGCGGTATTCCTTGGAGACGCCGTCCACCTCGAGAACGTGATTTGCCATGTCGAAATCCTTTCCTTGAAGCGTGGGAGTGGGGAATGACGGTTGGAATCCTTCGGATATATCTTATGGAATTGCATGGAGCGGATCGATGGTATTTGCACCCCGTTCCCAATTCCTGGTTCCTGGTTCCTAATTCCTGGTTCCTAGTTCCTGGTTCCTAGTTCCTGGTTCCTAATTCCTAATTCCTAATTTCTAGTTCCTAATTCCTGGTTCCTAATTCCTAATTCCTGGTTCCTAATTCCTAGTTCCTAGTTCCTAATTCCTGGTCCCTAAACCGTATCCATAAACGTCTTTTCCGTGCGCGAGAACAGTATCACGCCCAGCATGAACACCGCGACCGTCACGATCACGGACAGCAGGTTGTAGCCGTAGGAATAGCGGGGCACACCCAGGTAGGCGGCGCGGAACAACTCGATGATGGGGGTGATGGGGTTGAGCATGTACCAGCCCAGCAGCTGGGGGTACTTGTCCGCGATCATCGAGGCCGAGTAGGTCACCGGCGTGGCGTACATCCAAAGGTGAACGCCGAAGCTCACCAGCATGGCAAGGTCCCGGTATTTCGTGGTCAGCGCCGATATGATGATGCCGAAGCCCAGCCCCAGCACGCCGAGCTGTATCAGCATCAGCGGCGTCAGCAGTATCAGCTGCGGGTTGGGGTGCACGCCGCTGTCGGGCCTGGCGGCGTAGATGATGACAAATATGATGAACAGCACGAACTGCACCGCGAAGTTGATCATCTCCGTCAGCACCGTGGAAATGGGCATCACCAGGCGCGGGAAATAGACCTTGCCGAACAGCTTGCTGTTCTTGACGAAGGTCTCCGAGGTGACCGTCAGGCATTGGGCGAAGAAGTGCCACATGATGTTGCCGGCCATGTAGAACAGGAATTTGGGCACGCCGTCGGTGGGCAGCCCGGCCAGGTTGCCGAATACCACCGTGAATACCAGCGTGGTCAGAAGCGGCTGTATGATGACCCAGGCGGGACCCAGGATCGTCTGCTTGTACAGCACGGTGAAGTTGCGCTTCACCATCAGCCAGATCAGGTCGCGGTAGCGCCACAGGCCCTTTAAATCGATGTCGAACCAGCCCTTGCGGGGGCGTATGACCGTGTCCCAGCCGGCGCTGTTGCGGGTGTCGTCCATATTCACCCTCCTTGCCTATTAAAACCCAATATATATTGTATCATCCAATTGTTGCGCTTTCAAGCAGGCCGGCGTAAACGTCCGCGGCAAACGCCTGAAATACAATGATGTGAAGACCCTTGCGGGCAGCGTTGGCTGGATTTCCATAAAGGGCGCGCCTGCGCGCGGTTTGCGTCTTGCGCAGGCCGGGCTTTTATGCTATAATTATACTGTGATATTTTGCGAACGCGCGGGATTCCGGGCATTTGGATGCGCCGGATCGACGACGCATATCAGGAAAGGACGGTAACGAACTATGGCAAGAGGCGGATTTCCCGGCATGATGGGCGGCGGCAACATGCAGAACCTGGCCCGGCAGGCCCAGAAGCTGCAGCAGCAGATGACGAAGCTGCAGGAGGAGCTGGAGGCCCGGGAGTACGAGGCCAGCGCAGGCGGCGGCATGGTGACGGTGAAGGTTTCCGGCAAGAAGGAGCTGCTCTCCATCGAGATCAAGCCCGAGGCCGTGGACCCCGACGACGTGGAGATGCTCCAGGACCTGGTGCTGGCCGCCGTGAAC